>JBNJDB010000278.1:0-2504 GCA_051744465.1 Bacillota bacterium | reverse complement strand
GGCTATCATAATTCAGCAGTTGAAGAGGCTCTCAAGTGGTTGTTATTACAACAGAGTGGTAGCGGAAATTGGGGTAGCAATACTAATACCGCGTGGACGATGCTTGCTTTATTAGAAGAAGGAAACCATGATGAAGAGCTTAAAGAAGCTGCTAATTATTTAGAACAATTAATTAATAAGAATGGTAGCTGGGGTATTTATCCTGGTCAAAAAGCTAATAACTTTAGTTCAGGATTAGTTATGTTAGCATTACAAAAGTATAATCCAACTAGTGAGACCTTAGAAGATGGTTTAGCTTATCTAGACCAATTAGTAGGAGATAAGCTCTATATAGATCAAGCCTTTAGATACTATAATCTAGCAGAGATTAATTATTTGTTAGAAGATTATAGTGATTTTAATGCTGGAAATATTAGTTGGTTAACTGATTTTGCTGATCAGAAAAATTATGATTATTTGGCTCGCCGAATTTCTATTGGAGTTCAAGCAGGCGAAGATGTATCAGATTTAGTGAATCAACTATTAGCAGGTCAACAGAGAAATGGAGGCTGGGGCTTTAAAAAAGGTCAAGAAAGTAATGTTTGGGATACTACTTTAGCACTTAGAGCTTTATTAGATGCAGGATATACTAACTCAACAGTCTATGCCCAAGCAGGTGGATATCTACAACAAGAACAGAAAGATGATGGGAGTTTTACTGTACAGAGCGATGAAGAGGGCAGCATTTATTTAACTACAATGGCAACTGAAGAATTAGATCGCTTGTCAGATCGATTGAATGTTGGTCCTATTACTTCACAGGCTCGTTCGTGGTTATTAACTCAGCGCAATAGTTCAGGTAGCTATGGAGATAGCAGTTTAGAAACTGCTCGAGCTTTATGTTTAACTTATAAACAATTGTCTCAATCAGAAATAGATGCTACATTAAAAGAGTTAAAAAATAATAGATTAGCTGATGGTAGTTGGGATAATGATGCTTTAACTACAGCGGCAGCTATAGAGGCGATATTAGAGGTTAAATAATTAATTGGCAAGATTGAAATTCTCTTTAGGAGGCTTGGTTTTATAAATAGTTGCAAGCCTCCTAAATTTTAATTAGAGAATTAAATCATTTAGATAGTTTCTTGGTCAGTCTTAGATATTAAAAATAGAAATTGGGAGGAAAAGATAAATGTTAAGAACAGCATTAAAAAAATTAAAGCAGTATCGGTTTGTAGTTTTAGTAGTAACTTTGTTTGTGCTTCATATGACACTTTCAGCAGGTTATTATACAGCTCATGCTTTTGATAAGCATAATCTAGAAAGTAGGGTGCAGAAATCTAGTGCTAAGCATCAACGACAAGAAAAGAGCAATCTGAATAGATTACAAGAGAAAATAAAAAAGGTCTTTTTGGTATTGAAAGAGAATAATGGAAATAAGGATAATAAAAAGCTACTTCAATTAAAAGAAGAAATAAAAGATTTAGATGATAAAATAAAAGACGAACTTGCTCAGACAGAAGCAAATTTAAAAGAAAAAGGAGTAGCAAAGAAAGTATTAGAAAGAAATCAACAGTTTAATAAACATTATAAGCAGAATGTAGAAAAATTAATTCAGGGATTAACCGCTATTACAGAAGCCAATTATAATTCAGTGCGAGAAGATGAAGTAAAAGAGTTAAAAAGTATTATTGAAGAAAAGTGGTTACAAAAGGAGTTTAATCCCTTTAAGAATAATGATTTTCCTGACAAAGATGTTAATTTAGATCCTGGTGAACCAGGAGAATATGAATCTATTAATCCAGCTTATCAATATAATCAACAATCTAGTAGTAATGATTTTAGAATTCAAAGCAGACCTGATGATTTACAAGAGACAATAGAAATAGAATTCACCCCAGAAATTAAAGAGTTAGCAAGACAACTAGATAATGATCCAGTTAAGATTTATGAACATGTTCGCAATAATTTTGATTATGAACCGTACTATGGTTCAGTCAAAGGAGCCCAACAGACTCTATGGCAGAAAAGCGGTAATGATTTTGATCAAGCATCGTTATTGATGGCGCTATATCGTGAGTCAGATATCCCAACACGTTATGTATCAGGAACAGTAACAGTTCCAATTGAAAAGATAAAAAATTGGGTAGGAATTGAAGATGCTAAAACAGCTTTAAATGCACTTAGTTCAGGTGGGATTCCTACGACTGGTCTGACTCAAGGAGGCAAAATTGCCTATGCCAAGTTAGAACATACATGGGTAGAAGCGAAAGTATCTCTCAAAGATTATGCAGGGATTACAACAGAAGAAACCGGAAAAACATGGGTTGCTTTAGATCCTAGTTTCAAAGAGTATCAGAAGGTAGAAGGGGTAGAATTAGAAGATGAAGTTCCCTTTGATGCCGAAGGATTGATGGAAGAGTTAAAATCAGAAGCAGATATTGGAGATGGTGGAGATTCAGTCACCAATATTGACCAAGAGTTGATCAAACAGAAATTTGAAGAACATCAAAATCAACTAAAGA
>JBNJDB010000277.1:0-2522 GCA_051744465.1 Bacillota bacterium | reverse complement strand
GATGCAGTTTAGCTACTTCTTCTGCTTTGACCCGACCGCAGCTACTTACTTCAGCAGTATGAACATGCATATCTAGTTTGAATTGGCCCATAATTAGCCGCTGATTTATATCTGCTCAAAGCTAATCAAAATTAGCAAATGAGTAGATTACAGCGTTAACACCAAAATTACGGTGTTCTTATCCACGAACCCTATCTTAAAAAAGACTCGGGTGTGCTTTTTAGACTACTTTCCTCTTAATTTCATAGTCCCAGCTATCTTTAAGCAGTTTGGCAAACTCGTAATCACTATTTACTTTAATTGGGTTACAGAGTTTAGAAAGATTAGTACATTTCTGCTCTTGATAATTAGGACTTAATTTTAAAATATTTCTAGCTCCATTAATATCAGAGTTTATTGCTAAATCATTGCTGTCATCAACATATAACCCCCGTTTAACTCGCTCACCTGAATAATTGTAGTTTTTCAACAATTTTTTGCAAGCATCAATTAAACGCTGATATTCTTGATACTCAATATCAGATTCAGTCTTATCTTGTTGATGTTTTAAATCTTTAATCTTTTTCTGTAATGATTTAGCTTTATAAACTTCTTTAGTAAATGAATTAGATTTTGACGTACATCCTTCATCAACAACTGTCACTTCAATTCCAAAATCTTGTGCTTTATACTCTAGATATTCTAATAATTTAATGAATGGAATTTGGATGAAATTTTGTTTTGTTTTTTTCTGCATATTGCAATTGCCATTATTTTTTATATCATTGAGAGTATATGATATAACCAGCTCAGTTACATTATGTTTATCTAAGTATTCCAACATTCTTTTACTGGCTTTATGAAATTGGTCATAGAAAAACCTGTTTCTTTTTTCGAAGAGGTAATTTATATATATTCTTAAATATTTCTTTCTAGCTTTAGATTCTAAAGTGTCCATAGCGTTAGACAATTTAGCTATTTGCCGATTAAATTGACTATTATAGTTCTTAAACTTCTTACCATCTACTATAAGACTAGGGCTATCTTTATCCTCTATATAAATTGCGGCTAGATTATTAATCCCTATATCTAGACCTGCAATCTTATGCGGGTTGTTATTTTGTACCTTTTTATTATGGTGATAAGTAACTAATAGGTACAATTCACCATTAGAATATTGCAGATTAATAGATTGGATATTATCTAAGTCACCATCCACTAATTGTTTTAGATTTTGCTGATTAACTCTTATATATTGTCTGCCTCTATCATGATCTAGAGTAATACCTAATTTGTCTTTACCTTTCTTTAAATAAGAAAGCCCTAAACCTTTATCATTATCAATTAAAAGAGTATAGTGATTTAGTGAAGATAAACTTTTAGGTTTGGGTGGTTTTGCTTTTTTATCATCACTTTTATTTTTGGTATAAAAAGATTTAAAATTCCCTCTTACTTTTCTGATAGTCATCACAAGATTATCTTTTTTTAGTTGTTTTCCAACTTCAATTAAATCCTGCATTAGATCATGATCCTTATATTTCTCTTTCATATAGGCTACTTTCTCAGCATATTTACCACCTTTGGTGTCTCTAATTACTGCTCTCATTACATAGGGATTAGAAATCAACTTTCTATCACCAATCTCTTGTTTATAGTCCTGTTCTAGTAAAATAAGCAGCATATTTTCAAAGTGCCTTGTTAGATATACCTTATCAATTGCAAATTCTTTGAAATCTTGATCTTTGATTAATATTTTGCTTGTGCGTAGCATCTATTCTTCTCCTTTAACTTTAAAATATTTAATCAATAGTAAATAACTCTTTATTGCTTGTCTTTATCTTTTTAGATTTATGACTTCGACTTCCATATAATTTAGCTGAAAATACCGTGATAATTGACAATACATCATCTACTAATTCTTCTTGATAACTTTTATCTTCAGTATGATTTATTATTTCAATTTTGACATCATTTAGTTCGCATATCTGTTCGAACATTTCATAACCAAACCTGATAAGTCTATCTTTATAATTAACTACAATTCTTCCAATTTCTCTACTTTCAATTAATTTAATAAGTTCTTTAAACCCTTTTTTCTTATAATTAAGACCACTACCTATATCTTTAATAATCCTGAATTGATAACCATTAGCTGTACAATAACTAGAAACTTTATATATTTGTCGTTCTAAATCTTCTTTTTGACTATTACTAAAAACCCTACAATAACCAATAGTTAATCGACTGTTATTATCCTCTTTAGTTTGAAAAGCAATTAACTTCTTTTTGTCATATCTTCTATGCCCACCTACAGTACGTTCAGGAACTAATTTCTCTTCTTTATCCCAACGCCTCAAAGTTGAAATTGCAACTCCTAAAAAATTAGCTGCTTCTTTAATTGATAACTTCATTTTTTATCACATATTAATACTATAACCAAAATCTATCTATTTATACCTCAAAATAATTATATTTGATTATAAATAATTAAACTGTTTACAACCCCCCCTTAACTACAAAATTGATTTGCATTATTATATTTT
>JBNJDB010000276.1:0-2526 GCA_051744465.1 Bacillota bacterium | reverse complement strand
AGTTTGAATTGTAAGCGGAACCGCAATTAATAAAATATCTAGCGGATTATTTAAAATTATATCCCCCTGAAAAGAAAATAAAATAACTAAGGTTAATAATAACCCAATAATTGTGAATTTATCTAATTTCTTAAGATAAACATTTTCTAACCACTCTATTCCTTTTTTCTGGATAATATATTTTCTCGAAACATAACCTGCAATTAAAGGTATCAGAATATATAGTACTACCGACAATAATACTGTATCATATGGCACAGAAAAATCTGTAACCCCTAATAACAGCATTACCAATGGAGCATAAGCAAATACTAACACTAGATCATTAACTGCTACTTGAATTAAAGTATAGTTAGCATCTCCATCAGTAAGATAACTCCATACAAAAACCATAGCAGTACATGGTGCTGCTCCTAGTAAAATTGCTCCTGCTATATATTGATCTGCTAATTCTGGACTAATAAAAGCCCCAAAAATATTTTTTAAGAATAACCAAGCAAAAAAGGCCATCGTAAACGGCTTAATTAACCAATTAATAGTTAAAGTTAGACCTAATCCTTTTGGCTTTTTACCTGCTTCTAAAATACTACTAAAATCAATCTGCACCATCATCGGATAGATCATAAACCAAATCAAAATTGCTACTGGAATTGAAACTTGGGCATATTCAAATTGGCTTAATGTTTCTGGAATAGCAGGCAAAAATCGTCCAATTATAATCCCAGTCACAATACAAACTGCTACCCAAATAGTTAAATATCTTTCAAAAAATCCTAATCCTTCTGCTTTGTCTCGGTTTTGCTCCATATTATCTTCCTCCTTATTATGATTGTAAACTTATAAGTTAGATAAACATATTTATATTCATTTATATGTTATATTAAATTTAACCACTTTGTCAAATTTTTATTTCATGCTATATTTTACTAAATTTATTTAATTATTAATCTCTTATTTAATAGATGAAAATAGATTATAGTTTTTGACATATGATTATAACTTTGCTATGATTTATTTAGCAAAGTTCCTAATAACATATTCAAACAGGAGGGATTTAAAATCGAAAGTACACTTATTCTAAGTCTTGTAATTTTAACCATAGCAATCTTAATGGCTATGGTCGGCAAAGGTGGCGGTAATTTTTACATATTAGCTATGGTATTAGCAGGAATTTCAATGCATCATGCAGCAACTACTTCCCAACTAATAATGATTACAACAGCAACTATTTCGATGTTGGTCTTTAATCAGAATCAAAAAGTTGATTGGAAATTAGCCCTTATACTTGATCCTGCAACAGATATAATGGCTTTTATTGGTGGCTATACAGCAGGAAGTTTTGAGAGTTATATTTTAAAACTAATGTTTGCTATTTCGTTAATTTTAGTTTCCATTTTTATGCTTGTTCCTGTCAAAAATCACAAAATAAAGAATAACAAATTTGGGTATTGGGAAAGAAACTTTGGAGACTATAATTATGTTGTTAATCTATGGCTTGCTATACCTATTACTTCTGCAGTAGGCTTTTTAGCCGGAGCAATTGGTATTTCAGGCGGATCTTTCAAAATACCACTTATGGTTTTAGTCTGTGGAGTCCCCATTGAAGTAGCTGTAGGAACTTCTTCAGCTATGATCGCAGTTACAGCTCTAATGGGATTCATAGGGCATGGCTTACACGGGAATATCAATCTCCAACTAGCTATCCCCCTAGTTATAGCAGCAGTAATCGGGGGACTAATTGGAAGTAAAATAGCTGTTAAAAGCAAACCTAAAAATCTAAAAATATTATTTGTTATAATTAATTTAATTGCTGCGTTATCAATGATAATTTCTATTATTAATTGATCAGTAGTAAACAAATCTGATTAGTTCTGGTATTTAACCCGCGCCTTTTAGCCTAATATTTATTCAAATTTGCTTAGTGCTTTACCATCTAAATAATCAAATTTATCTCCCTGCTGACTATCTCTGTCTTCCATTTCCTGCAGAATAAGATTATTAACTTCACTATAATTATAACCCCAATTAACAAATAAAGTCCCTTCTTGCGGAGCCTTACCTAATAATCTCTGCACACCTATTTCTGGATCTAAATGCTCTAAAAAAGTGATCACTCGTTCTATATATTCCCCTAATGATATCATTTCTAATTCATTATTTTGATATTGACGTCCTAATTCCGTATCTTCTCTAATATACAAAGCATGTAATTTAACATTATCCACTCCTAAAGCCGAGACAACTTTAGCACTTTCAATTACATCTAAAACATCATCACCAGGTAAATTTAAAATCAAATGTACTCCTACATCAAAATCATATTCCTGAGCAATATTTACAGTATCAATAAATTCTGCTAAAGTATGACCACGATTAATATTTTTTAAAGTATGACAATTAACACTCTGCAGCCCTAATTCCAAATTCATATTGGTCTCTGGGGCTTTATCTGCTACTAAATCAGCAATAGCAGTAGCGTAATCTCTGCTCATACAATCTGGTCTAGTAGCTAAAGCTACTTCTACA
>JBNJDB010000275.1:0-2530 GCA_051744465.1 Bacillota bacterium | reverse complement strand
TAACAGCAGTCGATGATAAAGGTTTTAAGACAAAATTGGATGCTAGATTTGGTAGAGCAAGCTACTTTGCTGTAGTTGATACTGAAAATGATAATTTAGAATTTATTGCTAATGGAGCTAAAAATGCAAGTAGTGGAGCAGGAGTCCAAGCAGCTCAAACAGTAGCAGATGCTGGTGTAGATGTCTTGATTTCTGGTAATATTGGACCGAAAGCTTTTGATGGATTACAACGTACAGATTTAGAAATTTATTCTGCTAAGGAAGAGTCAATTGAGCAGGTAATAAAAGATTACCAAGCTAATAATTTAACTAAGTTAGATAGTCCGACCAATGATAGTCACGCTGGATTGAAATAGGAGGAGATTAAAATGGAAGTAACAGTATTAAGTGGGAAAGGTGGTACAGGAAAGACTACTGTTTCTACTAATTTAGCTCTTGCACTGGATAATCTCCAGTTTTTTGATGCTGATGTAGAAGAGCCTAATTCCTATTTATTTATTAAACCTGATTTCACTGATAAAACAGAGCCGGTCTTACGTAAAATTCCCGAGATTGACGGAGAAAAATGTACTGCGTGTCGGGCTTGTGTAGATTTTTGTGAATATAATGCTTTGGCAATTTTAGGAGATGAAGTTCTTGTTTATCCTGAAGTATGTCATAGTTGTGGTGGTTGCAAACATATTTGTCCTGAAGGAGCAATTACTGAAAAAGACAAAGAAGCAGGAGAAATTAATTGGGATTTGGATGCTCGTGATAACTTAGAATATTGGCAAGGAAAGATGAAAATAGGAGAAGAGTCTGCTGTACCAATAATTGAAAAGTTAAAAGAAAAAATTAAGACTGATAAAGATGTAGTGATTGATGCCCCACCAGGAACTACATGTCCTACAATTGAAGCAGCTATTGATAGTGATTATTGTATTTTAGTCACCGAACCAACTCCATTTGGGTTACATGATCTCCAGATGGCTGTTGAAGTTGTAGAAGAGTTAGATAAACCCTATGGAATTATTATTAATCGAGCTGAAGAAGATGGTAATCAAATTATTGAAGACTATGCTACTGAGAATAATATAGATATATTGCTAAAAATACCTTTTCAACGTAAGATTGCTGAACTATATTCTGAGGGGATTCCTTTTGTAGAAGAAATTCCAGTCTGGAAAGAAAAATTCCAGCGGGTTTTTGCAGATATTGAGGCGGTGGTAGAATCAAAAAACTAACAGTAATTAGTGGTAAAGGTGGTACAGGTAAAACAACAGTAACTGCTAATTTAGCAGCTTTAGCTGATGATTTAGTATTAGCAGATTGTGATGTAGATGCACCTAATTTACATTTGCTGATGAATCCTGAATTAGATCGAGAAGAAGTTTTTAAAGGAGCGAAATTAGCTATTAAGGATGATAGTAAATGTATTGATTGTGGTAGATGTTTTGAACTCTGTGAATTTAATGCTATTACAGAAGATTATCAGGTTAATGATATTAAATGTGAAGGATGTAATCTTTGTGTAGATCAGTGTCCTACTGATGCCTTAAGATTAGAAGAGCAGACTACTGGTAGTCTCTATCACTCACAATCTAAAGTTGCTCCGATGGTTCATGCTAAACTTAAAATAGGTGCTGAAAATTCAGGTAAACTAGTTAGTCAAGTTAAGGAAAAAGCTGAAATATGGGCCAAGGAAAAAGATAAAGATTTAGTTTTGATTGATGGTTCACCAGGAATTGGCTGTCCAGTAATTGCCTCTTTAAATGGAGTTGATGGAACTTTAATTGTTACTGAGCCAACCCAGTCTGGTTTAGCTGATTTAAAACGGGTTTTAGAAGTGGTAGAACATTTTTCAATTCCTGCCCTGGTAGCAATTAATAAATATGATCTTAATTTAGATTTAAGCCAAGAAATAAAAGAATTTTGTAGTGCTAAAGGTGTTGAGTTAGTAGGAAAAATTCCATTTTCTAAAATAGTAGTAGAAGCTATGCGTCAAGGTGAGTTAGTAGTAGATTATGCAGCTGATAGTCAAGCTGTAGCATCAATAGAAGAGATTTGGAGTAATGTTAAAGGAGAATTATATTAAGTTTAAGATTAAGCTCTAGTCTGAGCAACCTAAAAAAACAGTTTTTTGTTGGGATTACTTAAACTTATACTTATACTGAGACTTAAATAATATACGGAGGGTGATTATTATGCATAAAATTGCGATTCCTACAGATAATGGTCAAGTAGCAGGACATTTTGGTAGATGCCCAGGATTTACATTGGTGGAAGTAGATGGTGAACAAATTATGAGTCAAAATCAAATTGATAATCCGGGACATAAACCGGGATTTTTACCTCGCTTTTTAAATGAAAAAGGAGCAGACTGTATTATTGCTAGTGGAATGGGACGTAAAGCAAAAGATATTTTTGATGAGAATGATATTGAAGTTGTGACTGGAGCCCAAGGTGCTATTGATGGAGTAGTAAGGTCTTATATTGAAGATAAATTAGATACAGAAGAGAATATTTGTGACCATGATGAATCTGATCATGA
>JBNJDB010000274.1:0-2532 GCA_051744465.1 Bacillota bacterium | reverse complement strand
CTTTTGATAATCAAATTTAGCATTTTCTAACCTCAATCCAGCAATTTCTAACTCACTATTTTCTGCTAATACTTTATCAATCGCTGCTATAATTTCTAACTTTTCAGCAGCAAAAGCACCTAAAGTACACAACAAAATACTTCCTAATAAAAAAAACACTATAAGTTTATTCTTAATTGATAATCGCAACTTTGCAGCCCCCTCCATCTCAATTTAATATAATTATATTTTACTCTAATGAAATATACATTAACACCAGATTGAAATCTGATTAGAATTCTAACCATCATTTTCATCTAACGGCAATTGGATTTTAATTAACGTTCCTTCTCCTACTTGGCTCTCTGCCTCAATTGTACCCTGGTGCTCTTTGACTATCCACTTAGCAATTGCTAATCCTAATCCTGCTCCACCTGTGTCTCTTGTGCGAGACTCTTCCACTCGATAAAAACGAGTAAAGATTTTATCGAGTTCGGCTGGAGGAATACCACACCCTGTATCTTGAATTTTAATTTCAACCCACTCGTTTAATTGGACTACCTCTATTGAAATATCACCTTCTAAGGGAGTATACTTTATACTATTATCAATTACTATCCTTAATAATTGTTTAATAGATTTTACATCGGCATTTATAGTAGCAGAATCTAGTCTATTTAATTTTAACTGCTGCTGGGCTACTAATTCCATTTCTGTATATACTTCTGTGATTAGCTCTTCTAATTTAATCTGTTCTTTATTAAATTTATAATCTGATTTATCATTACGAGCTAAAAACAAAAGTTGCTCCAGCATTTCTTTCATACTGACAGTTTCTTCTTGAATTGCTGTAATAGATTCAGTTAATACTTCCTCATTTTCACTCCCCCAACGATCTAATAAATCTATATAACCTTGAATAATAGAAATTGGCGTTCGCAATTCATGAGAGGCATCTGCTACAAATTGTTTTTGTTTTTCAATTGAATCCTGCAAACGATCTATCATATTATTAAATGTAACCGCCAAGTTTTGTAGTTCATCATTAGGACCTGTCGTATCAATTCTCTGTTCTAAATCATTAATGGTTATCTGCTGAGCTGTTTCTGTAATTTCTTCAATTGGCCGCAATATTTTTTTAGCTATATAACTACCTATAATTACTGATAATACAATAGCTACAAGATTAATTAATCCTAATACAAGTAATAGAATATCAAAAAAATCATCTTTAATGTGCTGTAATGTTAGAACTTGAATATAAAACTTTTGGCCCTGATGCTCTACCTGCTGATTTAAATATAAAATCTTAACTTCTTTTGCTTTCTTTTTACCACGTTCTGAATCGTATTTATCTTTTGCTGAATCTTTATTATTAAAATCAATCTCTTTTTTTATTGTTTTTATAGTTCCTAAATTAGCTGTAGGAGCAATCTCTACTAGTCGCGAACGACTTTCTAATACTACCTCACCCTGTTGGTTATATATTTTAAAATTCATTGGCCCCCTTAATTCTACTTCTGAAAATATATTTTTATCAATCTCTCGGTTTTGTTGAATATAAGTACTCAGTTGAGAACTCACATCTCTAAGATAGCTTTCCACTCTCTGCTGCCCCAAATATTGACTAATGAAAAAAGTTATTACGCTTAAAATTATAATAGTTATAGAGAATATTGCAGCATAAATTAGGGTTAATTGCACAAAAATCGGTACATTTTGTTTGTCCCAAAATTTTAATTTATTTATCTTTGATAACATATCCTACACCTCTAACTGTTTCAATATAATCAGTTGGAGAGTTATCATCAATCTTAGTCCTCAAATATCTAATATAAACATCAACTATATTTGTATTACCAACATAATCATAACCCCATACTTTTTTTAGTATTTGATCTCGCTGTAGTACAATATTTTTGTTTTGTAATAAATAAACTATTAGATCATATTCCTTTTTGGTTAATTCAACTTCTTTTCCCGCTAGTATTACTTCTCTAGTTTGCGTATTTACTTTTAACTCTTTAACTTGTAGTATGTTTTCATTCTGCGCAGAAGTTTTATTCTCAGTTCTCCTTAATATCCCTCTAATTCTAGCCAACAACTCTTCAATATCAAAGGGCTTAGTCATATAATCATAAGCCCCTAAATCTAACCCCATTACTTTATCCATCGTATCATCTTTCGCCGTCAGCATAATAATAGGTATCTCTAAATTTTTTCTAACTCGCCGACAAACTTCCATACCATTTAGTTTCGGGAGCATAATATCTAATAACACGAGACTATAATTATTTTCTTCAATTTGTTCTAAAGCAGTTCGACCATCATAAACAGTTTCTACTTCATATTCTTCATGTTCTAATTCTAACTCTAAAAAACGGGCTATCTTCTCTTCATCTTCAACTATTAAAATTTTATCTGTGGTCATTATTTCACCTCACAATTATTAATCATTATCTATATAAAGCTTCACTTTTGAGTGAAGCTTTATAGTTAAACAGTAAGACAGTAAGGCAGTGAAACAGTTTAATTCAAATGCAAAGTCAAATT
>JBNJDB010000273.1:0-2533 GCA_051744465.1 Bacillota bacterium | reverse complement strand
TGATTGTAGTAGACAAAATTAATACTTAGTTCACGGCGAACAATAATTTGCTCTAAAAAATCTTCTAAGCCGGGACTATCAGCAAATTTTTGTGCTTTTTGGACAATATAGCTCGGAGATATTTGGCCAAAATGAAGATATGGGCTTAGATTAGAGAGATAATCTGTAGTCGGGTCATTGCTCAATTCAGAATACTTATCTAGTTTATTTTCTAAAAAGTCGTGTAATTCTCTGTTAGCTGCTTTAGTTCCGCCCTTGAATTGTGGGCTAGGAGGCACTGACTGGTCAACATCTAATTGATCAACTACTGCACTAATTTTTTCTAACTGTAAACCGTTAAAATCCAAATCTAAGGATGAATGCTGTAATTGATTGTTTGGAATTGGATTCAAATATTCATCCCGAACTTTATTTATTTTTTTTCGTAAAGTATAGGCTGCATATTCTTCTTTCGGTGATGCTTCTTCGACAGGTACTATAATATTACTTTCTACCTGTAATAAAGGACACTCTACCTTTGTAGCCACTTGTTGGCGCCATTCCTGTTCCACCCTTAAATAGCCTCGATCAGTAACAACTAATGAAGCTTCAGGAGCCAGCTCTTGGACGCCTCTTGGTGGTGATTGCTGGCGAATTAGCAGTTTAATATTTCTCTGGGCTAAATCCTGTTTTACTTCTTGTAAACCTTCGAGCATAAACTGATAGTGTCGGGCATTAGCTTCAGGAAAATCAGCTGTAAGTCCAAAAAAGACTAATAAAGGTTGTTCAAGCTGATTAGCTTTTCTGATAGCAAATTCTAAAGCTTGATTATTTTGGGCCCGTTGTGATGCTTGCATCCAATAGAGTACATATGATTCTTTTTGGATTTGGTAGTCATTTAGTGATTTAATTCTTTCTTCGCGCATAAATTTTAGCTCCTCTCGCAAAATTAAATTTGTTTATTTTTATTGTATTCTAGTATTTTTAACTTAATCTTGGTTTTAAATCTCGCCTTAGATTTTTTACTTAAACTTAATACTTATAGATTCAACTGTAGTTCCCTCTTTATTATAAAAAATAATTATTAATAGCAACTACATTGATAATCAGTATCAATATTCTATTGACAACTAATAGCAAGTGTGTTATTATGATTTAAAATTGTGACTAAGAATGATTATTATCAGTTTTGAATAAAAAGTGAGTAGTGAGAAAGGAGTTAATTTAAATGAAATTACAAGGAACTATGGAGATTAATAGAGCAGGGACTTTGGAAATTGCTAATCATAATTTAGTAGATATAGCAGAAGAATATGGGACACCGCTTTATATTATGGATGAAGAAGAAATTAGAGGTAATTGTCGAGATTATCGGGAGGCATTTGATAAGTGGTACCCTAATTCACAGACTTTATATGCAAGTAAAGCATTTTTGTCAGTAGCAATGGCGCGTATTATTGACCAGGAGGGCTTAGGATTAGATGTAGTTTCTGGTGGTGAGTTGAGTATTGCTCTAGAAGCTGATTTTCCTACAGAAGAAATATATTTTCATGGGAACAATAAGACACCTCAAGAAATTGAACAGGCTTTAGATGCAGATATTGGTTATTTTGTAGTTGATAATAATTATGAGTTGGAACTATTAAATGAAATTGCTGGGGAAAAGAATCAAAATCCAGATATTTTATTGCGAGTAACTCCAGGTATTGAAGCACATACACATAGTTATATTCAAACTGGACAGACTGATTCTAAATTTGGTTTGGGAATTCAAAATGGTTTGGCCCTAGAAGGGATTCAGCATGCTAAAAAGTTAGATAATTTAAATTTAGTAGGAATTCATTGTCATATTGGATCGCAGATTTTTAAATTAGAATCGTTTGCTAAGGCTATAGATGTTATGATCGAATTTATTGAAGAAATTCATGAAGAGGCAGGAATTGTCTTAGAACAATTAAATCTTGGCGGTGGAATTGGAATTCCCTATACAGAAGATGAAGAAAAACCGGATATTGATGAGTATGCAAAAATTGTAGCTGAAGAAGTGAAAGATGTGTGTGATAAATTAGATTTACCATTACCTAAAATAATTAATGAGCCAGGTAGATCTATTGTAGGAACTGCTGGTTCTACTTTATATGAGGTAGGTTCAATCAAAGAAATACCAGATATCAGAAAGTATGTAGCAGTTGATGGTGGAATGTCAGATAATATTAGACCAGCTCTTTATGATGCTGATTATGAAGCTACAATTGTTAATAAAGCTGACGAAGAGCCAGAAGAAGAAGTTACAATCACAGGTAAGTGTTGTGAATCAGGTGATATCTTTATTGAGGATATCGAACTTCCTCAGGCAGAATCAGGAGATTTATTATTAATTTCTTGCACAGGAGCTTATGGTTATGCAATGAGTAGTAATTATAATGGTCTACCTCGTCCGGGAGTTTTATTAGTCGGAGAAGATAATGTAGACTGGATTGTTAAACCTGAAACTGACCAAGATATGATTGCTAATGATGTTGTACCTGATAGATTAAAGAAATAGATAGTTGAA
>JBNJDB010000272.1:0-2583 GCA_051744465.1 Bacillota bacterium | reverse complement strand
AATTCTACCGCTCTTTTCGGACGCAGTTTATATTTGGGAACATAAGCTGGACCTCCATCTTCTAAATAATTATCAAAGGCTTCTTGCATCCCTTCAGCATATCCCTCTTGCACAATCAATCTAGCAATATGAGGACGACCTATTCCTGTTGCCCCTGCTATCTCTTGTAGCTCCTCCATATCCAAATCAACATCTAAAGCTGCTAATTTATCTAATATTTTTTGCGCTCTAATCTGACGTGCATTCTGCAATTTATTAATTATAGATAATAAGTCCTCGTTAGTACAGTCTATATTATAACCTAAAATATCAACTCGTTGGCCCTGATAATAAGTCGTTAATTCAATACCGGGAATCACTTCAATTTCTCTGTCTTCCGCTGCTTCTAAAGCAGGTTCTACTCCAGCAACTGTATCATGGTCAGTTACAGCAATCGCTGCTAAATCATTATCAACTGCAGCAGCAACTAATTCGGCTGGTTGAAATGAACCATCGGAAGCAGTAGTATGCAAGTGTAAATCAATTTTTTTATCCATTATCTAGCCCCCCACCTTCCCTTTATCCATCTTAATTATTTGTTTTCGATAATTCACCATCAAAATAAACTTCATAAGGCATATTTAAATTATCTAGGAATTCATCAAAATCATAGTCTAATACTTCATTAGATAGAAACTGATCTTCGGTATAATTAATTACTAAATGGTCTACCTGATCATAATCTAGCTTTTCTTTTAGCTCTTCTAAAGAAATCTTAGTCAACTTTTCTACACCTAAATTATGATTATCTGCTTCTGCTTCATCGGTTATCCGTTCTAAAGATTTATCAGCTCGTTCTTGATATTCATTAACAACTGCATTTTCAACATCTTCAGTTACTTTATCACCCAAAAATCCAACATCAGTAATCAAATCAGATAGAGAAGAAGAAACTTCCTCTCCTACTATCGCAACTACCTCTAAATCATCTTCTTCTTGCAAAAGATTAAAGCTGTGGTCAATTACTTTGTCTAATTCAGCAAAACTAAATAATAGTACCATTACCTTTTTCACTTCTACCACTCCCTGTGGGATATAATTGAGAATTGATAATTGAAAATTGAAAATTAAAAGGATAAGTTCAAACCCTAAAGTTCAATACATTCAAAATCAACTTCTTTAAAAAACACCTCTTTAAGCCATAATCTCTAATCCTAATAATGGCCAATAGAAATTCGATACAAGCAAATAAGCGACCCAAGAAACAAACATTAAGAACAATCCTAGTTTAACAACATCTTTGACACGATAAAAACCAGAAGAAAAAGCAATTGCATTCGGTGGTGAACCCATTGGTAATGTAAATGCTAAACCACCTGGTAAGGCTACAGATAAAGTGATGATAATTGGATTAATTCCATAAATACCACCAATACTATAAGCTAAAGGTAAGACAATAGCTACTGCAGCTACATTACTTACTCCTTCAGTAATTAACATAGTAAAGATTGCTAAAAATCCTAAAAAGACACGAGGAGATAGATCTAAATTAGCAAATACTGCATGAGCTAACCATTCTGTAGCACCTGTTTCGACTAAAGAAGTGGCTACTACAATAGCTCCGCCATACATTAAAATAACTCCCCAGTTAATATAATCCTCTATATCTTTCCATTCTACTACTCCAACAACGAAACTCGCTACGGCACCTAAAATAGAGATAATCGCTATATCGACCCATTTTGAGATGAATAACCAACTAAAGACCACTAATACTAAAACTACTGCTAATCTTCGCTCACTAGAAGACATTGAACCTCTTTCTTTCATTTCTTTCTCTAATTTCTCATGAGCAGCAGAAATACTATCAATATCAATCTCAAAATAATGCTCAATCATAAAATAGACTACAGTTAAGATCAGAGCAGGAATGGGCCACGAATATTTGATCCATTCGAAAAAACCAATTGATAGTTGCGGAAAATTCTTTTCTAATAAACCAACAGCTAATAGGTTTCTTGCCCCACCTAAAAAGGTAGTGATTCCGCCGGCAATTGCACCCCAAGCCATAACTAGAAATAATAATTTCCCATAATTACTCTGTAATGGTTTTAATTCTAAACTAGTTGCAATTTCTAAAATGATTGGAAATAATAAGGCTGCTACAGCATGTTCAGGCATGATACAGGATAGAAAGGCCGAAGTCAATAAAATACTGATTAACAAACGCTTTGGCCCTTGCCCGAAATTTTGCAACAAGAGAAAAGAAATTCTAGAACCCAAACCGGTCTGATAAATACCAGCCGCTAAGATCAACGCTCCTAAAATAAAGAAGATTGCTTTATTACCAAATAGAGAAAATGTCTGTTCTAAACCTAGAACTCCCAATAAGGGAATTAAAGCAATTCCTAATAAACTAGTTATTGATAACGGTATTACATTGCTAATCCACAAAGTCAGACACAATACAAAAACTGCGAATGAATTCTGTCCGGCTCGTGTCAAACCCTCTGGTGTAGGGATTAATAATAAAGTGACAAATAAAAGAATTCCTAAAACTACTATTATCTTTCTGAAATCTTTAAACATATAATCCCAACCTTT
>JBNJDB010000271.1:0-2601 GCA_051744465.1 Bacillota bacterium | reverse complement strand
AATGGAATTTAGCAAGTCTAAGCTAGTGGTGGTTGTTTTAATAGTGATTTTAAGTGTTAGTACCTATGCTAATGCAGCACAATCTAGTCTAAAAATAGAGCAGACAATCCAGGATAGGGAAGAATATATCACAGGAGATGTCTCTAGGTTTCAGCTTGAAGAAAAACCTACTGTTGCTTTAGCATTAACTGGAGGTGGTGCTAAAGCCTTTTTTAATGTGGGAGTGATTAAAGCCTTAGAAGAAGAAAATATACCAATTGATATTATTGTAGGAACTAGTATGGGTTCAATTGTAGGAGCTATGTATGGTAGTGGATTATCGATAGAACAGATTGAAGAGTTAATGATTGCGACCCCTTTTTCTAAATTGTTGGATTTGAACTTTATTAATGCTAATTCAATTTTAGAAACAGCTAAAGTGAATAAATTCATTGAGAATATAGTTCCGCAGAAAAGATTAGAAGACTTTGTAATTCCAACAGCTTTATTATCATTAGAGATTAATAGTGGTCAGAAACATTTGTTTACAACTGGTAAAATATCGGAGTTGATTCAAAGCTCGTATGCTATACCGCATCTGTTTCCGATTCATCAGCAACAAGAAAGATATTTTGTTGATCCTGGAATAGTAGAAAGTTCTCCTGCTGGAGCAGCGACAGCTTTGGGGGCAGATTTTGTAATTGCGACAAATGTGTTTAATATTGATACTTCTAATTATGATAATTCAGAGAAAGTACTTAATAGATATCTAGAAATTGTCGATCAACGGAATGCTGATCGAATACTTACTAATTATGCAGATTTAGTAATTAGCAGTGATGTTAAAGATTATTCATTTATGGATTTTTCCAGTGTTGAGCAGTTAATTGCTATTGGCTATGAAGATACTAAGCAGAAGATAGCTCAGCTTAAAGAAAAATTGGCCCAGCGTAAGATTGGTTTAGCCCAAAAAATGGATAGAAAAAAGTTGGATTTGAGTCAGCAGTTGAATGATATTAAATATGACAGGATTATAATCGATACTATGAGTTTGGATCCTTTGATTCATTATGGACAAGATTATTCATTTTTTAAACAGGATTTATTGAGAAGTCAATTACATGATTTTCAGTCTGGTTTTCAAGTAGATAAAGGGCATTTTAATTTGGAATTATTAGCTGTAGATAATACTAAGGAGAATCTAGAAGCAAAAGTGAGATGGAAAAAATTAACCCCTAGTTTAGATCTAGTAACTAAATTCAAGCAACAAGCAACTGGAAATAATAATGCTGAGTTAACTCTAAAGTATTATGCTGCTGATTATAATTTAGGTCTTGGTTTAGGAACTATAGGAACTAATAAATATTTTATTATGGATAATAAATATAAGGCTAGTTTTCATAATTTTGATTTAGCAGGAGAAATAGATTTATTTGTTGATCAATTAGATCAAGTTCCCGAAATTTTAGTTTCCCAGCAAGCAACTACAAAATTAAGTAATAGCTTCAGTTTAGAACCAAAGGTAGTAGTTAGTAATACAGATTTACAAGAAGCTCCAATTATTTATCGTGGTCGGGGTATTGCTACAGGTTCTCCTGAATTTCAATTAGCTGTAGATTATGCATATACATATCAATTTTCTCAACCAGTTCAAGTGTCAGATATGATTCAGTTCAAAGATATGGGAGCATATTTGTTTACTGATTATCTGAGCCATGATAGCCAGTCGCTTGCTTATGGGGGAGGGATTGCTAGTAATTTATATTTATTAGGCTTGAAACCATTTGAAGTGGGAAGTTATGTTGTTTATGAGGAGAAAACTGAAGATCCAGAGTTAAGAGTTAATTTGAATTATAATTTTTAGATTCTGTTTTTTTAATCTAGAAGTAAACTAATCTTGTAAAATAGATATTGTTGTGTTATAATTACTTTCGTATAAAAACAGGCGGTCCACTAGCCCAATTTGGTTATGAACGTCTAACTAGGGAGGATAAAAAAATGAATTTAGTTGATGTTGTTGAACAAGAACAGATGAATGATGATTATCCGGAATTTGAATCAGGCGACACTGTGGCTGTTGATTATAAGGTAACAGAGGGTGGCAAAGAAAGAATTCAGGTTTTCGAAGGAGTTGTTATTAAGCGAAAAGGTGGCGGAATAGGTGAAACTTTTACTGTTCGTAAGACATCTTTTGGTGTTGGAGTAGAAAGAATTTTCCCGTTACATTCTCCAAAAATTGATCAAATCAGAGTTATTAAACGTGGAGATGTAAATAGAGCAAAATTATATTACTTAAGAGAGCTACGTGGAAAAGCTGCTCAAGTAAAGGAAAAAAAGAATAGTAATCAATAACTGATGTTATAATAAGGGACTGGCTTTTAGCCTGTCCCTTTTTTGTATAAAAGGAGGAAGCAGAGTGGCTGAAGATTTACTAGAAGCAATTGCTACTGCAGTTCTTATTTCGTTTATTTTGATTGTATTTGTTATTCAGGCATTTTATATACCATCTGATTCTATGCAACCTACTTTAAAACCAGGTGATAGAATATTAGTCAATAAATTTATTTATCGGTTTAGAGACCCTAAGCGCCAAGAAATAATTGTTTTTAAATATCCTGTTGC
>JBNJDB010000270.1:0-2618 GCA_051744465.1 Bacillota bacterium | reverse complement strand
TATTAATTGTCGAGTATGGGAGAAATTTTAAAAGAATAAAAATAGAAGCAGGGAATAAATTTCTCTTAGTGAATTAAGTATTATATATATATAATTATGGATTAAGCAACTAATTTAATTGTGAGGGCTATTAATTTAGCTGAAAGTAATATTAACTTCAGTAGTGAGGGTGATAAAATGAATTATCAATTTTCCCCTAGTGTTATTCCCCATTTTATTTCACTAATAATATTGTGTTTTTTAGGGGGTTATAGTTACCGGCATAAAAATGTGAGAGGTGCATTGAGTTTTACTGCGTGTGTGGGTGTTTGTTGTTTATGGGTTTTATGTTATATGTTTGGGATAACAGCAGTAGATGAACAAACAAAGTTTTTTTGGTCAAATCTACAGTATTTTTCTTTTGCTTTTTTACCGGTGTTATGGTTAGTTATGGTACTAAGATTTATTAATAAACAGTGGTTGACTAAAAAAAAGATTATGCTGCTGTTTATTATTCCTTCTATTACAGCAGTATTGGCTTGGACTGACAAAACTTATGGATTATTACGCCGTGATTTTTCTTTGAACCCGTCTGGGATTTATCCGCTGACTACAGAATTTGGGACATGGTTTACGGTTCATTATAGTTATAGTTATTTGTTGCTTTTTACTGCAGTTGTGTTATTAATTAATACTGTGTGGAAGAAAAATTCTACTTTTAGAAGGCAGGCTGCTTTTCTCTTGACTGGATTTGCTATTCTTTTAATAACTGATATTTTATCTGTTGCTGGTATTCTTCCTTGGGAAAGAATATTTGTTGATCCCATTGTATTTAATATCGCTAGTTTGATTTTGGGAGCAGGAATATTTTATCTGCATATTTTTGATATAGTTCCCGTAGCTCGAGAAACAATAATTGAAAAATTGGATTCTGGAATTATGGTATTAGATAATAAAAAACGAATTATAGATATTAATCAGCAACTTAAGAATATGTTTGGGCCAAAAGTGATTAAGGTTGGCGATTTATTATCAGGTGTAATGCCTGATTTGGCTGATTATATTTCTCGAAGATTAGAAGGAATGCCGAAAAAGGAATTTAGTTTAAAACAGCAAAATGGTGAGACTAATTATTACGAAGTTTATATTTCATCTATTAAAGATACTGACCAGGACTTAGCCACTTGGGTTTTAATTATAAATAATATAACTGATTTAAAGCAGGCAAGAAATAAAATTAAAGAGCAGATTGAAACAATAGCTGTGATGGATGAAAGAGTGCGTTTGGCGCGAGAACTTCATGATAATTTAGGGCAAGTATTAAGTTTTGCTGATCTTCAAACTCAAGCTATTTGCAGGGAGATAGAAGAAGAGAAGTTAGCAGTAGCACAGCAGTATTCAGCTCGGTTGAATAAAATAATTAAAAAAACTCATAAAGAAATGAGGGAGTATGTTTATAATATTCGCGATGGCATTAAATATAATAAAGATTTTATTGTATTATTGCAGAAGGAGATAGATTTAGTAAAAGAAAATGATTTTTTTGAACTAGAACTAAAATTTTCTGATGAAATTGATTTAAGCTATTTAGGAATTGAAGAGAAGATGCATTTACTGTTTATAATTAAAGAAGCTTTAACTAATGTGCTAAAATATGCACAAGCAGACAATGTAGTTGTAGAGATAAAAGAAAATGATAGTTATTTAGAGATAGTGGTCGAAGATGATGGGCAGGGAATAGTTACTGTATCTGATGATAGTGGTTCAGGTTTGAATATTATGAAAGAAAGAACAATGTTAATTTCTGGAGAAATAGCAATAGAATCAGAGGCAGGAGTGGGGACGAAAATTACTATAACATTACCTATTAAATCTGGAGTGATGACTGATGGAAATAATGATTGCTGATGATCATCCTTTATATATAGAAGGGTTAAAAAATTTTTTAGCAGATGATTTTGAGGTTGTTGGAGTAGTACATAATGGAGAAGAAGTAATTAAAGAAGCAGTTGCTAAGGAACCTGATTTAATATTAATGGATATTAAGATGCCCGTAATTGATGGCATAGAAGCTACTAAAAAAATCAAGCAAAAGTTGCCTGATATTCAAATAATTATTCTAACTAGTTTTGAAGAAGAAGACAGTTTGTTAACAGCTGTGCAAGCGGGTGCTTCAGGTTATTTATTAAAAAGTTTGGATGGGGCTCAATTAGTAAGAGATTTAAAAGAAATTGAAGCTGGAAAAAATCCTTTTGCTCCTGGTTTAGAAAAATTATTATTAAAAGAAATTTGTAATCAAGAGAAAAAGGATATAAGAACAAAAATTGAGCAAATGTTAACCAAACGTCAATTAGAAGTTGTTGAATTATTAGTTGAAGGACTTACTTATCAAGAAATAGCAGATGAACTCTATTTAACTGAACGAACAATCAAATATCATATGAAAAAAATCAAAGAAAAATTAGGAAAAAAGACGCGAAGGGAAGTAATGAAATATGTTAAAAAGTTTGAACTGAAATAAAAACTTGAGTCAATTCTTGTTTTAATTTCCTTGACAAGAGAGGAAAGATGTGTTATTATCTTCATCTGTAAAGGAAAAAAACTTAACATGAGTTGCAGGTGATTTTTGTTTGGATGTA
>JBNJDB010000269.1:0-2624 GCA_051744465.1 Bacillota bacterium | reverse complement strand
AACCGAGCAGTTAAATTCTTCTTAACTATTGAAGCATAAATATTCTGCTGTTCTAAAAAAGAATCAACCTGCTTTTGATAGGATAAATTATAAAAATAATAAAACATTCCAAAAAATATTGCTAACAAGAGAACAG
This sequence comes from Bacillota bacterium, assembly GCA_051744465.1. Classification (GTDB taxonomy): domain Bacteria; phylum Bacillota; class Halanaerobiia; order Halobacteroidales; family Halobacteroidaceae; genus Halanaerobacter. Next base: position 2,488 of record JBNJDB010000269.1, on the reverse strand, counting down.
TCACTAGCAGAAGTATAATATTCTGTTTTCTATATGCCCTCCTCTCGGCTTTCATTATCTTTCACCCCACTTTCAAGTTGATTTATTCTTTCATTTTAATCAAAGTTACTTTATTCCCTTTTTGATTATAATAAATACTATCGCAAGCTAAATCAGCTATCCTCAATCCCCGCCCTGATTCTTTATAATTATCATAAAGTTCTTCTGATGCTAAAGTACTTTCCCAATCAAACCCGGTCCCTTCATCTTCTACAATAATCTCTACATATTCTTTAGTTACTTCTAATGAAATAGTTATACTTCTTTCTTTTGTTTCTTTATTGCCGTGTTTAATAGCATTACTCAAAATCTCATGTAAGGCCATTATTAATTCATCAATATCAATACAAGTCGGGTCTATTATTTTTCTCACTTTATTTTTAGCAAATGCCAAATCTGTAAAGCTACTTTTTATTTCAAACTGTTCTTCCTCTAATAATTCATATTTAATTTCTAAGCCAAATAAGGTTACATCATCTTGGCATTTATCTTCTACAATATAATTCTTAAAATCTCTTCTTATTTTATCTATTAAACCGTGAATTGGGAAAGAATTATAATTCTGCGCTACTTGCTTAAATCTCTCTAAACCATAACGTTGTTCTTGGCTTTTCTCTTCAATTAAACCATCAGTCATCAGCAAAAATTTGTCTCCAATATTCAAATTAATTTCTACTGTAGTGAAATCATAACAATTTTTATTAATAGCAGTAGAAATAGGAAGCCCTTTATTATTTAGCTCTATAATTTCATCTTCTCTAAGCAATAAAGCAGGCAACTGCAGACCTGCATTACTATAAGTTAATTCTAAACTAACTTTATCTAATATATAAATACCAATACAAATGAAATAATCATCTACAAAAGATTCTTCATTATATTTCTGATAAATATCTTTTAAAATATCAGCTGGACTAATATCATCTTGGTTATCAATTTCCTGTAAAAAATTATTAATTTCATCCCTCACAAAAATATTCAATAACGCACCATCTAAACCATGACCAGTAATATCAACAACATAAGCAATAATCAAATCATTATATTGAATATAATTATAAAAATCTCCTCCTAATTGCTGAGTTAATTGATAATAAGTTCCTATAGCTAAATTTTTAGTCATCAAATCATCAGGTAAAAACTTTTGATGTATCTGTTTAGCTTGCTTCAATTGCTCATTTAACTCCTCTTGTAATTGTTCTAACTCATAATTTCGCTTTTCTAAGCGTTCTGCATATTCTTTAACTCGTTTCTTATTTTTTCTTAATTCTAAATGTGTTTTTACTCTAGCCAAAACTTCTTGTTTTCTAAAAGGTTTAGTTATATAGTCTACTCCTCCTACTTCAAATCCTTTAATTTTATTTTCTAGTTCATTTAAAGCACTAATGAATATTACTGGTATTTCTTTCAACTGCGGCATCTTACTTAATTTACGGCAAACTTGATATCCATTTAACCCCGGCATCATGATATCTAATAAGACCAAATCAGGAATCCGTTGTTTTACAAAATCTAAAGCTTCTTCTCCGTCATTTACCGCAGCTACTTTATAACCCTCATTTTTTAGCATCTTACCTACTACTTGCAAATTTTGAGTAGTATCATCAACTATTAAAATTAAATTAGACATCCTATCCCCCCTCCTAGTTATTGATACTCATAATCGCAATTTAGTAAAATGAATAACCCCCGGGCCAAAAACCCGGGGCGCACTGCTAATTATCTCCTATACCATTACACATTAAATTGATCTATCACTTCTTCTAACTCTTCGCCCTTTCCTGCTAGTTCTTCAGCTGAACCAGCTATTTCTTCTGTCATACTTACAATTTCATCCGAATTATTCATCAACTCATCACTACTTTGGGCTAAATCCTGAGTAGCATCTGCAGTTTCTTCAATTTGAGAAGCAGTCTGTTCACTAGCACTAGATATATTTCTAAATACTTCTTTAGTTTCTTCAGCAATCTCTTGCCCATTCTCTGCCTTCTTCTCTACTTTATTAATCGCTGTTAATCCTTGGTCAGTTTCGTTTTGAATTTCATTCACTATGCTAGAAATCTTAGTAGTCGCTTGATTAGTCTCTTCTGCCAATTCTCTAATTTCTTCTGCTACTACGGCAAAACCCTGACCGTGTTCTCCTGCTCTAGCAGCTTCAATGGCTGCATTCAAAGCTAACAAATTGGTCTGTTCTGCTATATTTGTAATCAACTCCACTATTTCATCAATTTCTTCTGACTTTTCATCTAAATCTTTAATTATATCTACCGTTTCTCCTACAGTACTATTAATTTCTTTAATGCTAGCAGTAGTTTCTTCTATGTTTTCTGTTCCAGTATCGGTTTGAGCCGTTGCTTCTTGAGCAAAACTAGTTACTTCTTGGCTGCTGGCAGATATCTGCTCAATCCCTGAAGACATAGTTTCAATTAATTCATTTATCTGTTCTACC
>JBNJDB010000268.1:0-2628 GCA_051744465.1 Bacillota bacterium | reverse complement strand
AACTACTCCCATTTCTGTATCGGCAACCGCTAATTTAGCAAGATCAATCCGCTTATCATTAGCAGCAACAGAAGCTCTTCTAAAAATATCATCAACTTCCTCTTGTGAATAATTAGCAAATTCTGCTTGCGCCTGACTAACCTCAGATATTAACTCTTCTAAATCTTCAGTTGTTGTCACTTCTTTTATCGACATTTGTAGTCCCCCTTATAGACTTATATTACTTGTTATTTTTTTCACTATACTCCCAAAAAAATATTTCTGTCAGCTTTCGTTATTATTATAACAGATATTTCTGTTTCGTCAAGACAAAACTTGTATTTTTGTTATTTTTTTATCTTGATTGTTGAAGTAAAAAATAAAAAAAGTTGCTTAGTCAATTAAGACCAAGCAACTTTAAGTCAATTTAATATTGATCTCCTCGTGAATCCCCCATGAAAAAAATCAAAATAAGTATTAAGAAAATCCAAATCATACTATCTCCACCATGAGCTTCATAGCCATAATCCATTTTTGCCCCCCCTTTCTGCTCTAAAAAGTCAAACTTCACTATACTATATGATTTCAAACAACAATCTGTTCATAGAAAATTATAAGGAGGGCCTAGCAAAACTTTAATTTTCTAACATCTGTTCACTATTCAAAAAAACATCGACAAGATCAGGATCAAATTGAGTGCCCGCCTTCTTTTTCAACTCTTGGCGTGCCTCTTTTACTGTCATTTTTTCTTGATAGAGACGACCAGTACTCATCACCTCATAAGCATCAATAATAGCCATAATCCTTGCTAAGAGTGGTATTTCTTCTCCTACTAACCCCTCAGGATAGCCGCTACCATCCCAATGTTCATGATGATATAATATTTCCGCTGCTACCGGAGCATATTTATCTGTTGTTGATACAATCTGATACCCTGTTTTAGCATGCCCTTTTATTGTTATCCATTCTTGTTTAGATAAATTACCTGGCTTAGTTAATATTTCTTCGGCAATAGTTACTTTTCCTATATCATGAACCATAATTAATAACCTGATTTTCTCTAGCTTTTGTGGAGCAAGATTTAATTGCTCTCCAAACTTAAATCCTATTCGCTGCAACCGAAGATTATGCAGAAAAGTTTCAGCCGACTTATCATTTAAAGTAGTCAACAAAGATTGTATCAATTTCTTTTCAACCTCTTTCTTAGAACTTACTTTATCATTATACATTCTTTCGTCAGCCTTTTTATAAACTTCCCATAATTCTTCTTCTGCTATTTCTTTAGTTACTTGACCGATAGCAATTGACAACGGGACTGGCAACGAAGAAACCTCAGCACAGTTTTTCAGAATTCTATCTTTAACTAGCATAACCTTCTCTTTACCTGTCTGAGGTAATAAAATAATAAATTCATCGCCTCCTAAACGAGCAACAATATCTTCAGCTCGACAAGATCCTTCTAAAATTTGACCTGTTTTAATCAACAGCTTGTCTCCAATATCATGACCAAAAGCATCATTAACCAACTTCAAACCATTTACATCAGCTGCTATTATACTAATTGGCAAATTTTCCTGAGAACTTAATCTATCCATTGCCTGCTCTACATAAGCTCGATTATAAAGTCCAGTCAAAGTATCATGAAAACTGATATATTTAATTTCATTTTGAGAATGAATTCTTTTTATTGCTTCTGTTGTATGATTAGCTAATAGCTCAATCAACTTTAGATCAGCCGAGCTAAGCCAACCAGGTTTTTCCGATATAACCTGCAAAACACCTAAATTACCTAGCGGAGTACTTATTATTTCCTCAGCATTATCCCAACTCAGATTAACAAATTCATTTTTTTCTAAATCTTTAATAAACAAAGTCTCCTGCTCCTGATAAGTTTTCCCTGCTAATCCCTCGGAAACAGAAATATCTTGAACTTCAATCCCACCTGTAAGAGCTTCAACTGATAAATAGTTGTCTTCATTAAGTAATACAACAGATGAAGTGAATTCAAGAATATCCATTATAGTATCTACAATCAATTCATAAACTTCTTCTTCCTGATTAATCTGACTCATTTTAAATACAATCTGATGAAGCTTTTCTAACTTATCCTTATTTCTCTTTATTTGTTCTGTCATTTCTTTTCGCTCAGTAATATCAATAATCGAAGCTACACTACTATTAGTATCTAAAACTAAATTTTCTGTAACATCAACTTGTTTATAACTACCTTGTTTATCTATTAAGGTAAATTCGTAACTAAAAGGTCCTTTAGTTTTAGCTCCCATGACTTTTTGATGTTGCTCCTGGACACGATTCCTATCCTGGGGTGCAACAAAATCAAAATAGCTTTTTTCTTGCTCCAATTCATCTTTTTGATAACCCAATAATTTCTCTCCTTGTTGATTAATAACAGAAATTGTTCCATCCTTTTTAATCACTGCTACTGTAGAACCTATAGCTTCAAACAAAGTCTTGTATTTCTTCTGGCTTCTTTTGAGCCTGTATTCTAAATTTTCATAACTATTGATGAATAAACCAAATCCAAAACAGACCATTAAAGTGACCAATATTCCATCACTAATCTGCCAAGCAAAATACCACCCGCCTTCGAAAAAGACAAACAACAGGATAGTATTAACTGCTAATCCG
>JBNJDB010000267.1:0-2636 GCA_051744465.1 Bacillota bacterium | reverse complement strand
ATTAATAAACCATCAATCAATTTATCAGCTGGTATTTGGCCCTGGGCCAAGGAATCATTGATTTTTTTCAACACCGAAGTACTCTGTCTTTTCGTCAAAATAGCACCAATAGTTCCTGTACAAGCAATTAATAAAATAGTAAGCCCGCCACCTAAAACCCGACTTAAACGAATCAAAGCCCATAACTCTATCAACGGAATAATTGTAAATAATAAAATTAATTTAGTCATTATTCTCCCTCCTAACTAAGACTTATATTATATGTATTAATAGAGTTTAGTGATTTAGAAGAAAAAAGTGATTATTTTTAAAACAAGGGATTACTAGGTTGTTATAGAAATAGATAATGTGGTTAGGTAAAATGATAGATTGCTAATTAGGAGGGGGTTGCAATAAAAAAAGAACTTAGTTGGTTTGCTAGAGGAACTATAATTGCTATTGTAATTGTGATTGCCTGTTCCTTCAATTGGCTACAGAGTTTAGAGTTATTAACTTATGACTATCGGATGATCTTAAATAGTCAGTTTCAGGCTAATAATCAAGAGAAAATGGTAATTGTTACTATGGATGACCAATCAATCAAGGAGTTAGGTTCTTGGCCCTGGTCGAGGGAATATCATGCTCAATTGATTGCTAAATTGAATCAAGCAGGAGCAAAAACAATTGGCTTTGATATTTTATTTGAGTATCCAACAGAAAATGATGATAGTTTAGTTAATCGTATTACCCAGGCTAACAATGTTATTGTACCTTATAAATTAAATCTAAAAGCTCACCGAGATATTTTTAACTTCAATCAGAATCAATATAAAATTAATCAAATTAATTATCCAATTCCAGAACTTAAAGAGGCTGCAACTAGAAAGGGGTATTTAAATTTATTAGCTGATCATGATGGTACAATTAGGCGCTTGCATCTTCTAAACCATAAGGAAGTTAATTTAGAGCCATTTTCTATCAGCTTGGCCCATAATTATAGTAACCAAGCTAGAGAGATAACTGCAGATGAGCTATTAATCAATTTTAATACAGCCCAGAATTATTTCCAGCAAATTTCTTATAATCAAGTTTTGCAAGGGAATTTTCCCTCTGGTTTTTTCAAAGATAAACTGGTATTAGTTGGTGCTAAAGGTGATAGCTTTCAAGATTATTTAACTACTCCTCTTGCAACACTGGAAGGTTATTTGCCCGGGGTAATGATTCATGCAGCTATAATCGATAATTATTTAGAAGATAGTTTTATTACCCGCTTAGATCTAATTGAGACAAATTTATTGATTTTAATCTGTAGTTTGTTATTTTCGTGGTTATATTATAAATTAAAGCCTAAATATAGTTTGATCGTTTCTGGATTATCATTTATAGCATTGCTAACGATTAATCTTTCGGTCTTTATTTTTTCTAATTTGTTTATTCCTTTGATACCTTTATTATTAGTAGTAATAATGAATTTAATTGCTAGTCTGTTAAACTGGTATTTAAAAGCTGAACAACGAAAAGATAAATTGCGCGAAGTATTTTCACGTTATTTAGCACCTAAAGTAGTAACAGAAGTGTTGAATATGTCAGATAAAAATTATTTAGAAGGACAACGAAAAGAAATTACAGTTTTATTTATTGATATTAATTCATTTACTAATTATGCTGAAGATAAATCATCACAGGAAGTAGTTAAATTATTAAACAATTATTTCTCGCTAATCACAGAAAAAACTTTTGATTTTGCTGGAACATTAGATAAGTTTTTAGGTGATGGAGCAATGGTTTTCTTCAATGCACCCACAGACCAACCGGCTCATCCCCAACAGGCAGTAAAGTTAGCTATTGAATTACAGACTAGGATAAGAGATGATTCTCAATTGCCTTTAAGTGTTTCAATTGGAATCAATACTGGTTTAGCAATAGTCGGTAATGTAGGCTCTACTACTAGAAGTGATTATACTGCAATTGGAGATGTAGTTAATACTGCAGCACGACTGGAAAGTTTGGCCCAGGCGAATCAAATTTATTTAGGAGATGGGACGTACCAACAAGTAAAGGATGATTTTAAGATCCAGTTAGCAGAAGAACTTACTTTACGCGGCAAGACTAAAGTAGAGAAAGTTTATAAAATATTATATTAGGGGGCGTTAACATGAAAAAATGGTCTGCTTTATTGATAATGGTAGTGGTTGTGCTCTCCAGTTTATTTTTAGTAAGCGAAACAACTTTAGCTCAGGAAAGAATTGTTTTAGAAAAGTTGAAAGGAACAGTACAGTACAAATCAGATAGTTGGTTCTTTTTTTCTAGCGATTGGAAAAAATTAAGCGGGAGTACAGAATTAAAAGAAGGTGATTTGATTAAAACAGCTTCTCAGGGCCAAGCGCAACTTACTTTCGGTGATCAAGCTCGGGTGTTGATCAAAGGCAATTCTAAATTAAAAGTAGTTAAGAATAAACAGGATTTAGAATTGACTAAAGTTAAGTTGAGCCTAGGAGAAGTTTTAGTTAAATTTATTAATAACGTTAATTCTAAGCAACAATTTGAAGTAGAAACCCCTTCTGCTGTAGCGGGAGTTAGAGGTACATTATTTAAAGTAGCAGTGGATCAAAACCAAGAGACTAAAGTAGCAGTAGATGAAGGAGAAGTAGCAGTTA
>JBNJDB010000266.1:0-2638 GCA_051744465.1 Bacillota bacterium | reverse complement strand
GATACTCCACTAATCATATTCTCACCCCCTTTTCTAAATTTAGTATATCTTAACAAGATTAATAAATTCTTAAAAAAAGATTAAAATTTGATTAGAATCACTATAAAGTGGCACTTCCAGTGCAACTTTATAGTGACGAGTAAAGAGTAATCAGTAATGAGTAAAAACCTTAAAGTCAAAATCTCAAAAGCCAGTTAAATTCCTTTGAAACGAAAGGTTTTGAACTTGATTTTGTTTTTGATTTTCTACTCATCACTCTTTTCTCATTACTAATTACTATAAAGCTTCACTCAAAAGTGAAGCTTTATATAGATATTTCTTAAAAAAAGGCTTACCGCTAAATCAAATAGCAGTAAGCCATTTCAATTTCTAATCTTAATTTTATTTTAAACTAACGGTAGAGTAACAAGTATTGTTGTACCTGTTCCTACTTCACTTTGCGCCTTTATTTCTCCCCCATGATCTTCAACTATCCACTTGGCAATAGCTAAACCTAAGCCAGCCCCACCAGTTTCCCGCGTGCGAGATTCATCAACTCGATAAAATCTATTAAAAATTTTATCTTCGGCTTCGGTAGGAATCCCACAGCCATTATCTTCAACTTTAATCTCTACTTCTGTGTCTTTTTTAGAGGAGGAAATTATAATTTTACCATCCTCGCGGGTATATTTCATAGCATTATCAATAATTATCCGCAGCGTTTGTTTCACAGCTTCAATATCAGCGTTGATTAAAGCTGTATCATTTTGTTCCAATTGTAACTGCTTATTATCAGCAATTAGCTCTAATTCTTGATAAACTTCCTCTATTAAATCTTGTAATGCAAATTTTTCTTTATCAAATTGATAATCAGCCCTATCCCCACGAGCTAAATCTAACAATTGTTCTAACATTTTTTTCATTCCTACCGTTTCACTTTGAATTGCCTCAATTGATTCAGCTAGTACTTCTTCATCTTCTGTCCCCCAGCGATCTAGCATATCTATATAACCTTGGATTACTGAAACAGGAGTTCTTAATTCATGAGACGCATCAGCTATAAACTGTTTTTGCTTATTAATAGAATGTTGAAGACGGTCTATCATTTCATTAAAAGTAATAGCCAACTCTTTTAGTTCATCATTGGGACCAGTAGTATCAATTCGCTTATCTAAATCATTAATAGTTATACTCTGTGCTGTTTGATTAATCTCTGCAATAGGCTGTAAGATTTTTTGTGCTATATAATTGCCAATAACTATGGAAAATAGAATCGCTACAATATTAATTATTATTAATATTACTAATAAAATATCAAAAAAACCATCTCTAATATGACGTAAATTTATCACTTGTACATAAAAATTTTGTCCTTGAAAACTTGCTTTTTTATTCAAATATAATATTTTAATATCATCTTCTTTTTCTCGTTTTTTTTGAACTTTAATCTCTCTAGCGCTATTATTTGACCTATCATCTGAGCCAGATAGTTCTTCATTCTCTACACTTACCATCTTATTTAAATTAGATTTATAATCAATTTTAAACAAATGGGGTCTGCTTTTTAATAATAACTGCCCTTTTTGATTATATATCTTAAAATTTAATGGCCCTTTAAAATCAATAGCTGTAAATATGTTTTTATCTATTGTTTTGCCTTGTTCTATATAATTTACAATTTGATTACTTACATCTCTAATATACTTTCTGATTCTCTGTTCTCCTAAATATCTGCTAATAGAAAAGGTAACAATACTAAGTATTAAAATAGCTAAGGAAAAGACTACTGCATAGATTAACGTTAATTTCAATGAAATAGGTAGTTTATTATCATCCCAAAATTTTAAATTATTTATTTTTGATAACATATCCTACACCTCTAATAGTTTCTATATACTTATCTTTAAATTTATCATCAATTTTAGTACGTAAATACCTGATATACACATCAACAATATTAGTATTCCCTGTATAATCATAACCCCATACTTCTTCTACTATCTGCTCTCTTTTAAGTACAATATCTTCATTTTGTAATAAATAAACTAATAGGTCATATTCCTTTTTAGTTAATTCGATTTCTTGCCCAGCTAGGGTCACTGCTCTAGTCTTAGTATTCACCTCTAATTTTCGATTACTTAAAACATAATCATTCGAGTTCGAATCTTGGCTATTATTTCGCCTTAAGACACCTCTAGTCCGGGCTAATAACTCTTCAATATCAAAGGGCTTAGTCATATAATCATAAGCTCCTAAATCTAGCCCCATTACTTTATCCATCGTATCATCTTTAGCCGTCAACATAATAATAGGCATCTCTGAATTTTTTCTAACTCGCCGGCAAACTTCCATTCCATTTAGTTTCGGGAGCATAATATCTAATAGTACGAGACTATAATTATTGTCTTCAATTTGTTCTAATGCAGTTCGACCATCATAAGCAATTTCTACCTCATATCCTTCATGTTCTAATTCTAACTCTAAAAAACGAGCTATCTTTTCTTCATCTTCAACTATTAAAATTTTATCTGTAGTCATTATTTCACCTCACAATTGTAAACATTATCTATATAAAGCTTCACTTTTGAGTGAAGCTTTATAGTTAAACAGTAAGACAGTAAGGCAGTGAAACAGTTTAATTCAAATGCAAAGTCAAATT
>JBNJDB010000265.1:0-2639 GCA_051744465.1 Bacillota bacterium | reverse complement strand
CATCAATAAATTCATAAATTATTTTTTATATAGAAAGGATAGTTTTTAGATGAAAAAAGCAATTATATTTTATATTGTATTGTTTATATTTATATTTAACTCTTGGGCAGTTGCAGCTAATGGTAGACAAGCATTTAATATTAGTGCGGATGGCTATGTTATTTTTGCTGAGGATAATAATTTAATTAAAGCCCAAGATAATGTGGTAATTAAATCTGGTCGAGATGAAATTATAGCTGATGAAGTAGTAGTTAATTTAAATAAAAAAGAAATTACAGCATCAGGTGATGTAGTTTTAATTCAAGATGACCAGTTGCTAGAAGGGTCGCAATTGAAATATGATTATCAAACTAAACAGGGTAAATTTTATGATGCTGAATCAGAGAATGAAGGTTTGCATTTTACTGGGGAACTAATTAATATTGATGATAAACAACTATTAGTAGACCAAAGTAGTGTTACAGCCTGTAAATATGAGCACCCTCATTATGAAATTAAGGCAGACCAAATTGAGGTGACAGAAGAAGGTAAAATTATTGCGACTGGAGTTGATTTGTGGATTAAAGGACAGCGGATTATGCCGCTGCCGAAATATGTGACTCATACAGATAAAGAGGAAAGAAAAAAATATGAGGTACCAGAGCCTGAATTAGGTTACAATAATGATGACGGAGCTTATTTAGAAGTCGATTATGACCATTATATTAATGAAAATTTAGAAGGACATATTTTTGCTAAAGTAGCTCAAAAAACTACTGATATCGTTGAATTAGACTATCTTTATGATCCTAATTCTGATTTCAAATTAGATACCTATTTAGATTATAACCGTAAGTTTGGTATAGGTGGAGACATTGTTTTAAATAATAAATTTGGTAGTACTAAAAGCCGTTTAGAAATCGAATCATTTTTTGAAGAAGATGAGGATGATAGTGATTATAAAGAACAGACTACTACAGCCCGTTGGGACTTAAATCGCCGCGGTCCTGATATATCAATGCGTTTAAGACGAGATGACGAGGATATTGACAAAAAAATGGATAAAGAAGTAGTAGTTAAAGATAACTTAGGTGATTATTATTGGCAAGTGCAGGGGAGTAAAGATAGTGATGAAAATTATAAGCCTGAAGTTGAATTTGGGACCAAGAATCGGGCTTTATTTGGGAATACTAAATTGTCGAATAATTTAAAAGTGGGTAGAATTTATGAAGTTGAAACAGATATTGATACTATACGGAAGCAATTCAATTTAAAATTAAATAACAATCGAATTGCAGTTTCAGATACAGTAGATATGTACTGGCAGAGCAAATATAGCCTAGCAGAATATGATACTAATGACCAATATCAGACCTATGATTTTAATTTAGGTTCTAATCATGATTTTTGGGGTACCGATTTAAATTTAGATTATCATTATTATAATACAGACGGTAATACTCCCTTTAATTTTGATCAATTAACTGATCCTGAATTAGGCGAAAGACATTATTTTTCTACTAAGTTGCGTGATAAATGGCAAGCTAGTGAGAAGTTATCCTTTGACTGGGAATTAAGAGGTAGCAAAAGTTACTATGAATTAGACAGTGATTATTTCAATTATGGGATGTCAATTAGTTCTGACTATCAAATTAATGATTATCATGAATTGGAAACAGCTTACCGCTATCAAATCAAAGGAGATAATGATGATGGAGAAGCGCCGATTAGTAGAGATGAAACAGAATGGCAGAATGAATTGGAATTGACCTATAGCTTTGTGACTGACCAAAAAGAATTCCCCTATTGGGATGTAGAGATTAATACTCTATATGATTTTGCTTTTGAAGAAGATGAAAGTACAGATGATGAAGATGACGCTTTAGAAGAGCTTAATTTCAAATTTATTCGTCAATTTGACTGCTTTAATGTCAGCTTAGGTCTTGATGTCCCAGACCAAGGAGTAGACTTTGGAGTGGATTTGAAGTACTAGCTGTCAGTGGTCGGCTAAAAGCAAAGTCAAAAGAGAATAAAGCAAATTCAAAGTCAGTAAAAGTATAATCTTTTGCTGACTTTTTAATTTGAAAATATTTACGTTATAGAAGACCGAAACACTTTTAGCTTTTGATTTAAAAGGGTTGCTGATTGCTGAAAGATGATAGTTGATAGCTGAATGGATACTTTAAACTTAACAACGGATGGTATATAATAATAACTAGCATTAAATTAAATTAGATAAATGTTGTACATAATAAGAATAATCAATTAGAATGTCAGTAATTATGTAGAGATTTGGTATGCCAAAGCTACTCTTGCGAAACTGCAATAACATCATAAAACCTAAAATTCAGTTATAGTGAATTTAATTAAAGGAGCAGATAGAGGATGAAAAAACTAGTTTACTTAATCTATAATTTAATATTAATCGTAGTTACGTTATTATATTTTCCTATTTTGATTTATAAAATTATAGTTGGTGATGAAGAGTGGCGGGGATTAAAAGAACGATTTGGTTGGCTGCCGGAGACTATCCAGGCTACTTTTAAGGATCGGCCAACTGTTTGGATTCACGGTGCTTCAGTAGGTGAAACAGGGGCAGCTAGTCCGTTAGTGACTGAATTGCGGCGTGAATTTCCAGAGCATAAATTTTTATTTTCAAC
>JBNJDB010000264.1:0-2646 GCA_051744465.1 Bacillota bacterium | reverse complement strand
ATTATTCCATTATTCCATTATTCCATTATTCCATTATTCCATTATTCCATTATTCCATTATTCCATTGTTTCATTGTTTCATTGTTTCATTGTTTCACTGTCTAACTGTCTTTCTGTCTAACTGTCTTTCTATTTTCTCTCTTGAACTTTATTTTGAACTCTAATTCTCAATTTTCAACTGTCAATTATCAATTGCTTTTTAACTTTATTTCGTAATCATCGTTCCAATCCCTTTATCAGTAAATATCTCTAATAAAGTAGAATGATCTAAGCGACCATCTAAAATATGAGTGCGCTTAACATCATTTTCTAAAGCTGTGATACAGGCATTTACTTTTGGAATCATACCCCCAACTATAATTTCTTCTGCAATCTTTTGGCGTGCTTCAGAAATTCCCAAACTTGATATTAAAGTATCTTCATCAGCTGGGTCTTCTAAAATCCCTTCTGTATTAGTTAATAATAATAGTTTCTCCGCTTCTAAAGCAGCAGCTATCTCTCCCGCAACTAAGTCAGCATTAATATTATAACTATTACCTGCTTCATCTGTTCCTACCGGAGCAACGATTGGAACATAGTCATTCTCGATCATTGTGTTTAATAAAGTCGGGTCTACTTGGCTTATTTCTCCTACATAACCTAACTCTACATTACAATCCGTTTCACACTTGTCGGCTAAAATCATTTGGTTATCCTTTCCTGATAAACCAACTGCTTTGATTCCTAAGCTATTAGCTAAAGAAACTAAATTACTATTTACTTCTCCAATCAATGCCTTTTCCACTACTTCCATAACTTCTTCACTTGTTATCCTAAAGCCCTTATGAAAATCAGTCTCTAAATCATAATGTTCTAAATTATCACTAATTACAGGCCCCCCACCATGAACTATAACTGGATTAACCCCTACATATTTTAATAAAGTAATGTCTTCTAACACAGAAGCCATTAACTCCTTATTGACCATTGCATTACCACCATATTTAATTACTACAGTCTTATTATAAAACTCTTTCATATAAGGTAGAGCTTCCATTAAAATATCTGCTTTCTTAATCAATTCTTTCACTTTTTCCACCACCTATTAAATTATAATTGAAAATTGAGAATAGACAATTGACAATTGAAAGAACACAATCAAACAATAAAACAAAGCATTTAACTTGTGCATCTAATTAACAATTAACAATAAATAATATAACTAGGACTACACGAAGTTTTTTGATTTTGTTTGTCTTTTTTAATTGCTTATTCTACATTTTCAATTCTCAATTACTTTTTAAGTATGATACTCAGCATTAATTTCTACATATTTATACGATAAATCACAAGTCCAAACCTCAGCTGATTCTTCACCCGAATTCAAATCAACCTTTATATTAATATTTTCTGGAGCTAATAAATCATTCGGACACTGATGCACTTGTTCTGCTGGGCCAAATATGTCTTGACCATTAATCTCAATCTCCATCTTAGCAAGTTCAAACTCAACACCTGCTGAACCAGCTGCCGAAGCAATTCGACCCCAGTTAGGATCTTCACCAAAAATAGCAGTCTTTACTAAATTAGAATTAGCTATTTTTTTAGCTACTCTTTCAGCCTTATCTTCGCTACTAACTCCTTCAACTTCAATAGTTACAAATTTTGTTGCTCCTTCACCATCTTTGACGATTAGATGAGCTAGTTCTTTACAAATATATGTTAACCCCTCTACAAAACGATGGTAACTATCCTCTTTTTCTGTTATTGCTTCATTTTCTGATGCACCATTTGCTAAAATAGCTACAGTATCATTAGTACTTTGGTCGCCATCGACAGTAATCCGATTGAAAGTCTGGTCAACTGCAGTAGTTAATGCATCCTGTAGTAATTCCTTATCAATTTCTGCATCAGTAGTTAAAAAGGATAACATCGTCGCCATATTAGGTTCAATCATTCCTGAACCTTTGGCTATCCCACCAATTGTTATTTCTTCACCACCAATATCTACTTTAACCGCTAATTCTTTCTGATATGTATCGGTAGTCATAATTGCTTCAGCTGTATCTGATCCGCCATTTTCTGTTAAGTTCAAAACTGCCTTTTCTATTCCCGGTTCAACTTTATCCATCGCTAAGTATTCACCAATAATACCTGTCGAGCAGAGAATAATTTCTTCTTCTGCCAAACCCAGCTTTTGCGAAGCAATACGATTCATCTTCTGGGCATCATCAAATCCTCTATCACCTGTGCAAGCATTGGCATTACCACTGTTAACCAAAATTGCTTGAGCACTACCATCACTAATATTATCGCGACTTATTTTTACTGATGCAGCTTGTGATTGATTCGTTGTAAATACTGCTGCTGCTTCAGCTCCAACAATACTATAGATTAACCCCATATCTTTTCCTTCTTCTTTTAGTCCTACTCGAATACCAGAAGAGAAAAAGTCTAAAGGTGTCGTAATTGTCCCCTCTAATTTCTTAACATTCATTTTATATCACTCCTGAGTCTTAATTTATATTTTTCTATTATGTGTCTTAAATTATAAACTAAACTACTAATTTATTCAATTAATTACAGCTATTATTTTTTATTATAGCTAACAGTTCCATTCACCTTTTTAATAATTATACATAACAAAGTATAAAAATACAAATGGTA
>JBNJDB010000263.1:0-2662 GCA_051744465.1 Bacillota bacterium | reverse complement strand
ACTTTAACTACTGAGCTAAAGTATAAAAAAAATAAAGGAATCGAGCATAAATATTTAGCGGGGCAGAGTTTGGGTCTTATTTTTGCTAAGTCATCTACTCGAACAAGAGTCTCTTTTGAAACTGGTATTTATCAATTAGGGGGGCAAGGCATATTTCTTAGTTCTAATGATATTCAATTAGGTCGGGGAGAGACAATTGCTGATACTGCTAAAGTATTGGCCCGTTATCTTGATGGGATTATGATTAGAACATTTGCTCAAAGTGATGTTGAAGAATTGGCTGCTAATAGTTCAATTCCAGTGATTAATGGTTTGACTGACTTATATCATCCATGTCAGGCTTTGGCTGATTTATTTACTATTCAGGATAAAAAAGGGCCTTTAAACAAACTTAAGTTAGCTTATATTGGTGATGGTAATAATATGGCTCATTCCTTATTATTAGCAGCAGCAAAAGTTGGTCTGGATATTAGTGTTGCCAGTCCTGATGATTATCAACCTCAGTCAGAAATTGTAACTAAGGCTAAAAAAATAGCTGAAGAAAGTGGAGCTGAAATTGAAATAATAAGTGACCCTACTCTAGCTGTTAAAGCAGCTGATGTAGTTTATACAGATGTGTGGGCTAGTATGGGAGATGAAGATGAAGTCCAAGAGCGAAAAAAAGTTTTTCGAGATTATCAGGTTGATCAAGATTTAATGGAGCAAGCTGCAGATGAGCCAATTTTCCTACATTGCCTTCCAGCGCATCGTGGTGAAGAAGTAACTGCAGATGTTATTGATGGAGCAAAATCTGTAGTTTTTGATCAAGCTGAAAATAGATTACATCTGCAAAAATCAGTTATGGTAAAATTAATGCAGAATAATTAAATGAATTAATGGGGATAACTATAATATATTAGACAAGAGATTTAATTTATAAATTAAATCTCTTGTTTTTTTGTAATAAACTACCATTGATGTTTTAAAAAAAGTTTGTTATATTTAATGTGTAATTGTAAAATGAATAAAATTGATGAAGGAATTAGACTATAAGTGTAGAATATAATAATAAGCGGATGATTAATTAAAATTAAATTAGAGTTTCTTGGGGAGGTTTGAATTTGAATAGGAACAAAGTTATAGTAGTTTTTGCATTAATTATAATATTACTTACTAGTGGTTTAGCTAGTGCTAAACAACGAAATTTGCAACAAGGAATGCGGGGCAGAGATGTTAGAGAGTTACAGGAAAATTTGGTGATGTTGGGTGAAGGAATAATGATTGATGGTATTTTTGGGCCAACAACTAAACAGGCTATAGTTAAATTTCAGAGAAAGGCTGGTCTTCCAGTTGATGGTGTAGTTGGAGAAGGGACTTGGTCGGAATTAAAGAAAAGTGTTAGTTTTGATGAATATACAATTCGTAAAGGTGATAATTTATACGAAATAGCTGAAGATTTTAATAGTTCAGTTAAAGTAATTAGAAACGCTAATGATTTAGAGTCGACTGTTATTCATAGAGGTCAAGAATTAATTATTCCCAAAACTGGTATGGGTGGTGGGCTAGATACTGATTTTTATGATGTTATTGCCTATAAAGTTCAACCCGGAGATACTCTAGAAAAATTAGCCCAACGCTATCATACTACTGTAAATAGAATTA
The DNA here is from genome assembly GCA_051744465.1 of Bacillota bacterium. Classification (GTDB taxonomy): domain Bacteria; phylum Bacillota; class Halanaerobiia; order Halobacteroidales; family Halobacteroidaceae; genus Halanaerobacter. The sequence goes on along the minus strand of JBNJDB010000263.1, from coordinate 1,021 downwards.
AAAAAATTAATGACTTTAATTCTAACTATCTTCGAGCGGGTCAAAGTATAAAGATACCAAAATTAATGTTAGACTTATCGGGTAGTTCTCGTGGTGATGGACAAGTTGATAATGATAAATTTATTTGGCCTGTTGATGGTAAAATTAGTTCTAATTATGGCTGGAGAACGCATCCAATTTTGAATGAAAAGAAATTTCATGGTGGGATTGATATTGCAGTATCAAACGGAACAACAGTTAAGGCGGCTCAATCAGGGAAAGTATTGAGTAGTGGCTGGATTAAAGGATTTGGAAGAATAGTTACAATTGATCATGGAGATGGAGTAGTAACTTCTTATGCTCATAATTCAAAATTACTTGTAAATTCAGGTCAACAAGTAGAAAAGGGTCAAGCGATTTGTCGGTCAGGGAACTCAGGTTTGAGTACTGGACCACATCTTGACTTTAGGGTAATGGTTAATAGTAAACCCGTTAATCCATTAGAATATTTAAGATAGGCTAGTAGGAAGTAGGAGAACAGTTAACTGTTCTCCTATTTTATTTTTTGACATAAGTATAGAAATCTGGTAATATAAAATTAGTTGCAAATCATTTGCAACTAATTTTATATTATTAGGGGTGATTGAATGTTTACTAAAAAATTTAGTTTTTTTATATTAATATTATTGTTATTGTTAGTTTTAACTGTAAGTGCCTGTCAACCTGCTAGCCAAGAAAAATCTGAGCATGTTGTGTATACTAGTATCTATCCACTCTATGAAGTAGCTAATAGAGTAAGTGGAGATAATTTAACAGTAAAATTAATAGTACCAAATGGAGCAGAAGTACATAGCTATCGACCGACTTCAAGACAAATAGCCAATTTAGAAGATGCTGATTTACTTTTTTATAATGGTTTAGGACTAGAGCCGTGGGCCAAGCAAGTAACTAGTAATTTAAAGCAGACAGAAGTAATAAATGTTAGCGAAATTGTTAACTTGATTCAATATAGTGGACATGAAGAGCATGAAGAGCATGAAGA
>JBNJDB010000262.1:0-2664 GCA_051744465.1 Bacillota bacterium | reverse complement strand
AAAGATTAAAGATTAAAGATTAAAGAGTTCCGGATTCTAGTGATTCATCTTTTGAGTTGTTGTAGTGCTTGGGAGGTGGTAAACTGTATCGTTGAAGCAAGTATATTTGGAAAGGGTATAGAAAGATCGGGGAATGGATTAGATTTGTGTAGTACAGAATAATCGTTATCAACTATTAGATCTAGTAGCAGTTGAGTTTTATTTGTAACACCATGGTTTAAGATTAGAACTAACTTGTTTTAAGAAACAAAGAAGTAAGTTAGTAAATTTGGTTGTTACTTTTAAGCATATTAGCAGAACAGAAAACAGTAAGTTGATAATTACTAAGTTTGTATTAGTTACAATTTACAATTAAGAGTAGTTTTAATTAAGTTAAAAGATATTACTGTTGAAAGAAAAAGAGTTAAGCTAGTGTGAGAATAGTAAGAGCTAAATTGGCCAATGGTGTAATTATTGACCAATTTATCGGGTAAGTTATTGAAGCATGAAGATTTTTAGTTCGAAGAGTAATTGAGTACTAAAATCGTTTTATTTGGAATTCGGTATTGAATTAGAAAAGCTTGAAACAGAGTCGTCAATTTAAGTTTACTACCTCCCAATTAGTTTGGAAGACGGTAGAAGTAGAAGTTAAGCAGAATCGAAAAAAGTTGAATAATTAGTTTTAATTAATTCCTGAGTTGCTTTCTCTTCTTTGAGAAAGTTAGCTCAGGAATTAATTTTTTTGTTTAAATTTGTGAATGAGGAGAAATAACCACTATTATGAAGGAATTTATATAATAATGTTGAATATTATATATAGTGATATTATATTATGTTAGTGGAGGTAAAAATAGTGAATAAATCATCTTTAGTAGATATATTCAATAAAGAGTTAAAGCGAGTACTATTAATTATAGCTATTATATTATTTTTGATTGCAGTTGTTGTTTTAGCTACAGCTTATAGATCTGTTTATTTGAATCAACAACAGCAAGTTGAAAATTCTATTAAAGACTTTGTTAATAATACTTCGGAGTTTATTAGCAGCCAAGAACAAATCTATAATAGGCAGTTGAAAAGTAGTTTATTAGATTTTTATAGTGGGTATAATTCTAGTCAGGATAAAGAATATATTGCAACTCAAATGGAGCAGATTAGAAGTAAAATTAAGAACTTGGATGCTGGTAAAGAGTTAAATGTGGAAGCAATACATTATTATTTTATTAATCCACAAGGAAAAATATTTGCTACTGATTATAGTAGAGATAAGGGGCTTGATTTATCACAAGAAGATGAATTTTGGTCTAAATTAGAGGACTTAGAGGTTGGAGAAGTTCTGTTGTTACCCTTTGATAATGAAACTTTAACTTCAAAAATGCGTTTATATGCTTATATTAAATTGCCTGATAATAATTATTTTGAGTTAGGAATTTTATTCAATGATATGCAAGGCGTATGGAAGCAAAGATTAAAAAATATTAATCGAGATCCTAATTTAGAATTAAAATTATTTAGCTATGATTTTGACTCTTTTTTTGATGATAGTTGGGAATTGTCTCCTGCTGAAAAGGATCTTTTATTGCAGTCAAAAGAAAGAGGAGAGTTAATCACAACAGAAGAATCTATTTTTAATGAAACTTATTATCAATCTTTTTCTTCGGAGTATGGCGATTTATATGCTGTATTAGATTTGGAGTACAAATCTTTGCAATTTTTCTTGAATTTAATTATAGTAGTCTTGATTTTTATTTTAATAGTAATCTATTTAACGAGTCAAAGATTACAAGACAAAATAGAAAAAATCATAAAACCGATTCAAGTTATTGCCCAAGATATGGATGATTTTAAACAGGGGCGAGGGATTGATTTTGAATTAGAACAGACAGGTATTATAGAATTAGATAATATTATTTCTAATTATAAGCAGATGGCTATCGAGGTTAGTGCAAGTTATCAACAATTAGAAGCATATAGTGAAGAGTTAGAAACTACTAATCAACAATTAACTAGTAATAAGAAAAAGTTGAGAAAAATAATTGATTTATCGCCTAATCATATTTTTATTAAAGATAAGAAAGGTAAGTATATATTAGTTAATCAAACTCATGCCCATTTCTTTTCTAAAACTGTAGATGAATTTGTGGGAATGACTGAACAAGAATTACATCAATTAGATGATTCAGAACTAGCTAAATTTTTAGCTGATGATCGAGCTGTAATTAATAGTCACCAAAAGCAAGTTGTAGAAGACCAGGCAACTGATGAAGCTGGGAATAAGGTTATTTTTGAAACAGTTAAAATTCCCTTTGTTGAGTCAGATGAGACCTATGTATTAGCAATTGCTCGTGATATTACTGAAGAACGAAAAGCTGAAGATAGAATTAAAGATCAAAAACAGGAATTAGAGGCTAGCTATCAACAATTAGAAGCTTATAATCAAGAAATATTAGAGTTGAATCAGAATTTAAAGTCTGCCTATCAAGAACGTGATCAATTAGTTAAAAAGTTGGAACGGGTCATTTCTTTGACATCAGAATTAACACGGAGGAGCTTAACTGATAAACGAGAGTTTTTATCTCAGCTCCTACAATCAGCTTTTGAAATAATTGAAGAAGCAGATTATGGTTCGGTTTATTTATTTGGAGAGGAGAATATTGAGTTTGTTGATACAATTGGTCATGATTT
>JBNJDB010000261.1:0-2676 GCA_051744465.1 Bacillota bacterium | reverse complement strand
TCTCCTAAACGATTTAATTTACTAATAAGTGTCTCCATTGTATCTTCTTCTTCCACCTGTTCATCAACAAACCAATCTAAGAAACTAATTGTTGAATATTCTCCCTCTTCTTGGGCCAAATCCATTAGCTCATAAATTCTTCTTGTTACTTCTTGCTCATGCTCTAAAGCTGTTTCAAATACAGCAGTTACAGAATCAAAATCATTGTGAGGCTTACTAATCGCACCAAATTCAGCCCGACCACCTTTTTCAGTAATAAAATTATAAAACTTTTCGGCATGAAATCTCTCTTCTTCAGCTTGAGTCCAGAAGAAATGAGCAAATCCATCTAAGTCTTGTTCAGTACAATAACCGGCCATTGCTAAATAATAGTGAGCAGATAAAAACTCAAAGTTCATCTGTTCATTCAATGCTGCTAATAAATTATCAGATAACATTTGAAATCCCCCTTATATTTTTGTATACTCTAGGCTAAATTGTTTGCCTAATTCTTAGAAATACAACCATCAATAAGTAACACCTTCACTTTAAACTTTAAATACTTGCTAGTTTAAAGCGAAAATCATCTTTTTAATTAATTACTTGATTTGCATTCTTGACTATATTTTATCTTATTTAGCACAATTAATCAAAATAATTTACTTACTGCTTTATTAATTTTTATTTTTAATTCTCCATTTTCCATTCTCAATTGTCAATTGTTAAATGTGATAAGGTTCATTGTTCTTAATCTTAAAAGCCCGATATATCTGCTCTAATAAAACTAATCTAATCATTTGATGAGTAAAAGTTAAATGAGAAAAAGTTAGAACATAATCTGCTGCTTCCCTTACATTCTGATGCAAACCTAAAGCTCCTCCAATAATAAATTCAATACTACTATAACCTTGCACCTGCAAATTACTAATTGATTTAGCAAGTCCTTCAGAAGTCATTGCTTTACCATTAGGATCTAAAGCAATAGTATAAGAGCGGTCATTGCTTGTTGCAATAATTTTTTCTCCTTCAGTCTCTTTAACTTGCTCTATTTCTTTCGAACTCAAGTTGTTATTGATTCGCTCATCATCAATCTCAGTAATAGTTAAATTACAATAATTAGTTAGTCGCTTAGAAAACTCATTGATCCCTTGTTGGGCATAATTCTGATTAATCTTTCCTACAGCAATAATTCTAATTTCCATATTAAATCCCCTCTTATTAGATATAATTCTATCAATTATCCTTAATTTCTTGTGGTCGCTCTTCTAATAGCAGATCAATTTCTTTCAGTTGACCATCACGCTCTACCTCTAATACAATTTTATCCCCTATTTGATAATTTTGCAACAACTCTTTTAATTCTTTCATCCCTGCTACTTGCTCTCCAGCAAGTTTGACTATAATATCATCTTTTTTCAATCCTGCTTTCCAAGCTGGACCAGAGGTGATTACGTCTGAGATTAAGACCCCATAAGGAGTTGATAAATTATATTTATCAGCCATTTCAGACGTAACAGTCCCCCCATAAATACCAATCCAGGGTCTGATGACTTCTCCCTTGCTAATCAGTTGTTGAGCAATTTCTTCAACTCTATTAATAGGAATAGCAAAGCCTAAACCTTGGGCATCACCAATAATAGCAGTATTAATCCCAATTACTTCTCCGTCACTATTTAATAGAGCACCACCACTATTACCAGGATTAATAGCAGCATCTGTTTGAATCATATTCGTCAATTTAATTCCTTCACCTGTAACCAAATTTCGATTCAAAGCACTGACCACGCCTGTAGTCACTGTATTAGAAAAACCATAGGGATTTCCAATTGCTATAGCCAGCTGGCCTACTTTTAATTCCTCAGAGTCTCCTAAGTCTGGTACTGGTAGTTGCTGATCAACATCTATTTTAACTACTGCTAGATCACTAAACTTATCCCGCCCCACTAATTGCCCCTTGTAACTCCCACCATTATCAGCTAAAACAACCTTGATTTGGTCGACATCCTCTACAACATGATCATTAGTGACTATATAACCTTGTTGGTTTAAAATGACGCCTGAGCCCTCTCCTGTTAATTCTTGGCTCTTTTGATACTCTAAGAAATCATAAACTACTTTTTTCTTTTTTGTTGTTATCTTAACAATCCTTGGCCCTAACTCTTCTACTATAGAAGTTACTGTCTCTTCTCGAGCTGATTGTTTCGGAATTGATTGCGATAATTCTGCTTTTTGCTGAAACAACTTCATATTTCCCGGATTAATTGTTAAATAGGCAAACAATAAAACTACCACTAAGAAAAACAGAGTTCTCAAATAGCCCAAGCAACCAGAGCTATATCTATGTTTATCAAACATCAATCACTCCCCCTTGCTTAAATGATACAATTCACTTACCTGATCTTGATAAGCAAAACTCAATTCCATATCTTCTCCTAATTCTATACCTGCTTCAACTAACATATTTTTGATTGTTAAAAAAGCCAATTCTGGCACATTATTATCTTGACTCAAATGAGCTAATAATATGCATTGCACCGAATTTTTAGCCAACTTAACAGCAAAAGAACCTGCATCATCATTAGACAAATGTCCGTTTTCGCTCATTACTCTTTTTTTCAAATGCCATGGATAGGCTCCTAACTTCAGCATTTCTAAATCATGATTGGACTCTAAAATTACTAAATCAGCTCCTAGTAC
>JBNJDB010000260.1:0-2681 GCA_051744465.1 Bacillota bacterium | reverse complement strand
GGCGGAAGGAGAACAGGAGTCTGAAGTTAAACGGGCTGAAGGTAAGAAGAAGGCGCAAATTTTAAGAGCTGAAGCAGAACAACAAGAGAAGATTAAAGTAGCTGAAGGTGAAGCTAAAGCAATTAAGCGAGTGTCTGAAGCTCTAGAAGGAATGGATAGTGGTGATCCAACCCAGTATTTGATTGCTACTAAGTATATTGACAAATTAGATGAAATTACTAAAGGTAATAATTCTAAAGTGGTCTTCTTACCGTATGAAGCTACTGGTGTATTAGGATCTTTAGGAGGGATTAAGGAAATGTTCACTGAATTTTCTGGAGGTGGAACTCCTCAGTTAAGTGGTGAAGATTATGACACAGAGACTGAAATTGCTCCTGAAGTTAAAAAACAATTAAAAGAAGAATATGGAGAAGAAATAGATAAGTTAGATATTTGATTCAAAATTGCTGCCCAACCTTGGGCAGCAATTTTGTTGTGTGCAAAGAAATTATTTTTAATTCTGTATTTTGATTTTGATATCTGCTCCAATGACCCCTACTATTTCTCCTTGGCTAAAAATGGGTACTGATACTGTAACACAAGGGCGATGAGTAATTGAGGAAACATAAATCTCAGATAGAAATTCTTCTCCGGTTATAGTAGTTTGAAACCAGTCTCTTACTTTGGCATTAGCTAATCCTGCTGGAGGATTGGAATAAATAAATTCACCATCTGTCTTATTAGTCCAAATTGCTTCAATAAAATCATGGTTGCTGATTAATTGATCTAATAATTGTTGATGAATTTCAGGGTCTAAAGAATTAAACTGTTCATTATTTAGTAATTTATTTTCTATAATTCTTTTAGTTTCAGTAGCTTTTTCTTCTGCTTCTGCTTTGAATTCTTTTTCTGCAAATAAATCAGTATCATCTACTAGTTGTGATAGAGTATTAACTGAATCATTTAATTTATTCCCTAAGGTTTGGATATCTTCAATCTTATTTGTATGTTGATTTACTGATTGATATACTTCTTCAACACTATTTATAGTTTCATCCCTAATTTCATCTAAATTAGAAACTTGGTCATGAATATCTGAGATTAAAGAAAATTGTTTAGCAATCATTTGTTGCATTTTTTCTAAGCTAGCTTCAATTTGATTGGCTTTTTCTACCCCTGTAGCAACTATTTCTACATTTTTATTAGTTATCTTTGTTACATCAGTAACTTTAGAACGGACATTTTTAATTAGTTCTTTTATTTGCCCTACTGCTTGCTGTGAGTCATCTGCTAATTCTCTAATCTCATCTGCTACTACTGCAAAACCTTGCCCTGCTCTTCTTCTACCAGAATTATTATCATCAGTATTAGAGATTGCTCGAGCACTTTCAATAGCAGCATTCAAGGCTAATAGATTAGTCTGTTGAGATATGTCATTAACTGTATTGATTATATCATTGATTTTTTTAGAACTACTCTCTAATGCTTTAACATTAGTTACTGTATGGTCAGTGCTGGCTTGGATATCATTGATTGTTTGAACTATTTCCATAATGTTTGCCTGGCTATTATTAATAATTTCTTTAGAAGTAGTACTCAATTTTTTGACTTGATCAACTTTGTCAACTAAATCATCTATAATTTGCTGGTTTTTTTCATTTAAATTTCTCATTGTGGTAGTTTCAGTTAACAATTCTTGAGCAAAGGCAGTGCTTTCATTTACTGTTAATTGTACTTGTTCTGAAATTGAGGACACCTGAGAAGAAGCAACTTGAATTTCAAAAGTCAAATTAATAACTTGCTTCTTGATTTTTTGAATATATTTAGCAAACAATTTAAAGTGACCCCAAAAATTGCTAGGAGCAATAGAAGTATCATATTTGCCATTACTAATTTTTTTAGTTTTATTAAGTAATTTTTGGATTAAACGATGGTTAAAGTAATAAATACTGACAGTAAATATAATATAAAGCGAAATTCTTAACCATTGATTAGCAATTAAGTTTAATTCAAAGTAAATTAATGAACTGATAATTAATAATAAGTAAGTTGTTAGCAGCATAATTAATTCCTCCAAAGACTTATAGTGTATTCTTAGCTAAATTATTTGCTTAGGTCATAGAATAATACTGAAATTTTAGCTGAGAACCTTCTTATAATGTAGTTTATAATGCAGGGTTGTGTAAACTGAATGTTAACTACACATTAAATATATCATAACATTAACATTTAAACAAGTTTAATTGGATATTTAATAGAAAAAAACATAAAAAACTAACACTTGGCTCACATATAAATATTTCACTGTAATTATTTTAGTTTTTTGAATGGATTATTCACTAAAGATGGTTTGATTTTAAGATCTTCTGTGGTATAATCACAATGAGTTTAGCTAAATAAAAGATTGAGGAAAATGATACAAATATTATTTAAGGTGAGTAGAGTATTGAGGAGGAGATAATGTGTACCAGATTGTTGAAAAAAACAAGTTAGCACCAGAAATTTTTCATTTCGAAGTTAAAGCACCAGAAATAGCTGCTAAAGCTCAAGCAGGTCACTTTTTGATTTTGCGAGCAGCCGAAAAAGCAGAAAGAATCCCTTTGACTATTGCTGATTATGATAGAGAAAAGGGAACTATTGATATTGTAATTCAAATAGTAGGTTTTAGTAGCCGACAAATTTGTGATTTTGAAGCGGGAGAA
>JBNJDB010000259.1:0-2684 GCA_051744465.1 Bacillota bacterium | reverse complement strand
TAAGTTTAAGTCCATATTTGCACAGTTTTTCTCCTTCTTTCATAGCCTAGTTATAGGTAATAAACTGGGAGGAGGAGCTAAAATGGAATTAATACCTGTTTTGATTTTAGCATTAGCTATTAGTTTAGATGGATTTGTAGCAGGAATTACTTATGGACTTAAAGGAATAAAAATTAGACCACTAGCAATATTGATTATTAGTATTGCTTCGGGGATAATGATTTTGCTATCTATGTTATGTGGTACTTGGTTGACTAATTTATTTTCTCCAAGGTGGGCAACGAAAATTGGAGGTTTATTATTAGTTTTAATCGGTTGTTGGTTATTATATCAGTCAGTACAGGAAATTTTAGCTGAAAGTAGTAATCAACAAGATGAACTACCCCGAGAAATATTTAGTTTTAAAATAACTTCTTTAGGTTTGATAATTAATATTTTACAAGAACCAGAACAAGCTGACCTTGATTATTCTGGCACTATTAGTAATCAAGAAGCTGTAATTTTAGGAACCGCTTTAGCTTTAGATGCTTTTGGAGCGGGGATTGGTGCTGCAATGACAGGATATAGTATTTTGTTGACTTCTATTTTTGTAACTAGTTTCAAATTTGTTTTACTTAGATTAGGAGTCTATTTAGGAGCAAATACTACTACTGATTATTGTAATAGTAATCTTAAATTAACTCCAGGCTTGATTTTAATTATTTTAGGATTACTTAAATTGATATAAAGGGGCGATAGTAGTGAAAATAGGATTGACTGGCGGTATAGCTAGTGGGAAAAGTACTGTTACTGGTATTTTAGATTCTTTAGGAGCTAAAATAATAGATGCTGATAAAATAGCACATCAATTAATGAAGCCAGAAAAAAAATTATGGACTAGAATAGTAGATAGTTTTGGAGAAGAAATTTTGCAATCAAATGGGACAATAGATCGCAATAAATTGGGGACTATTATTTTTAATAATAGGCAAGAAAAAGAAAAATTAGATCAAATTTCGCATCCAATTATTATTTCTGAAATAAAATCGCAGTTAAAAAAAATGACACCGACAGAAGAAATTATAGTTGTAGATATTCCTTTATTAGTAGAAGCAGATTTGATGGATTTATTTCAAGAAGTTTGGTTGGTTTATATAACAAAGGAACAACAAATTAATAGATTAATGGAACGTAGTCAAATTGATCGCGAGGCTGCTTTGGCAAGAATAGAGTCACAAATGCCTTTGAGTGACAAGAAAAAATATGCTGATAGAATAATTGATAACAATGGTAGTATCTCACAGCTAGAGCAAAGAGTTAAAAAGTTGTGGGAGGAAATTAAATAAGTTTAAGTATAAGTATAAGTATAAGAATTAAGTACAAGAATAATGCTAAGATGAGATAATAATTGTTAGGTTTTGGAGTTTTTTTATTGCTTGGTTGCCTTCTTTCAATTGTCAATTTTCCATTTTCAATTCTCAATTCACTTGGGGATAGCTTGTAATTTGTAATCTATCTCAGTGCTATGATAATAGAGATAAATTTAGCTGAAAGTATTATAATTTTAATCGTGGGAGTGTTAAATGTGGTTGGTGATTTAGATTGGCGTAAAATAATGCTTGTTATATTAGTTACTTTATTAATTTTAGCTCTGATTAATTTGCATAAAGATTTTTTGAAAATAGTTTATCCAATCTATTATGAAACTTTAGTTTTTGATTCAGCAGTTGAATATGATTTAGATCCTTATTTGATACTATCAATTATGTATGTAGAAAGCAAATTTGATCCACAGTCTATTTCAGATCAAGGGGCTAGAGGATTGATGCAGATTATGCCTAAAACTGGTGATTGGATTTCCAATAGTTTAGGAGAAGAAGATTTTGCTGTAGAAGATTTATATAAACCAGCTGTTAATATTAGATATGCTAGTTGGTATTTAGCTCGTTTAAAAGAAGGTTTTGACAATCGTTTACCGGTTGTATTAGCAGCTTATAATGGGGGCCAAGGTAATGTAGGTAAGTGGCTAAAAAATAAAGAGTGGGATGGAAAAGAAGAAAATATTGGTAGCATCCCCTTCTCCGAAACTAGAGGATATGTAGCTAAAGTAAATAAAGTATATAAACGCTATCAATATATTTATAATGATTAGGTTAGTATAAGTTATTTAATTTGACAGGAATTTAAAATCAATATATAATTATGTTGTTGTGCTTTGCAAATCATAGTTAGATACTAATTTAGAATAGAGAAGTAGAGTAGTCGGATTTTAGTTTAGAGTTATTGACAGAGAAGCATAATAGACTTAATTTATTTTTCAAAGAAAGGTGGAGAAAAATGCTTGGATATATACTAAGAAAATCTTTAATGGTAATTCCTATTTTAATTGGAATAGCTACTGTAACTTTTTTACTCAATTTCGTTTTTGTGCCGGGAGATCCAGTTAGAATTTCTATGGGTCAGCATGCCGATCAAGAAACGATTGAAATGATTAGAAGTGAAATGGGTTTAGATGATCCTTTGTTAGTCCAATATGGTAGGTTTATAGGTGGATTGTTCAAAGGTGACTTTGGGAAGTCATTTACAACTAGGCAACCAGTCATAAATATGGTGCTGGAAAGGTTTCCGGCAACGGCAAAATTAGCATTAGCAGCTACTGTGATTTCAATTGTATTAGGTGTGAGTGCTGGTATTGTTTCTGCTAT
>JBNJDB010000258.1:0-2761 GCA_051744465.1 Bacillota bacterium | reverse complement strand
CTTTTTAAACTAAAATTTGAAATAAGTGATTTAGATTAGAATAATAATAGTACTATTACTATTTTAATTATATTAGTTGTACAATATGTAAAAATTAACTATTTTATAATTGTAAATTTTTTCTAACTTATTCCTTCTTGAAGAATAATACAAATAATTAGAAGGAGGTATAAGTTAAGATGAGAAGAATTATAAAAATAGCTCTAACTTATGTGGGGGCTGTTATTGGAGCTGGATTTATATCCGGCCAAGAAATCTTTCATTTTTTTGTTAGTTACGGTGCTAGTGGTCTAACATTAACATTAGTGACAGGTTTTTTATTTGCAACTCTAGGGACTAGTATAATTTTGATTAGTGGAGAATTAGAGGTAGATAGTTACTATCAATTGTTCTTTTATTGTGGAGGAAAAAAATTAGGGTTAGTAGCTGATTTGATATTAACTTTGTTTTTATTGAGTAGTTTTATTATTATGTTAGTAGGTAGTAAAGAAGTTTTTGGCTATTTATTCAATTTTAAATATAATTTAGCACTAGTTGTCACTTTGCTGATTGCTATTATAGCTAATCTTTATGGATTAGAAGGAATCTTAAATGTGAATTCAATTTTAATTCCTATTTTATTATTAATTGTAATTAGTCTCTCATTTAAGATTGATTTTAATACTAATTTTTTAAAAATTAAATTTAATTACCACCAATTATCTTCCACTTTTGTTTATGCTGGATATAATTTAGTTTTGGCTAGTCCAGTATTGTTATCTTTGGTATCTAAATTTAAAAAAAGAGAAGTGTTGTGGGGAATTGGTAGTGGAGGACTTTTGTTGGGGGGTTTAGCTTTTTTAATTGCTTATATTTTAGTTCAATTTAAGTCATACATAATAGGAGAAGAGCTCCCGATGTTAAAAGCAGTCAGTATTTTTCAACCTGAATTTTATTATTTGTATGCTGCAACTTTGTGGTTAGCAATGCTAACTACAGCTAGTTGTAATTTATATGCTTTATTAGATCGCTTACAAGCAGTTTTGGAGCTTAGCAGAAAAAAGAGTTTGGTAGTTATAATAATAGCAATTATACCTTTAGCACAGTTTTCATTTTCTAGTTTAGTAGAAATAATTTATCCCAAGTTAGGAATAATAAGTTTAGCTTTATTTGCGAGTTTATTACTAACTCATCTTTTTTCTAATAAATTAATTTGAAGGAAGGAAGTGATTTTGATGAGCAAAATTGATGGTTTGACAAGCTGGGCCAAGATAGATTTATCTGCTGTAGAGTATAATATTGGACAAATAAAAGATCATTTGCAAAGTAATAGTGATATTATGGCAGTTGTAAAAGCTAATGCTTATGGTCATGGTGCAGTTCAAATAGCTAAAAAAGCGATTGCAAGCGGAGTTAATATCTTAGCAGTAGCTACTGTGGAAGAAGGAATTGAACTCAGAGAGGCTGGGGTTGAGAAGCCAATTTTAGTATTAGGGACTTTGTTAGAAGAACAAATTCAAAAGGTTATTAATTATGATTTGATTGCAGTTATTTATACTTTGAGTTTTGCTAAAAAAGTAGCCAAGATTGCTCAACAATTAGGAAAAGAAGTACAAGCTCATTTGGCAGTTGATACGGGAATGGGGCGGATTGGTATTTTAGCTAATAATCGACCGGTTGCTAAAATTAAAGCTATAGCTAGTTTAAATAATTTAAATATAAATGGGATATTCACTCATTTTGCAGTTGCGGATGAAGATAGAGAATATACTACAGAGCAATTAGAGTTATTTGATAGTCTATTAGCTGACTTGGAAGCTGAAGGAATTGAAATTCCAATCAAACATGCCGCCAATAGTGCTGCAATTATTGATTATCCAAGAGCTCATTATGATTTAGTTAGATTAGGAATTTCTCTCTATGGTCTAGCTCCAGCGCCTAGTTTAGCAGATGAAATTGATTTAAAACCTGTATTAAGTTGGAAGGCTCATGTTGTTCATGTTAAAACAGTAACTGAGGGCAATAATATTAGTTATGGTTGTACATATACTACTGAGGCTGAGACAAAGATTGCTACTTTAGCTGTTGGCTATTATGATGGTTACCCCCGATTGTTGTCTAATCAGGCAGAAGTTTTAATTAATGGGCAACGAGCTCCCGTAATTGGTCGAGTCTGTATGGATCAAATTATGGTTGATGTAACAGGTATTGAAGTGAGAAGAGGTGCTGTAGCTACTCTGTTAGGTAGAGATAGAGCAGAGACAATTCCCGCTCAAGAATTAGCAGAGTTAATAGGAACTATTAATTATGAGGTTGTGAGTAGAATTGGCCCGCGGGTGAAAAGGATTTTTTAAGATATTTTCTTTGCATTTTTGGGTTTTTCTAGATATACTATGTTGATGGGTTGTGTTGTTGATTTTTAATAGATTAAAATATAACAACTAATATATTAAGGAGAGATTTTATTTATGGGAATGAAATGTGGAATTGTCGGTTTGCCTAATGTAGGTAAATCAACATTGTTTAATGCGATTACTGAAGCAGGGGCGGATTCAGAAAATTATCCCTTCTGTACTATTGATCCAAATGTTGGAATAGTTGAAGTTCCGGATCAACGCTTGGATAATTTATCTGAAATGATTGATCCTAAAGAAACTATTCCTACAGCAATTGAATTTGTTGATATTGCTGGGTTAGTAAAAGGAGCTAGTGAAGGAGAAGGCTTAGGTAATAAGTTTTTAGGAAATATTAGAGAAGTAGATGCAATAGTTCATGTAGTGCG
>JBNJDB010000257.1:0-2765 GCA_051744465.1 Bacillota bacterium | reverse complement strand
TGTATTACCTTTTATAGTCTCAGATAATATAAATAAAGCTAAATCATTATAACCTTCTTTCACATCATCAATATTACTCTCATTAATAGCATACTTATTATCAGCAGGCAAACGAATCGGTTTAATTCCAATAGTATCTGCCAAATTCAATTGATATAAATCTAAGAATATATCTTTAACATTAGTATATTCTCCTGTTAATGTCACTGCAAAACCTAATAAATCTCTGTTCTTTATCTGCTTACAATTCTCTATAACATCTACAAAACTTCCTTGTCCACCCCGATAAGGTCTTAAATCATCATTAATTACTTGGCCCCCATCAAGACTAACTCCATACAAAATATTATTTTGCTTCAAGTAACTACTCTTCTCTTGCGTCAATAAAGTTCCATTACTACATAAACTAACTAAGATTCTTTTATCTATTTCTTGACTTAGTTGATTACAATAATCTTTTATTTCTTTAATAAAATCAAATCTTAATATCGCTTCTCCAGATCCAGTCAAATCAACATGATATTCTCGACCATCAGCTCCAAATTCATGAACTAAAAAGTCTATTGCATCTTTAGCAGTTTCTAAACTAATTTCAGCTATCTCTTCCTCATGAACCTGGTCACCAAAACAATATTGGCAATCTAAATTACAATTACTAGTAGGATGCAATTTCAACTCATATCTAGCAAAATTATAAAAAGCACCATTGAATCTATCATATGTATTTAATTCTCCTGACTCCCATAAGTCTTCTAAGTAATTTAATTTATCTTTTATTTTTTCTTCAGCATAATCAGATTTTAATAGTTTAATAATATCTTTTGTCAAATACTCACTAGTTAATTCTAAAATATCACTAGTTAATTGCTCAATACTAAAAAAAGATGATGATTGCACATCTAAAGCTATTATCTTATTTCCTATTTCGTATTGATATACTTCTAAATTAATTGGACAAGCTAACATCTTTCTCCCCCTCTTTAAATTATCTAACTACCACTTTACCATTTTGGTGACCATAAAAATTAGATTTTATTAAAAATTCTACTTCTTCTATTACTAAGCCATTTGCTAAAATAAATACTTTCCATTGACCAGGCTGCAATTTATTGCTCCTTAAATTAATATAATTATAAAGTCTCTGTTCACCACCTATCCCTTGTAACAAAGTAGATTCAGCATTATAAATCCCAAGATCAGGCTTACACCAGACATAACTTAACTCAATCTCTCCTACAAAATTTTTAATAGTATTATAAATATAAATCTGATGATCTTGACAATTGAAACAAGGCTTTTTTTCTGCTTGTCCCTTATTTAATAAAAACTCTTCTTTAAATTGATTTGCTAAACTTATATCTGTTATTTGACCATAATCCTTATTAGTAATTAACTCATCAGTATCTTCCCCAACATGCAATACAGAATTAATTGCTTCTTTACCATCATTTACATACCCCTTTGCCTGAGGGTCATTGCACCAAAACTGATTATCTAGCAAAAATTTGTAATAATAAATACCTGAATCTAACTCCAATTCTAAATTACTTCCGTCAGTTACAATCAAATCTTTTGAATTTAAGTGCCAATTATTAAAACTACCTAATAATGCAATTTCATTACCAAAATCATAAGGTAATTCAAATTCAACTAACTCCATTTAATTCCCTCCAACTAAGTAATTAATATAAAGAATTTAGTTTTAATTATACAATGTATGCGTTGCTATTTCAAGTATTTGACATAAAACAATATTATTTCAATTTTTTCTTTCTTTTTTCGACAAATAACTTATTATCAAAGTAAATAAAAAAAGAGCAAATGGGAATTACCCCACCTGCTCTAGTTTAAACTGCTCCTTTAATTATTGATTTTC
Source organism: Bacillota bacterium (assembly GCA_051744465.1). Lineage (GTDB taxonomy): Bacteria > Bacillota > Halanaerobiia > Halobacteroidales > Halobacteroidaceae > Halanaerobacter. The sequence continues at coordinate 889 of JBNJDB010000257.1, read as the reverse complement.
CGGAAGCCAAGCACTCAACTTATTCCTAATTTCTTCTACCAATCCTGCATCAGTTATCTCTTCGGCCAATAGTTCAAAACTAACATAAATCTGTTTTTTAGCATCAGGTTGTTTATGCGACCGACTAATTATTTCTGAAGAAGCACCAAAATCTTTTAAACTACCATCTTTAGCTAACATCCTTATTTTACCTTCTTCTTCTTTATATAATTCATTATAAAAACTATCCTCAACTTGATTTTCTAGCCAGAAATAGCCCGCTTCTATAGTCTCTAACTCTGAATCTGCTAATAACAGATTCAACTCTTCTTTTAACTGTTCTAATTGCTCTTTATCTATTTGAATTAACTTGTGGAACTTTTTGCGATCTAAAAAGGCTGTTGCTAGCTGCGATAACACTGCATCTTGACTCTTCTTCCAATCCTTTAGCAACTTAAAAATATCAATATCATCAAAATCCAAATAACTTTCTACAGCTATCTCTTGACCCTTAAATAAATCAATCAAAACTTGTGGTAAATCAGTAGTTTCTAATACATTAGTTTCATATAACACTCTAGCCCGTTTAAATAATTTAACTAAAATAGTCTCCATTTCTCGTTTAAAGGGATGCGTATAGATCTCTTTATACATGTGATAACGAGATAATAAGTATTCTTCAATCGTAGATAAATATTTCTGAGGTACACATAAATAATAATTATCCCCTTGGACTGTTAATCGTAATGATTTAATCAATCTTGCTAAATCAAACTCACCATAAGCTACCCCAGTGAAAAAGGAGTCACGCAATAAATAATCCATTCGATCAGCATCTAATTGACTACTAATCAACGAAGAAATCAAATTTAAAATATTAACTTTTTTAAATCCTGACTCTAATAATTCA
>JBNJDB010000256.1:0-2775 GCA_051744465.1 Bacillota bacterium | reverse complement strand
CAAGCTAAAAGCTATCTAGAACAAGCTCAACAGATTTACCCAGATAATCCTCAAGTAAAGTCATTAAAAGAGCAATTAGACACAAAAACAGACTAAGCTAATTGGAAAACAGCTTAGTCTCAGTTTATATTCAAAATGTTTTAGATGTGGGCTTAACTACATTCCCTATACTTTTTTTCCTTTTATTCCTTTACTGGATTTGCACTTTTCAAAACAGATACCCCAGCAACTTAAAAATTAATATTACCTGCTTAATAGTCTTGTGAATCAATCATTCGAATAAATTTTTCAGATAATTGAGGATCAAACTGACTACCTGCACATCTTTTTATTTCTGCTAAAGCTTCTTCTTGCGAAAAAGGTTCCTTATAAGGCCTTCCATTTGTCATCACATCATAAGCATCTATAATGGATATTATCCGAGCTAAATAAGGTATATTGCACTTTTTCAATCCCCTCGGATAACCACTCCCATCCCATTGTTCATGATGGGCAAATATTTCATCTGCAACTATTGCAAATTCTTCCGAGGAAGTAGCAATCTTATAGCCCCGTTCGGGATGTTTCTTAATCATCTCCCATTCGTCTTCAGAAAGACTACCTGCCTTTGTTAATATATCTTCCGCAATTGTTGTTTTCCCAATGTCATGTAAAGTAGCAAGTACAGATAAACGATTCAACTCTGAATAAGAAAGTCCTAATTGTTCTCCTAAATCATAGGATAATTTAGTCATTCTGATCGAATGTTCTTTAGTTTCATTACTTTTAGCATTTAAAGTATTCAACAATCCTTGCACAACATTACTTTTAGTACTTTTGCTTTTGGCTAATTTATTCTGATACATAGCATCGTCAGCTTGTTTTAAAGTTTCCTCTAGACTGTTCTTTGCTTCGTTTTTAGTAGCCGAACCTAATCCAATTGATACTGGTATTTTATCTTTTTCTGTTCTTTTACATTTCTCTTTTATTCTATTGATTATTTTTTGGGCCTGCTTATTGCTAGTTTTAGGCAACAAAATAGCAAATTCATCTCCACCTTGGCGAGCAAGTATATCTTCATCGCGAACTACTTCCTTTAATATTTGAGCTGTTTTAACTAGTAATTGATCGCCCGTTTGATGTCCATAACTATCATTAATTATTTTCAAGCCATTAACATCAGACATAATAATACTAATTGGTAATTGACGTTCTGTATCTAATCTCTTTATTTCTTCTTCAAAAAATCTCCGGTTATATAAATCAGTTAAGCTATCTCTGTATGATAAATATTCAATCTCTTGCTCTTGTTGTTTTCGTTCGGTTATATCTCTTATATTACCATGCCAGAGCACACTACCATCAGATAATTTTTCTGGTCGTGCATTCCCCTCTACCCAGACCACACCTTTTTCTGGTAGTTCAACTCTATATTCTTCCTGCCAAACAGTTAGATTTTCTGCTGACTGATTAATAGATTCAACAACTTGTTGATAATCATCGGGATGAATACTATCAAATGCTTTAGAAGCATCATCCATTACTTCTTCTGGAGTAACAGCATAAATCTCATAGATTCCCTCTGAAGCATAAGGAAAACAAGATGTTCCATCAGGAAATAATTGATATTGATACATCATTCCTGGGACCTGATTGGCCAAATTCTCTAATAAATTTTTAGATTCTTTAAGCTTCGTTTCCTTTTTTTTCTTATCAGTAATATCTCTAGCTGCCGCATAAATCAATTTATCATCTGATTTTGAGCGCCACTCGATATGATGATAACTACCTGACTTATCTCTAAACCGATTAACAAAATTTAATACTTCCTGTTGCTGACCTAAACTTTCCATTGTTGCCAAAGTAGCCTCTAAATCATCGGGATGAACAAACTCTAAAAATCCTCTGCCTTCTAATTCAGCTATGGAATAGCCCAGCAATCTTTCCCACTCTTTATTGACTTTAATAAAATTACCTTCTGTATCTGCTATACATAATAAATCTAAATTGATTGTGAAAAATTTTTCTAACTCTTCACTCTTTTTTCTTAATTCTAATTTAGTTTCTTTTTCTTTAGATCTATAAAATATCAATTCTATATTTTTCTTGAGTACATTTTTATTAATTTGTTGGGCTGATTTATCAGAATAAACATAGGCTAAATTAATATTATCTTCACTAAAACTTATATTAGACTGTTCAATGGAAGTTAAAAAAATAATGGGTATATCCACACAGTTACTTATTTTTTCAGCAACTTCAAAACCATTGATTTCTCCTTGGCCCATTATATCTAAAATAATCAAATCTAATTCTTTATCGCTACCCTCAATAAAATCAACTGCTTCTGTTGCTGAGGATATAATATTAATTAAATTATGACCTAAATCTAAAATTAAATCTCTAATCTGTTTCTGTCTCGATTTCACATCTTCTACTAACAGTATATTTTTATTCATTAACTGTTTAATATTAATCACCACCTAGTTGACTAACTATTTCACCATTATAATAAAAAATATACTGATGAAATTACATTTGGAATATAATCTGAATACAATTATATTGTACCATATTAAAATGAAACTTTAAATCTGATTTTAGCTTTTATCAATTTGGCCCTACATTTCAAAAAGTTAGTACTAAAACTAAAAGTGGTCAAGAAACTATTGAAGAAACAGGACAATTTTTTAAGAAAATCAAAAATATATCAAAAGAACTAACTGATTCTTCCCAACATTTAACTTCTATGGCTGAAAAATTAGAAGGTTTAAGTAATAATTAATTTAAAAAATC
>JBNJDB010000255.1:0-2794 GCA_051744465.1 Bacillota bacterium | reverse complement strand
CATTTATATTATTGTTAAGTATTAGTAAATTAAACTAGGGAGGACTGGTTATAAATAACCAGTCCTCCCTAGTTTAATGATAAATTTTATAAACGATATTCAATCAATTCTCAATTATTGACTTAATATCGATACTTTTTTCTTGATCTTCATCATCCCTAGATCCAATCCCCAATTTATCCTCATACTGTTTTATAGAGGCATTATTAAATATATCACTAGGTAGATTAGCGGCTAAATCTATATTTCGAGGTGCCTTACCTTCTACTTTGGGATCACCAAATTCATCTTTAATCCCAAAATTAATATATCCCTTAGGAGATGCCATTATTGCTTCGAGCTCCATTTTCTTATTAGTCAGATCCGCTTCAAATTCTATATTACTTCCTGAATGAAGAAAAACATTTTCCGCTTTAAAAGAAGATTCAATATGTGAGGCATCAGTAGTAACAATATAAAGATTCTCCATTTTAACATAATCTGGAATTTCTAAACGGCCATCAACCATTATTACAGCTGGCTCATCAGAATCAGCTTCTAATTTATCAATCCCAGATAAATTCAATTCACCCTTAGCAAAAAACAAATTACTATTATGATTGTTATTTAAGTTAACTGTTTTATCACCATTGGAATCTATATAAGTAGGCATATCTTTAGGCTGGTGTCCATTATCTTCAAACTTATATACATCCTTTCCAGTTGTTTGTTCCAATTTCTTTGTGTTAAAATAACTTCTATTAACTGTAGGTAAACCGGTAATATCATTAGCATTTAAGCCTACATCCTTAACATCATCTCCATATTTACCATCTGTCCATTTAGTCTGCAATTTATCTTTTTCACAATTAATCAATCCTCCACTAGGAATAAAAGCCTCCAAATCAACAGTTATTTCTTTTTTTATTTCATTAGCTTGTCCTTTATTGATATAACCTGTTGCTTTAATTCGATTTAGCTTATTACCAATTGAAAAAAAGTTGACTTGATAGCTACCCTCCCCCAAACTATTATCATCAATATCATCAGGTCCGGTACTACCACTGTTTTTATATTTATATATTCCCTCTTCTATACCTGCTTCAGCTAAATTCAAAGCCTTAATTTGATCTTGATTTCTATTAGTTGTTTTCAGATCAGAAATAATCAAATTCGATACTACGATCGATAACGAAAGAAAGACAACCATAAACAACATTGCTAATACCATCGTAGAACCATCTTCTCTTGTTATCATCACTTTCACCTTCTTTCTAATTATTTTTGCTAATCTTAATTCAAATCAAAAGTTCAAACTATAATCATTATTACTATTACTATCCCAACTCCCATTCCCATTATTAAAAGCTGCTGTAATAGTATTAGAACTCGAATTAGAATCAAGTTCAACAAAAATCTTCTGATAACCAGAATATTCAGAATCCATCATTCTAATTCCAGGAGAATCAGTCCAGCTACCACCATTTATTGAATAATAAATATATGTGGTAGAGTAACTTGTTTTATAATAAATAATAGTCCCTTTAGTGTCTCTATCCTTTAAATAAAATCTATCCTTAATTTCATAATCAATATCTTTATTTTTAAAATCATCTACTAATTTCAAATTAACATTTACCCTCTTATCATCAATACCAAAAACCTTATCAATTTGTGGTACATTACCGATTATAATATCTTTATCCAGATGAGATAGAATTATTTTATCGTTCCTTTTTAAAACTAATTTATTATCTATTAACTCTACTTTATATTCTATCTCAGTAAGACTAATTCTACCATCAGGCATAATATTTTCCTGAACTCCATTATTATCTATAGTTCTTACCTCTGGCCGTTTAAATTTAAGCTTAGAATCACTAACTTCTTCTACATCGATTGCTGTTCTAATATCCTCATCCAAATATAAATTAGCTTTATTAATATTATTTTTTAAATTCAATTGTTTTTGATTTCTACTAAATATATTGCTCAGAGATATATTCAACTGACCAATAGCTACAGCAACTATCGCTAATATAGCTACTACTATAGTGACTTCAATTATTGTAAAACCTTTTTCTTGATTAAAATATAACACTTGGTTACCTCCTTGTAATCAAACTTACTATCTCTTCATTCTGAGTAACTAATGAACCATTTTCTTTTACTTCCCATTCGACTCTAACTCTTACTTTTTTTAAATCACCGCTTGAATTGGTATCTTTAAAATTAACTTTAACAGTATAATCTGTATTAGAACTAAAATCATTAGGTGGGGCAATCTCGTTCCAAATGATTGTGCTACTAGAATTAGTCTGAAAACCATTCCAATTACTACTACTAAACAAGTCCTTTAAATTTGCTTCAAATGCTAGACTACTTGTAGCGGATTCTTTAGCTACTTCTTTAATTTGGTTTATTACCTGTCGCGATAAAGAAATAGCCTGACTTTTCTGTTTTGATTTTGAAATATTACTAGATTCATTAGTGAATTTATTTACTAATGGTAAGAAAAAAATAGATATTATAGCAATAGTAATTACTACTTCTAATAAACTAAATCCCCTATCACCTATAAAATATTTATTCATAGCCTATAACCTCCTCTATGATTTCTATTATTAAAACAAGATTGGTTGGAAAAAATATCCAACCAATCTAGTCAAGTTTAAATCTATTCTATTATATTAATATTTTTAATTGTCAAAGTCAATATTTATTTCAAATATTCACCTGCAGTTCCTATCTTTCCTGGAGCAAGACTATCAGATGTCTCCAAGACATAAATTCTAGCATTTCCCTGTCCCGAGCA
>JBNJDB010000254.1:0-2797 GCA_051744465.1 Bacillota bacterium | reverse complement strand
ATAATCCTAATAATTCATAATTGAAATCCAACTTCATCTTTTGATTTACACTTTATTAAATTAATATGTTTTAATCTATTCAGTTATTTTATTAATTCATGTTTTCCATTATCTTTCCTCTCTTCTGGCAAAAATATTATATCAACTAAAACAAAATCTCGAGCGCTCTGCTCGAGATTAAAAATTAATCATCCAATAATTTATACAAATGAGCCTGATTCCCTTGTTCATTATACCAGATTGCATCATAAGCTTTATTAGTTATCTTGATGCCTCTTCCTCTACATTCTCCATTACATAAATCTCTTTCTAAATCAAAATCCTGCTTAACAACCTGCTGCCAATCAAACCCAGCCCCCTCATCTGTGATCACAATTTTAATATATTTAGTAGTCACTTCAACTTCAATTTCAACTTTTTTATCAACCTCTTTTTGATTACCGTGTTCAATGGCATTAGTCAAAATTTCTTGGAATCCAATACAGATTATACTAGGCGGTTTATAATACGGAGCAACAAAGCCTAATAATTTTTCTTTGATTTTATACATCTCTTCGATAGTACTATTAATAGTTGTTGTAAAACTATCTATTACATCTAAATCCCGCTGTAAACAAAGAAAAGTGATATCATCTTGACTATTAACACAATCAGCAAAATCACTAAAATCATTCTTGACCCGCTTAGTAATTAATTCAACAGGAAAATTATAATTATTAAGTAATACTTCCTGTAATCTATCCTCTCCATATATCTCATCATTTGCTCTTTCTTCTAACAATCCATCTGTAGTTAAAAATAAAGTATCGCCTTTATCTAAGCTTACTTTTACATCTTGTTCATCTGAATCATACAAATCATTATTTACAACTGCAGAAATAGGTAACCCACTACAATTAACAGCAAGCATTTCTCCCTGACTAGATATTTTCAAGGGGCCAAATTGAAACCCTGCATTAGCAAAAGTAATATCCATCTTTTCTATATCGACTACACCCACTAATAGACAAATAAAATAATCTTCAGGAAAATTCTCTTCCCCATATTGCTCCGCAACATAGGAAATTAACTGACTAGGAGCTAATTTTTCTTCTCCATCATACTCATATAATAAATAATTATTAATTGTTTCTCGTAAAAATATATTTAACATTGAGCTATCCAATCCATGACCACTCACATCTGCCAAATAAAATAACAGTTGGTTTTGTAATTTCATAATATCATAAAAATCTCCACCTAAATTATCCGAAGGCTGAAAATAGGTCTCATAAGTCATCTCTTCTACTACAGGCAAATCAACTGGTAAAAATTGTTGATGCAGTTGACTGGCTTTTTTTAATTCTGCTTCTAATTCACTATATAAATTTTCTAATTCTATATTCTGTATTTTTAATTCATTTTCTAATTTCTCTTTTTCGGTAATATCTTCTGCAGAACAAACTACATACTTCACCCTACCATTTTCATCTAATTTAGGAGTTTTAATAATCTTGAGAAGTCTTTTTTCTCCCTGCGCATTATCTAATTTTTCTTTCTTCTGAACCTGCTTTTTTTTCTCAAAAACTTCTCTATTTCCAGTTATACATATTTCTGTTGCTTCTGGGTCTAAAAAGTCAGAAATAGACTTACCTTCTATCTTTTCTTTCTCAATTCCCATAAACTGGGCATGACTTTGATTAGCTTGTCCATATGTTCTTTCATCTGTTAAATACCAGACTTGAGTTTCAATATTATTCAATAAAATATTCTGCTTTTCAGTTTTAATTTCTAACTCCTGTTTAGTTTGACTTAAGTTTAATTGGGTTTCTACCCGAGCCAAAACTTCCCACTCATGAAACGGTTTTGAAATATAATCTACTCCTCCTACTGCAAAAGCTTTTAATCTTTTATCTACATCATCTATAGCACTCATAAAAATTACTGGAATATCTGCTGACCATTGATTAGCCTTTAATCTTTTACAAATTTCAAATCCATCTATCACAGGCATCATAATATCCAATAAAATCAAATCTGGTTTTTTATTTTCAACAAAGTCCAATGCTTTTTGCCCCTCTTGAGCTAAAGCAATTCTATAATTATTATTATTTAGTATTTTCCCTAAAATTTCTAGATCTTGATTATTATTATCAACTATTAAAATTAAATTTCCCCGCCTCATCCTACACCCTCCTTGCTATTGCAACTATAATTAAAACAGAAACATAATATTATAAAGAAAATCCTCGAGCGCTTAACTCGAGAAATGTAATTACTTAAAACTTAACCTCTAATATTTTATCCCCTATATTAATTGTCCCTTCCTGCAACCTACTAATCATTCCAAATTCTTCTGTATTAGTTATCACTACAGGGGTTAAACTAGATTTTGCTTCTTGCTTTACTAAATCAAGGTCAAATTCCAATAACTCATCTCCAATTTCAACTGTATCTTCTTCTTCTACCAAAGATTTAAATCCTTGACCAGCCATCTTAATTGTATCAATCCCAATATGAATTAAAATTTCAACTCCAGTTTCTGTTCGTAAGCCTACCGCATGATTAGTCTCTAATAAATGAATCACTTCTCCTTTTACTGGAGAAAGAACCTTCTCTGTTGTTGGTTCAATTGCTATACCATAGCCCATTACCTTCTCTGCAAATACTTGGTCAGGAACTTCTTCTAACCTTACTTCCTTCCCTTCAAGCGGAGCTAATATTTCTTCTTTATTCTCCAATTTTTCTTCCGCAACTTTTTCAATAATCTTTTTAGCAGCTCTTTTATAATCCATTACTAATTAACATCCTTTCATTA
>JBNJDB010000253.1:0-2810 GCA_051744465.1 Bacillota bacterium | reverse complement strand
ATCTTGAACAATAAAATTTATTTACAACAGAACTGGCTTTAGTCAGTTCTTATTTTTTTAAGGAGTTGAAATCAAGTAATGGAAGTTTTTAATACTCGTTACCAAAATAAAGCTCAGCTATATAATTTTATTGATCAATCTAATATTGAAAATAGTGATCGTTTATTAATTCAAATTTTCACTGATTATTGTAGTCAATCTTATATTAGTAAGTTGTTAGCTGAGATAAAAGAAAAATTACCTGCAGCTAAGATTATAGGCTCAACTTCGGCGGAAGGAATTGTTAATGGAGAGCGGGTGAAGGGCGAAACAGTAATTTCATTTACTAATTTCATAGAAACTGATTTGGAAGCTGGCTTAGTTGAGACTACAGAAAATAGTTATTTTGAACAAGTCCAGAAATTAGGAACGGAGATTATTGAATCTGAAACGCAAGTGGTGATTTTATTTGCTGATGGTTTGCATGCCAATGGGGAAGAAGTATTGGCGGGATTGGAAAAGGTTAATCCGCAAATAATGATAGCAGGAGGGAAAGCAGGGCGCAGTGATGAAGATAAAGATACATTTATTTTTACTGCTGATGGAATTTCTAACCAGGGGATTGTAGGAGTTAGTTTAAGTAATAATAATTTGATAGTTAAAAATGGTTATGGTTTTGGCTGGCAGCAGATTGGCAAAACAATGACAGTTACTAAAGCTGATGGTAATCGGATTTATGAATTAGATAATGAAAATATTTATGATGTTTATGAACGCTATTTAGGAACAGAAATGGCGGCTGAATTACCTCGGACTGCTGAAATGGAATTTCCAATTGTTTTAAATAGAGAGGGGGTCTTGTTGATTAGAGGTGCAGTAGAAGCCGGTAGTAACTTTTTAGCTTTTACTGGTAGAATTCATGAAGGGGAAAAAGTAAGGTTTGGCTATGGGAATCCGCAGCTTATTTTGCAAAATGCGGCGCAGGATTTAGGTGAGGTAGTAAATGAATCTGTAGAGGGAGTTTATATCTATTCTTGTGTTTCGCGAGCTAGTGCTTTAGGTCAGGATATTGAATTAGAAATAAATCCTTTAGAGAAAGAAGCTCCAACAGCCGGATTTTTTACCTTTGGTGAATTTTATCATAGAAAGCAGAAGAATTATTTGTTTAATAAAACAACTACTGTTCTTGCATTAACAGAAGGAAATGAAAGGGTTAGCTCTAAATCAAAAAATTATAATTTTAAATTACCTAATAAGTGGCATTATCGAACGATTAAAGCATTAGCTAATTTGGCGCAAAGTGTTACAAATGAGTTAGAAGCTAGGAATCGGGAATTAAAGAAATTAAATAAAGAAGTAAATAAAAATTTAACTTTATCAGAAACTGGAGAAGCTTTAGTAGAAATTGGATGCCAGCAGTTAGAAGTACAGTGGGGAGGATTCATCTTAAAGTCAGAAGATTATCTTGCCAATATTATTTTGCGTGGTTTTTCTAAACCAGAAGAGAAACAATTAAATCGAATCTTATCACAGGGAGAAATAATCAATGGCGATAAGTCGGAGCAAGAAATAGTTATTGTTAATGACAATTCTTCTTTTTTATTATCGGAATTAGATTTTAAATCTGCTTTATTAGCTCCTATTAATATGAATCAAAGGCAAGCTGTACTGTTTTTTCTACATCCTCGAAAAGATTATTTTAGCGTGAAGGATAGGTTGTTAATTGAACCATTAATTGATCAAGCTCCTTTAGCTATTGAAAAGGCTAATACTTTTGAAAGGATGGAACATAATTTAGCAGAACTTAGTACTTTGCAGCAAACTAGTAATCAAATCAATTCGACTTTAGACTTAGAAGAAGTATTTGATTTAACAATAGATGTCATTAAAGGGACAATGGGGGTTTCTGTTGTAGGATTATTTTTAGTTGAGGAAGAATTAAAATTGGCAGCCCAATCTGGTCTGCAAGAGCAGCCTAGATTAATTGAATTTGCTCGTAAAATTAGTTTAGAGGCACTAAATAAAGAACAGATAGTAATTAAAAATGAACTGGAAGAAAAATTTGTTACTTTTGGACAATCAGTTTTGAATTCTTGTTTAAGTGCTCCCATTAAAATTAGAGATGAAGTTATTGGAGCTGTTTTTTCAGGGCAGACAGAATATAATTCTATTTTTAAATTAGAAGATAAAAAATTTCTTAATATTTTATCTAATCAAGTAGCAATTGGGATTGAAAATGCCCGAATGTATGAAGAAATGGAACAAATGGCAATCCAAGATGGGTTAACAAAGTTGTATAATCACAGTTACTTTCAAGAACAATTAAGTACTAAAATTAAGTGGGGTCAAAAACAGACAGGTAGTTTAGGACTATTATTATTAGATATAGATGATTTTAAATATTTTAATGATCAATATGGACATCAGGCAGGAGATTATATTTTGCGTGAATTAGCAGTTGAATTAAAAGAATTAACTAGGGAATCTGATTTGCTAGCTAGATATGGGGGAGAAGAGTTTGTAATTATAGTATCTGAAATTACTGAATCAGAAATAAAGCAGCTAGGAGAGCGTATTAATTCTCAAGTTCGAGCTATGAGATTAGAATATGATGAAAACAGTTTTCAGATTACTATTAGTATTGGAGGAAGTATTTATGAGGCAGGAAAGACTAAGGAACAATTAATCAAAGAAGCTGACCAAGCTTTATATAGGGCAAAAGAAGAAGGAAAAGATCAATTTTGCTTCTATTAACTTTAAAATTACGTAGTTATACCTCAAAACCAGGAGGAATAGTATGAAAATATATTTAGTATTTGCGTTGATTTTTG
>JBNJDB010000252.1:0-2810 GCA_051744465.1 Bacillota bacterium | reverse complement strand
AAAAAAGCAATATAAAAGATTCCAAATCCAAACTTTATTTATGATATAATTACAAGGAGGAATATTAAAAAATGGAAAAGCAAGAAATGATTTATGAAGGTAAGGCTAAGAAAGTTTATAGTACAGAGAATGAGGAGCAAGTTATTGTTGAATATAAAGATGATGCAACAGCTTTTGATGGTCAGAAAAAAGGACAAATCCTTGATAAGGGAGAAATGAATGCCCAAATATCAACTATTTTCTTTGAGCTATTAGAGGAAAATGGGATTCCGACTCATTTAATTGAAAAATTGAATGAAACTGATGTTTTAGTTAAGAAGTTAGATATTATTTTAGTAGAAGTTGTAATGAGAAATATTGCTGCGGGTAGTTTAGCAGAAAGATTAGGCTTAGAAGAGGGAACTGAATTAGACCAACCTATTTTGGAATTTTATTATAAAGATGATGAACTTGGTGATCCTTTAATTAATCGTTATCATATATTTGCTGAAGAATTGGCTACTGAGGATGAATTAGATGAAGTTAGTGATTTAGCATTTGAAATTAATGATATTTTAGTGGAATTCTTAGCTACAAAAGGAATTGATTTAGTAGATTTTAAATTAGAATTTGGAGTTGGAACAGATGGAGAAATCTATTTAGGCGATGAGATATCACCAGATACTTGTCGACTTTGGGATAGTGAAACTGCTAAAAAGCTTGATAAAGATCGATTCAGAAGAGATTTAGGAGAAGTAGAAGGTGCTTATCACGAGATTATTAGCCGTTTAACTGAATAACTAAACTCGATTGTTATTTGAAATTAAGGAGCTGAGAGAAATATGACAAGCAATTGTTCCCCAGAATGTAGAATTGAAGATGATAAAATGGAAGAGGAATGTGGAGTTTTTGGTATCTATTCTCCTAATGGCAAATCAGATGTGGCTAATTTAACTTATTTAGGCCTGCATGCTTTACAACATCGGGGCCAAGAGAGTGCTGGTATTTGTGTTAATGACCACGGAGAATTTAACTTATATAAAGATATGGGTCTAGTAACTAGTATATTTGATGAGCAAACATTAGATAGTTTGAAGGGCCAATCAGCAGTTGGTCATGTTCGTTATTCTACTACTGGTTCTAGTATGATGGCTAATGCCCAGCCGTTATTAACTAATTCTATCAAAGGAGATTTAGCTATAGCACATAATGGTAATTTAGTTGATGGAGCTGAAATGCGCAAGAACCTTGAATCGCAAGGTTCTATATTCCATTCGACTCTTGATACTGAGGTAATTGCTCATTTAGTAGCTAGATCTTTTAAAGATGATATAATTGAAGCTTTAAAGCATAGTTTTCAGCAGATAACAGGTTCTTTTAGTATGGTAGCTATGACAGAAGATTCTTTAATGGCTGCTAGAGATCCGCATGGTTTCAGACCTTTATCGTTAGGTAAATTAGATGATACTTATATTGTTGCTTCTGAGACTTGTGCTTTTGATATTATTGGTGCTGAACATATTAGAGATGTTAAACCAGGTGAATTAATAGTTATTGATGATGATGGAATAGAAAGTACCTTTTATACAGAAAGAAAACCAAGTAAGTTTTGTGTTTTTGAATATATTTATTTTTCTCGTCCTGATAGTGTAATTGCAAAGCAAAATGTTCATTTGGCGCGGAAAGATATGGGACGGCAGTTAGCGCGAGAAATGGATACTGAAGCTGATATAGTAGTACCGGTGCCTAGTTCAGGAATTACGGCTGCTTTAGGTTTAGCAGAAGAAGCAGGGATACCTTATCAGAAGGGAATTTTGAGGAATCGCTATGTAGGACGAACTTTTATCCAGCCTTCCCAAGAGATAAGAGATCTCAAAGTAAAAATCAAATTAAATCCAATTGAAGATATTATTGCCGGTAAGAAAGTTCTGTTAGTAGATGATTCTATTGTGCGGGGTACAACGAGCAAGCAAATTATTAGAATGGTTAGAGAAGCTGGAGCTGAAGAAGTGCATATTGCTATTTCTTCACCACCTGTAACTCATTCTTGTTATTATGGAATGGATACCTCTCGTCGCAAAGAATTGATAGCGGCTCAAAATGATATTGAGGGGATTAGTCAACATATAGGAGCTGACTCTTTAACTTATTTAAGTATAGAAGGTTTGTTAGATTCTATTGATGCAAATTGTAGTTTCTGTACTGCTTGTTTTGATGGTAATTATCCAGTAGGTAAAGGGACGGATAAACATCAGTTTGAGTAATTGAAAATTGAGAATGTAGAATTGAGAATTAAAAGTCAAAACAAGAAAGCAAAAAAATAATAAAACTACAATAAAAAATATATTGTGCTGTAGAGCCTTAGCATTGTCAAGTCTAGAATTCAGGTTTTATTGCAGTATTGCCAAATCTAGGTGTTGATCTTAATTGCATGTTTTGATTTTAATTGTCCATTATCAATTCTAAATTATAAATTAATATTCGGGTGGTGAAAATTAATGGGTTTAACGTATAAAGATGCAGGAGTAGATATTGAAGCAGGAGAAGAAACGGTTGATAAAGTAAAGTCAGATGTTGAATCTACTTTTAATGACCAAGTCTTAACTGGCTTGGGTGGTTTTGGTGCTTTATTTGCCCCTGATTTAAGTGATTATCAAGATCCTGTTTTTGTCTCAGGGACTGATGGGGTTGGAACCAAATTAAAAGTTGCATTTAAAACTGAGCAACATGATACTGTAGGAATCGATTTAGTAGCAATGTGTGCTAATGATATTTTGGCCCAAGGAGCTAAACCATTATTTTTTCTAGATTATTTAGCGACGGGCGAATTG
>JBNJDB010000251.1:0-2845 GCA_051744465.1 Bacillota bacterium | reverse complement strand
ATGGATGATGATCAATATGATGTGGTAATTTTTGATACGGCACCTACAGGTCATACTATTAGACTATTAGAATTACCAGTTGATTGGAGCGAACATATTGAAGAAAGTGCAGAAGGTAGTGGGCAAACTTGTATGGGTCCAGTGCAGAATATTCAAGATTCTAAAGAAAAATATGACCGAGCAGTTGAATTATTAAAAAATGGTGATAAAACTGAGTTTATCTTTGTTATTCAGCCTGAAGGTAGCGCTATTCGAGAGACTTTGCGTTCTAGTAATGAATTAGAGAAAATAGGGATTAATACTAGTTCAATAATAGTTAATGGAATTTTGCCTGAGGAAGAATGTAAGAATAAGTTCTTCAAAAAAAGAGGCAAAATGCAAGAGAAGTATTTACAAGAGATTAACGAAAAAATAGACTTACCAACTAAAAAGATGTATTTATTAGATCAGGAAATTAAAGGGTTAGATATTTTAAGAAATGTAGCAGAAATGTTATATGAGGAGGGCCAATAATGAAAGAGGAAGCTCAAGTATTTCTACCAAATGATAAAGAACCACGGTTAATATTTTTTGCTGGAAAAGGTGGAGTAGGTAAAACTTCTTTATCTTCAGTGACATCTGTTTATTTAGCTCAACAAGGTTATGATACTTTATTATTGACAACAGATCCTGCTTCTCATCTAGAAGATGTTTTTGAACAAGAAGTTAAAGGAGATGTAACACCAGTTGAAGGAATAAATAACTTAGATATAGTAAAGATTGATCCGAAAGAAGTAACAGAAGAATATAAAGAGAATGTATTAGCTGATGCTAAAGAAAAAGATTATTCAGAAGAAATGATGATGGGATTAAAAGAAGAGTTAGATTCACCTTGTACAGAAGAAATGGCCTCGTTTGATAAATTTGTGGATTATACAGAAAAAGATGACTATCAGATAATTGTTTTTGATACAGCTCCAACCGGTCATACTTTGAGATTATTAGAATTGCCAATGAATTGGGAGCAGCAATTAGAATTTAAAACTTCGATTAATACTAGTAGTCAAGCAGATTTAGAATCTCAGAAAAAATTCCAAAGGGTAATTGATAAATTACAAGATAAAAGTCAGACTACATTTGCTTTTGTTGTTCATCCAGAGAATACCCCAATTTTAGAAGCAGAGCGGGCAGTTGAAGAGTTAGAAACTGTTGATGTATCAACTCAATTAGTAATTGCTAATCAAATTTTGCCAGCTGAGTTTTGTACTACACCATATTTTAAGAAAAGAAAGAAGATGCAGAATCAACATCTAGAGAGTATGAACGATAAATTTTCTGCTCCCATTTTAGAGATGCCTTTATTTGCAGGAGAAATTAAAGGAAAGGATACTTTAATTGAGGCTGGTAAAGAGCTTTATCAAGAATAAAGAAAAAAGCAAATGTATTTATTTTAGAATAGTAGTAAAAATATTTATAATTTGATCTATAAGAGCATAAAATAATAAAGGGGTTAAAGATGGAAGATTTTTTAGAAACAATTTATCAAAATAGGAATAATGCTAAAACTTATGAGACTAAAGAATATGTTTCTTTTGGGCAACTCAAAGATTGTGGATATACTAAAGAAGAGATTTTCAATTATCTAACTGAAACTAGTAAAAAAGATTTAATTGATGATAGTAATGATATTTATGGGGAGAAACGTGTGGCGTTAAGTTCTAAAGGTGAATTTTACGTTAAGAATATTGTGTAAGTTAAAAAAAGAGTCCCCTAGCAGGGACTCTTTTAATTATAGATTAGCTTGACAGAAATAGTCAAGTAATTTAAGATTAAGGTAAATTACTTATAAAAAGTGGGGAAAAATAATGGAAAAGAAAGTTCAAACTACAGCAAATCTTTTGAAATCATTATCTAGTGCTAGAAGATTACAAATTATCAATCTGTTAAGTTATGGAGAAATGTGTGTTTGTGATTTAACAGAAAATATAGATGCTAGTCAACCTAATATCTCGCATCATTTGAAGGTCTTAAAGAATGCTGGCTTAATTCAATCTAAAAAGAGTGGTAAATGGGTATTTTATGAGTTGAACCAGGAAAAATTAGATAAGTTACAAACTGATTTAGATTTTATTATTAATACTCAACCTGAAGAACAAAGCATAGAGATAGCTAAATGTAATCGACGAAGTTAGATATTAATTAATTTATATTTAAAACACTCCCAAATTTAATTAGGGGGTGTTTTATTTTTTTGTGATAATTATTCAGTGGTTTATAATTGAAGTTTTAGATTTGGAAGATGGGGTAGAAGAATATGTTTATTAATTAAAATGCGATGGAAAAATTGGAGTCAAAAAATAACTTGGAAAGAAAGGATTAATTATGCTAAAGCAGAAGTAAAAGATATAGTAAGCCGGATTTGGACTTCCACTTTATTCTAATGTTGCAGGAAGGATTCCAATTGCTGAGGTATTATTGAATAAAGGTGTATTTTTAGGAAGAACATTGATTTTTATGATGGCTATTGTTGCATTATCATTACTGTAGATGGTTATCCTAAGAAAAGTAATAAATGGGGGGGCATAATTATGGGAACTGTTGATAAGATATTAACAGTTGAAGGACTAAGTTTAAAAATTGATGATACTCAAATTCTAAATGATCTTTCTCTAGAATTAAATGCAGGTCAAGTTCAAGCGGTGATTGGCCCGAATGGTTCTGGAAAGTCATCTTTGGCATCTACTATTATGGGACTGGACGGCTATAAACCTGATAGCGGTCATATCTATTTTGCTGGCGAAGATATAATTAATTTGGAAACTGAGCAGCGAGCTCAGAAGGGAGTGTCTTTGGCTTGGCAGCACCC
>JBNJDB010000250.1:0-2848 GCA_051744465.1 Bacillota bacterium | reverse complement strand
CCTTCTACAATCTCAACTCCAGAACTAGCTCCTATTCTAGTAGCACCTGCTTCTACCATTTTTTCAACATCTTCTATACTTTTAATACCACCGGAAGCTTTGATTCCTAATTCTTCACCAACAACTTCTTTCATTACTTTTATATCTTCAACCTTAGCTCCTCCAGTCCCAAATCCAGTCGAAGTCTTAACATAATCTGCTCCTGCACTTTTTACTGCTTGACAGGCTTGTTTAATTTCATTTTTATCTAAATAACATGTCTCTAAAATAACTTTGACTACATCTACATTTTCAGCAGCCTTAACTACTGACTTAATATCTGCTTCTACAATATCCCATGCTCCTGATTTCAATGCTCCCATATTCAATACCATATCTATTTCTTGGGCTCCATTTTTAATAGCATTTTTCGTAGCAAAAGCCTTTGTTTCAGAAGTGCTTGAACCTAAAGGAAATCCAATTACTGTACAGACTTTAACTTTAGATCTTGTTAATTTCTTAGCTGCGAATTTAACGAAATCAGGATTCACACACACAGAGGCAAAGTTATATTCTAAAGCCTCTTTACACTTTATTTCTACATCCTTTTCTACTATATCAGGACCTAAAATAGTATGATCAATTAATACTGCTACTTCACTAGCTTCCATACTTAACTCCTCCTTAAAATTTTACTAAACAACTTTAATTCTAAACTAAATTTCCTAACTACATTATTCTTCATCCAAGACAAAATTTCCTGTTTTTTTACCTAATCTTTTTAAAGTTTAGCCTCTTTTAATTGAGTCTCATCAAAGCCTTCTCCCAGTACTTCATGAGCTTCGGTAATAATTACAAAAGCATCTTTATCAATCTTATGTACTATCCGCTTAATATCAGAAATTTCTGATCGGCTAATAATACATAGCAGAATTTCTTTATCTTCTTTAGTATAACCGCCCTTACCATTTAAAACAGTAACCCCTCTGTTTAAATCAGAAATAAGAGAAGCCCTAATTTCTTCTGACTTATCGGAAATAATATAAGTTGCTTTAGCAATATTAAACCCTTCTTGCACCAAATCAATTACTCGACTGATAATAAATAAAGAAATCAAAGCATATAATGCTAACTCGGCACTAAAAACTAAACCAGCCAAAGCAATTACAAAAAAATCAACTATTAATAAACCTTTTCCTACACTAATACTACTATACTTACTAATGATTTGAGCTACTAAATCAGTTCCACCAGTAGTCCCTTGAGCTTTAAAGACTAAACCAATTCCCAAACCAACAATTCCTCCACCATAAATAGAAGCCAATAACAAATCAGTAGTTACAACTGCTTGCCCCTGAAAATAGGTCTCTAATAAATCAGTACTAATCGATAAGGCTAAAATACCATATAAAGTTCTTAATCCAAACTTAGCACCTAAAGACCTAAGTCCAGCAATAAATAAGGGAATATTAATCAGTAAAATTATTCGACCTACTTTCCAATCAAATATATAATGGAGCACAGTAGCTAAACCA
The DNA here is from genome assembly GCA_051744465.1 of Bacillota bacterium. Lineage (GTDB taxonomy): Bacteria > Bacillota > Halanaerobiia > Halobacteroidales > Halobacteroidaceae > Halanaerobacter. The sequence continues at coordinate 1,334 of JBNJDB010000250.1, read as the reverse complement.
CTGACCCCACCTACTGCAATTTTATTAGGAATTAGAAAAACAACTAATCCAACTGCCGTTAGTAAGGAACCAATAGTAATTTCAATATAATCATAAATTGTATCATTTTCCATAACCAACACCTAAACCTTTTTTATTAATTTTGACATCTCTGCCTTAAAACTTGCATAATAAATTTTGGTAATCTTAGAGTCCTTCTGATTCGTCGCGGCTCCTGCAATAATCTATATAGCCATTCTAACTTAAGCTGTTGCATTAAATTAGGAGCTCTACTCTTTGTCCCCGCTAAAATATCAAAAGCTCCTCCAACACCTATTCCTACTACGCCATCAAACTTAGTTAGATGTTTGGCTAACCATTTTTCTTGCAAGGGGACTCCCATTCCTACCAATAAAATATTAGGTTCATTCTTCATTATATCATTAATTACCTTTTCTTCCAACAATCTAGTTAAATATCCATGATGGTGATTTATTTCTAAAGCTGAATATTGCTCTAAAACCCTCTTTTGAGCCTGCTGAGCTACATTAGGAGCAGCACCTAAAAAATAAAAACTATAATCCCGTTCTACTCCTAGTTGAAATAAATTTTGCACGAGATCAATCCCAGGAACTCGTTCTGGAAGTGGCTTTCCTAAAATTTGAGAGGCTAGGACAACTCCTGCTCCATCAGGAAGGGCCAAATCCGCCCCATTAATAATCTCTTGCAATCTCAAATCTTCTTCACTCTGGAAGATCATTTCGGAATTAGGGGTCACAATCAATTTATTAGTATCCGCTTTTACAAACTCAGCAACCCGGGCCAAGGCTCTTTGAGTATCAACCTTATCGATCAATACATCCAATATTTTTACTCGCTCTCTCATTTTAATCACTCAGTTTCTGGTGGGCTAGTTTGAAATTACTTGCTGCTAAACTCTGCAATTTTGCCAATTTATCCTTAGTCTGGCCTAACTGTTCTTCTCTATTGTTCCAAATCGATACTAACTTCTGTTGAACAGACTGGCTATTGAAATCATCAATAGCAGCTACAGGAGCTAAATCAAGTTGCCCTAAAAAACTATCAATCTTAGGATCATATGAAATTCCAGCTACAGGAACTTTAGCTACTGCAGCAAAGATTAAAGAATGTAATCTAACTCCTAACATTAAATCACAATTTGCAATTAGACCAATTAGTTGTTGAGGCGCATAATTTCCGCTTAACACTTTGACAGAATTATTTAATTGCTGTTGCAGTAATTTACTAACCTTCCAATCAGCGGGATGATGCAACGGAATTAATACAATTTGAACACCTAATTGCTCTATTAAACCATCTACTACAGGAGCTAA
>JBNJDB010000249.1:0-2851 GCA_051744465.1 Bacillota bacterium | reverse complement strand
CTACCTTCTACTTTTTCTGCTTCTAAAACTTCAGCAACTCGCAAATCCAACTCGCCAAATTCATCAAAACTAATATAATCTTCTTCTGTCATTTCTTCTTCCTCCTCTGTAGTCTCATCTGCTGTTTTATCTGTATCTGCTTCCTCTAAACTAGCATAGTATTCTTCTACATCAATTCTAGGGAAAATTGGCTCACCATTCTCAACTTCAATCCCCGCTTTTAATTTTCCTTTAGCTTTAGCATCAGACCAACTTTGCTCACTTAATTCTTCTTCAATTCCTAGCTGTTTCCAAATCTTTGCTGGTGCCTCGGGCAAGAAAGGAACTAATGTAATCGCAACCCTTCTTAAGTTATCCAACAAGTTGTATAAAACCGTCCCTAGCTCATCTCTCTTGGCTTCATCTTTAGCTAAAATCCAAGGAGTAGTCTGGTCAATATATTTATTGCTACGACGCACTAAAGTCCATAGCTCTTCTAAGGCAGTACTGAATTGTAGTTCGTCCATTTTTTCTTCTATTGCTGCAAAACTATCCTGGGCAACTCTTTCTAAATCTGCATCATGTTCTGTTGCTCCATTGTTAGCAGGAATTTCGCTATCAAAATACTTATCTACCATAGCAATAGTTCGATTTAATAGATTACCCAAATCATTAGCTAAATCAGAATTAATTCGTCTAATAAATGATTCAGTTGAATAAGAACCATCTGTTCCAAATGCAATCTCTCTTAATAAATAATATCTAACTGCATCTACACCAAAGTCTGCAATTAACTTCTTCGGATCAATTACATTTCCTTTTGATTTGGACATTTTTCCGCCTTCTACTAGTAAAAATCCATGACCAAATACCTGCTCGGGCAATTCTAAATCAGCTGCCATTAAAATAGCAGGCCAGATAACTGTATGGAAACGCAAAATATCTTTACCTACAATGTGTACATCTGCAGGCCAATAACTATTGAACTTTTCTTCATCTCTTCGATAATCAATTCCCGTTAAATAACTAATTAAAGCATCAAACCAAACATAAATTACATGCTCCTCATCAACTGGTACCGGAACTCCCCAGTCAAAACTAGTTCGCGAAACACATAAATCTTCTAGTCCATCTTTAATAAAATTAACCATCTCACTTTTACGCTTAGCTGGTTGAATGAAATCTGGATTATTCTCTAAAAAATCTAATAATTGGTCTTCATACTTAGACATTTTAAAGAAATAACTCTCTTCTTCCATCCACTCAACATCTCGATTGCAATCAGGACAGTTCCCGTCATCATCTAGCTCTCGTTCTTTCCAGAATGTTTCACATGGTGTACAGTAATAGCCTTCATACATATCTTTATAGATATCACCTTTATCATAAATCTTTTTAAATATCTGCTGTACATCATGTTTATGCTGATCATCAGTTGTCCGCACAAATTCAGTATAATCAACTTCTAAATCGGACCATAAATCTTTAAATGTCTTCACAATACCATTTATATACTCTAATGGCTCCTGATCATGCTCTCTAGCAGCCTGTTGTAACTTTTGACCATGCTCATCAGAACCTGTAATCAATTCTGACTCATACCCCTGTAATTCTTTAAACTTAGCAATGGTATCAGCTGCAGTAGTTGTATACGTATGGCCAATATGTAGCTTGTCATTAGGATAATAAATCGGTGTTGTCACATAAAAAGTATCTTCACTCATTAAAAAAACCCCCCGTTTTTATAATTGATAATTTATAATGGATAATTGACAATTAAATTCAAAACCACAAAATCAAAATATTAAAATAACTAACACTAGCATTACAAAAACAAAAAACCTCTCAGTCCCTAAAAGTAGGGACGAGAGGTTAAATTCGCGATACCACCCTAGTTGCTATATCAATAGCCACTCTAAGCTAATTACGCTAGCTACTCGAGATAATCTACTACAAATTTCGATTATCCAGCTCCAAGACCATCTTCAGTCTAGTCCCTGTTCTGGTTCTCAATTAACCCAGTTTCCTGTAAACAGTTTGTAGACCTACTCTTCTCTTCCTCACTTTTAATATTATCTATTATATTGTTTAATATTATTTTGCACACTACAACTAAAAATATACAAGATACTGTTAACTTTGTCAAGTAATGAACCCTAAATTCACCCTTTAATACTGCTGAACTTGTGATGAGTTCGGAAACTTCCACCAGGTGAAATCATTATTAGAGTCTATATCTCTATAATATAGTTGTGAATCTTCACTATCGCTGCGAGCAATACAATGTTTGCCACCAGTTAATTCAATATTATCTAAATAAATATCAACTTTGAAATCAGTTCCGCCATTTTGACGAACAAGTTTTCCATAATTCTCAGCTTTAAAATTCTGCACTTTAAAAGCCGTCGCTGCATCATTAATTTGGAATATTTTATCATCTGCATCATAAGCTGCACCACCACTAACAGTTACAGTTACATCGCCGCCTTTTTTAATAGTCAATGCATCTTCGCCTACATCTTCCCAGACTACATTTTCTACAGTGGCATTACCATAAGTATGCACCCCGTCACAACCTGGGTCCCCTAGGCGCACATTTTTCAAAGTTGCACCATCTTCCAATCTAAAGATAGGAGCTTGATTTTCATCTTGACTGCCATCTCCCATACCTCTAGCGATTATAGTTTTTCCCTGACCATCATAAGTTTGGCCCGCTTCAACTACAATTGTTTCTGTAATAATAATTTCTCCTTCACTATTTGCAAACGGAATATCATTATTATTGGCATAAGTTTCAGCCTGAGTTCCCGATTTTCCTGTAATTATTAAATCTGAATTGGCGGCAAACGCTGAACCTCCGATACTTGTAACT
>JBNJDB010000248.1:0-2855 GCA_051744465.1 Bacillota bacterium | reverse complement strand
CCCTTGCCCGGAATCTTTAATCTCAATCAATCCACCGGGATAAGGATCAAAGAAAGTCTGTTGTTGCAAATAATCAACTTCACATCTTAAAATCCAAGAATTCAAAATGCTATTAGGCACACTCAATGGTACTTTCCCGGCACGATATTGTTCTATTTTATCAAAAAAGAATTCCTTTTCACTCTTTGATAATTCATTAGACACATAGCCAAAAGCATGAGTTAAAACATTGATATCAGCAGTATATTCAGATGGTTCTGCAAATACTTGCAGTAAATGCTCTTCATAATCTGCTACTACTTTGCTCAATTCCCTACCTTCATGATTAGCTGTGATTTTACCTAACTTTCTCATTTCAGTTTCATTATAGGCTAAAAATAATAACTTGTTTTTACTTTGAAAATCAACTAATTTTGCCATTGAAGGGTCTTCTTTGAGTTTCCGAAATTCTGCTAATCTGTATAATTTAGTTAAAAAATGTTCGCGAAGTTTGAAATTTTTCAAACGCCCTTCATTAGTTATCGCTTTATAGGGATACTCTTCTTTGACTAACCCACCAAATAAACCACTAGCTTTTTGAGAAGGTACTCCATTGCTATCATAGACTTTACTATCTCTACTACCACACGATGGCGATCTGTTTTTTAGTATAAACCCGTCAACTGCTGCTAAGGAATCGAAATAATCACTAGCAAACTCTTTCATATCTTCGGTTACATCTTGGCCCGTTGCCGGTTGTTTTAATCTAATCTCATCCTCTTCTCTTACTAAGCGAATCGAATCACGCGGCACTCCTAAACCAATCTCTACTTCTGGACAAACTGGGATAAAATCAATATGTTCTTTTAATTGTTCTATGAAATCATCATTGATCACCTGACCATTATATCTGCAAGCCGCAAAAGTTAAACATTTACTAATTACTACTTTAGGTGTTATAAATTCATCGTCCATTCTATTTTCCCTCCCATCTATAATCTTTGCTTACTTATCAAAATATCCACTATAGGCATTATTTGAATCAAGATCACTACCACGATTCATTTCGTTTAATCTCTGCTGTTTTTGTTGCTTTCCTGCTTCTATTTGAGCTTGGTTTTTATCATTCAACTCATTTATCTGTTCCATGGTAGTATGAATCTGTTGCAACACCTGATACAATTCCTTTGTTTTGGGTAATTCCATTTTTATTAAGTTCGGGTAAAATTCTTCGCCTAGTTCTAAATTTAATTCAGCAGAAATTTGTTCTTCAAAGCTAAGTATTTCTCCTTCTAAACGATCAATTCTGAGCATTAAATCTCGTTTCTTTTGCCTAGTCATATTAAAATTATCCCACTCATTACTTTTGATAAACTCCTGTTGGTTTTTAGTCAATTTTAATAATTCTTGATATTCAGCAGCTTCTTGTTGATAGCTATTGATCAGACTTATTATACTGTTTTTAACTTTCTCACTAACTTGCTGCTCTGTCACTATAAACCCCTCCAAAATACTTTTACTTAATTTCAGTTTTTAGGTGCTATCTTAAAATATCTTTTACTACCTCATCAAATAATATTCTAGCTTAGTAATTTAATTCCTGTTTAAGACTAAAATTATAAGATTTTCTTGGGCATAGGGAATTCCAAATCATGTATTTGCCACAACATTCTAACCCAGTCCATTGAATTAACAACATAATCACTCTGCCAAAATTGTTGATCATAATCACGTTGAGTTATTTTACATTGTTCCGGTTCTTTGTCGCTACCATGGTCCGTAAAAAAGTCTGCTAAAAACTGATCCATGTGCGGACCGAAGAGCACTGGTTCAATTTGGCCTGCGGGGACTCCATCTCGGACTATTTCTTTGTACACATTTTGCCACAAATACAACGTTCGATTTGCTTCTTTTTCTAAATTATCTGCTACATCACCAGTTGCTCCTGTTTCAATCCGCGAAGCATTAATTGCTCCTGGATGGCGAACAGTCACTATATAATTGGCCCGTTCTCCAAAAACATGATCAATTAACTGCATACATTTACTAAAGCGAGTCTTCTTAACTACCTGCTGTTGTTCAGGAAACTCTCGTTGTAAATAGACTAAAAACTGAACTAACTGAAATAAAATATGATAATAATTTTGGGGTTTCCTCCAACCCATCGTATATGGCTCTTCAATATCAAAATCAGGCAGTGCTTCATGAAGCATAGACATATAGACCTCTTCATAAGGCCACTCTACTGCTCGGCTCAATTCCTTTAACATAAAAGTACCACCTGTGCGAGCAGCCCCTAAGACAAAATAAAACTCTTTATCTATATACTGCTTAACAATTTCTTTTTTTTCATCCAAAATAGCATGAAAGAGAGTTAAAGCTTCCTCTACAAAATTATCTAATTTAGTTTGCAACTGCTGATCATCTGCTAATTGCTGCTTCAAATCCTCTATTTTTTTCTGCCGATATTTAAAATATTTTTGCGAGCTACCTCCTCGTCCAGAAATCCCCCTCACCTGCCATGCTTCTTGCGAGTTATAGTTAGCCAAATACTCTACTATACCATAATGGATTTCTAAATCAGGATTTATTTCACCTTTAATCTTCGTTACATCTAATGAATTAGTATACAACTTATACCCCCTCCTTTCACTATTCTTCTGCTAATAAAAAAATCGGGACTGAGTCCCGAAAGATAAAGGAATTACCTCTTAAATTTTTTCATCAATAATTAAACCTACCATCTTTTTAATCTGCCCTAGCATATCTAACATCTCTTTGGGCGGCATCTCCTTAATTGTTTCATGTTTCTTTAGGTTTACTAATTCAGCCATCATACGATCACTCGATTCATGAATTTTAAACTGTAAATCTTC
>JBNJDB010000247.1:0-2889 GCA_051744465.1 Bacillota bacterium | reverse complement strand
TTACAACTCCTAAACCACTCGCACAACTATTAAGCATCGCCAATAAAGCCGCTAATCCATCAAAGTTAGCACCATAACCTACACTAGTCGGCACAGCAACAATCGGTTTATCAGTTAAACCGCTGACTACACTAGCTAATGCCCCTTCCATCCCTGCTACAGTAATGATTACATTTGCTTCTGCCATCTTATCTTTTTGAGCCAATAACCGATGAATGCCCGCTACTCCTACATCATAAGCACGTTCTACTCTATTACCCATTACTTCGGCAGTAATTGCAGCTTCTTCTGCTACTGCTAAATCTGATGTGCCCCCTGTCATTACTAATAATTTACTATCGCTCTTTTCCAATTCTTGTTTTTGGACTACTACAATTCTAGCTCGAGCATGATATTCTAAATCATCCGTCAATTCTTGCAACGCATGATAAACCTCTTCATCAGCTCTAGTAGCTAAAATATTTTTATCACGATCCATCATTTTTTCGACTATTCCTTTAATCTCTGCTGTAGTCTTGCCCTCACAATAAATCACTTCCGGATAACCATTTCTTAATCCGCGGTGATGATCAACTTTAGCATAACCTAAGTCTTCAAAAGGTAAATCGCGCAAATTATCCATAGCTTGATCAACATCTAAATCATTATTTTTAACACTTTTTAAGATATTCTCAATCTGTTCTTTCTTCATTTTAATCCTCCTCTATTTATTAGCTTCAATTAATTCCTTTAAGTCAACATTCCTATTTTTAAAATGTTTTGTTCCTTTTGCTTTTTTTAACTTTATTGCCTGTTCAGGACAAGAATGAACACATGCTAAACATTCCTCACAATGATGATTATAATTAGGTTGTTCTTTAACTTCAATATTATCCACCGGACAGATCTGTTCACATATTTTGCACGCAGTACAGTCATCAGTTACAGAAAAGTTCTTATCGATTTTACCTCTTCTAATCTTATAAACTAGTTGAGCACTAAAAGTTAATATTTTTTCCCAAAACCTTTGTTGCAACAACGATTCTTTATTCTTTTGTAGATCATTAATTATCTGTTCTAAATTTTCATCTATTTCTGCCCTACTCTTTCCTTCTAATTCATCTGCAATATCATACAGGGGTAGATAATTATCAACCATTGACAATTGATTAGTATAATTCAATTCAATCCCTGCTTTACTAGCTAATCTTTTAAATTGATCAACACCACTAAAAGACATATTTCCATAAGTCATAATCGCAAAAATATAATCACTTTCTAGTTCGACTTGGTCAATAAAATTCTTTACAATTTCTGGTGTTCCAAAAAAGTGACAAGGAAAAATTATCCCTATCTTCTCAGCCTTAAATTCAACTTGAGAGCGCTTTAATACTTGCGGAATAGAATAAAGATCACCACCAATTTGCTCCGCCACATCCAAACTATTACCTGTTGCACTAAAATAAAAAATTTTAATGATTATCCCCCCCCTTAATTCTAAAATCCACATTACAAATTTACAATAAATCTGATTTATTCATTTTCCCCGTCTGATACCCTTCTAAATCCATAGTTACATAATCAAACCCTAAATCTTGTAACTTTTGGTTAATCTGGTCTAACTTAGCTTCAGCAAAAAACTTATCACGTTCTTCAGGTGCTACCTCTATTCGAACCAAATCACCATGGTATCTAACTCGCAACTGCTCAAATCCTAAATTATATAAATAAATCTCTGCTTCTTCTAACATCTCTAATTTTTCCTCAGTAATCTCTTCACCATAAGGAAACCTAGTCGCTAAACAAGTTAAAGACGGATCATCCCAACTAGATAATCCTAACTTTTTTGATAACTTTCTAATCTCTGCTTTATTTAATCCTGCCTCTTTTAGCGGACTATGTACTTCTAACTCTTCAATAGCCTTTAAGCCCGGTCGATAATCCCCTAAATCATCAACATTAGTCCCATCTGCTACCGGCCTACCATCAGCAAAATCTTTAACCTGCAAAAATATTTTTGTCTTACAATGATAACACCTATCAGTTGGATTATCCCGAACTAAATCCATCAAATCACTTTCAATGCTAACTACTTGATGATTAATCCCTATCTCTTGGGCCATTTTTTTTGCTTGCTCAATCTCGTGGCCAGCATAAATAGGAGCATTAGCAGTTAAAGCTAGGGCCTCTTCTCCTAAAACATCATAACTAACCTTAGCTAATAATGTACTATCCACCCCACCAGAAAAGCCAATTATTATGCTACCTAAGTCGGCAATAATCTGTTGTAATTTGTTATATTTAGCCTCTAAATTCATTTTTACCCCTCCAGAATAATAATTGATAATTGAGAATGGAAAATTGACAATTATAGTTATTAAAATTCAAAACCACTATACTTTATAAAAATTTTAGCTATTACAAATGTATTGAATCTTTTAATTCTCAATTCTACATTGGCCATTTTCAATTTATAAAGTTCCACTCCCGGTTAAAATTTATATAATTTAATCTAAATAGTGAACATTATTCGTAACTTGTGCTAAAATTCCCTCATCATGGCTTACTATAATATAAGATTCTGCTAATTGCGGTAACAAATCAAGTAATTTATTTTTAGTTGCTTGGTCTAAACCAGCAAAAGGTTCATCTAATAATAAAATATCAGGTTGCAAAGTTAAAATAGATCCCAAAGCAACTAATTTCTTTTGGCCCCCTGATAAATGCCAAGGAACTTTATTCTTTAAATCTATAATCCCTAAGTCATTTAAAACTTGCTGGATAATTTCTTCTACTTTTTTTCTATCCCAACCTAAATTTAATGGTCCAAAGGCTAATTCTTCTTTAACAGTTGGACAAAATAATTGATTTTCTGGTTCCTGAAATAAAAAGCCAATCTTTTCTCGAACT
>JBNJDB010000246.1:0-2950 GCA_051744465.1 Bacillota bacterium | reverse complement strand
GACTGCTCCGCAAGGTGAAGCACAGGTATTAGGAAGTAAAGAAGTATTAGGTTTAGATAGTGCTAAATTACATGTTTATGGGAAAACAATAGCTCGACCAGGAAGAAAAATGGGGCATTTAACTGCTACAGCCAAAGATTTAAAAACTGCAGCAGAGACAGCCCGAAAAGCCAGTAAAGCTGTTGCAATTACAGGAAAAAACAATGAAGGTCGTTAAAAAAAATAAATATGACAATTAAGATGTTATATTTTATGTAGAGACTTGGCACTGCCAAGTCTATGTTTTGAATTTGATTGTATGTTTTTAATTGTCAATTTTCCATTCTCAATTATCAATTAATAAAAGGAGTGATTGTATGTCAATTAAAGTAGGTATTATTATGGGTAGTGATTCTGATTTGCCAGTAATGAAAGAAGCAGCAGAAGTATTAGACGAGTTTGCAATTGATTATGAATTGACAGTAGTATCAGCTCATCGGACTCCTAAACGAGTGGCTAATTATGCTGAACAGGCAGAAGATAAAGGGATTGATGTGATTATTGCTGGAGCTGGAGGAGCAGCTCATTTACCAGGGATGACAGCGGCAGAAACTTCCCTTCCTGTGATTGGAGTGCCGATTAAAACTTCTAAATTAAGCGGTGTAGATTCTTTATATTCAATTGTTCAGATGCCCGGTGGAGTTCCAGTAGCAACAGTAGGTATTAATGGTGCTAAAAATGCTGCTTTGTTAGCAATTCAAATTCTTGGTGTAGCAGATTCTGATATTAGAGAACAGATGAAAGATTATAAGAAGCAACTAGCAGAGAAGGTTGAAGAGACTGCTGAAAGAGTAGAAAATTTAGGTTATGAACAATATTTAGCCGAACAATCTTAACGAATAAAAAAAACTTTTTCTAAATAAACATTCGTTTTTACTTGAATATTAGCACTTAAATTGTTATTATAGAGTTGAAAGTTGAATAATAAGCGAACATTTCTCATAGTATATGTACAAAAATATGGTTTGTATGTTTCTACTAGATAACCGAAAATTATCTAACTACATGGGAAGCTAAGGGGAAAGTATACCTAAATAGGCTTCTGATGTAGAAGGAGTCTGTTTAGGTATTTTGTTTTTTGATTAATAATTAGTGAATTTTATAGGGAGGAAAAATAGAAATGAACCAGAGAGATATTTTTGATAATATTAGTCCGTTAGATCATCGTTATTCATTGAGAGAAGAAGAATTTAATGATTATTCTACATATTTATCGGAAAAATCTAAAGTAGAGTATCAAGCTGAGGTAGAGTTAGCATTAGTCAAAGCTTTAGCTAAACGAGATATTTGTTCAAAAGAAGTAGTTGAAGAAGTAAAAGAAGCCATTGCTGAGTTGACTACTGCTGAAGTTTATAAGGAAGAGAAAAAGACTAAACATAATATTAGAGCTTTAGTTAATTGCATTCAGAAGAGAGTTAGTGATGAAGCTAAGCCTTATATTCATTTTACTACAACTTCTTTTGATATTGTAGATACAGCAAATTCTTTGCGTTATAAAAAAGCCGCTGAAGAGTTAATTGTTCCTACTCTTAAAGAGCTAGAAAAAGTGTTAATGAAAATAGCTTTGCGAGAAAAGGATACAGTTCAAGTTGGTAGGACACATGGTCAACATGCAATTCCAGTTACTTTTGGGTTTAGTATTGCCGAATATGTTAGTAGATTAGGAAATAGAATAGAAGAAATTGAAGCAAGTAGCCAACAATTAAAAGGTAAAATAGCAGGTGCAGTGGGAGCATATAATGCTAGTCATTTGTTCTTTGAAGAACCAGAGTCTTTTGAAGCAGATGTGTTAGCTGAATTAGATTTAGAGGCAGGGAGTCATTCAACTCAAATCGTAGAGCCTGAATATATGACAGATTTTGTTCATTCCTTAGTATCTAGCTTTGGAGTTATAGCTAATTTTAGTGATGATATGAGAAATTTACAACGTTCTGAACTAGCCGAAGTAGGAGAGCATTTTGGAGAGGATCAAGTTGGGTCTTCTACTATGCCCCATAAAAGAAATCCAATTAATTATGAAAATGTTAAGAGTATGTGGAAACAGTTCATGCCTAGAATGATGACACTTTATCAAGATCAAATTTCTGAACATCAACGCGATTTAACTAATTCTGCTTCTAGTAGGTTTATTCCTGAGTTGATAGTGGGATTATTATCTTCAGTCAATCGGTTAATTCGAGTTGGAGAAAAATTAGTAGTTGATCATGAGAATATTAAAGAGAACTTTGAACAAAATAAGGAAATGATAGTAGCTGAGCCATTATATATTTTATTAGCTTCTTATGGCCATCCCGATGCTCACGAGGCAGTCAGAAAATTAACTTTAGAAGCAGAAGAGACAGGAAAAACTTTACGTCAGTTAGCAGTAGAAAAAGAAGAATTAGAACCATATATCAAGCAACTTAATGCTAAACAGAAGAAACTACTGACTAATCCTGATCAATATATTGGAACCGCAGTGAAGAAAACGGAAAACGTGGTAGAAAAGTATGCTAACAAATTAGATATAAATCTGGATTAACTAATATATTACCATTTGATTACGGAGGGCTTGCCAAAGCCCGTAGGAAGAAGACGGAGGATGTAGTAAATAAGTATGCAGACAGACTAGATATAGAATTGGATTAATGATAAATTACCATCTGATTACGGAAGGTTTGCCAAAACCTGTAGGAAGAAAACGGAAAACGTGGTAGAAAAGTATGCTAACAAATTAGATATAAATCTGGATTAATGATATATTATCATCTGATTACGAAGGGCTTGTCAAATTGATAATGGATAATTGAGAATTATCAATTAAAACTAGATAAAAAAAGCAATATAAAAGATTCCAAATCCAAACTTTATTTATGATATAATTACAAGGAGGAATATTAAAAAATGGAAAAGCAAGAAATGATTTATGAAG
>JBNJDB010000245.1:0-2959 GCA_051744465.1 Bacillota bacterium | reverse complement strand
AAATTTCAGGAGGAGATAAAGATTTGTACTGATGAAATATATGATGAATTAAATAGATTCATTAATGAATCTGGTTACTGGGTTTATCAATGTAAAGAACAGTGGAGGGAATTTTTAGTTAGTTTATGTGGTGAATATGAAAAAGAAGTATTTTTATTAGCTAAATCAGTGCAGGCAGGGGTTCCAGATGAGATTTTGCAGACTGGTTTTGACAGTCCTTCAATAGAAAGACGTATTAATAAAGTAAGACCTAGATTAATAAATGAGTATAATCTGTCAAAAGAATGTGCTTGGTGGATAATGAAACTTTGGGGGTTAGTATATGATGTTATTAGCAATAAGAATTTAAATTTATTAAATGATTACCTCACAAAAAGTAACTAATCAAATCAAGCATTGAATTCTTTTTCTTGAATATTGACTGTTAAAATGGTAATTAAAGAAGAACATATGCTATAAATAGAAGGTATATTTTGGTCTTTTAGTCCTTTAAGTAGTGTCTTAAAGTTATATGCAATAACTTTAAATCCTAACCACATTTTTACACGCAGTTTACTTCTAATAGGGAGATTGTCAATGTTATATTTACGTCTGAATGTGGAAGGAACACCTTCAATTCCAGTTCGTTTATTAGCTAAGTTTTGATATTCTTCTGTTTCCATTTTTTCACGTAAGAATGCAATTTGATAATCTTTATCGCTGAATCTAATTGTATTGTATTTTTTTCTGTTCTGAGATTCTACAGTTTGCTTTATGAGAACAATTTTTACAATCAGTTTTAGCAAATTTAGCTGTATAAACATTAAGTTCTTCATCATATTTTGAATAAATGGGTTCGTTTCCATTAATACAAGTGGTAATTGAATTGGTAGTTTCATCAATTGAAAAAGTAGCATAACTTAATTTGTTTTGAGCAGGTTTTCTACCTTTTAAATCACCAGGAATTAATTCAATATTTTTAGCTGCTGATTTTTTAGCTAAATCATAAGAATAATAAGCTCCATCTAGTAATGTGGATCATCTAGCCGCATTTGTTGAGAATCATTCTTTACAAACATTTAATTACTTCCCACCTTTCTAGATTGATTTCTAGTTTAATTATATCATATTGTGGGGAAAATGTAAGTTTCTACATGCTTTTTGTGATCGAATCATATTTTTTAATGATCACCCATTATTAGGTAAAAAAGAATTAGATGTTAATGCTTTTGATTTACCTGCTATGAAAAAATTATATATCGAAGATCCAGTCTTTATTTACGATCCAGATGATGATTCTAATCGACCAGTAGCAAAAGTTCATAAAAATGTATCAAAATTGTGGGGTATATATCCGAAATCTTTTCAGCAGTTATTTATTAAGGCTTTTACTGAGGGATTGGAAAATCGAACTGAAAGAATAAGAGAAAATGAATGGCAGGAGAGTATTGTTAAGTTGAAGGATTCAAATTTAAACTTTTCAAATTGTGGTATTCAAAATTTTTATGATTTTAAAGAAAAGCAAGCAGCAAGTAATGGTAAATATTGGAATTGCGGGCAAAAAATTAAGCTTAAATATATAATCACATTTGATAATGAAGAAGAGGAAAAAATAGTTTTAGATGAAGGTACTAAACTATATCACCATCATCTTCAAGAAAAAAATATGACTTTTCTGAAGAGGTTGCAGAAGTAAGACAATGCCCTGATAAGCCTTGGAAAATTGGTTTGAAAAATTTAACGGAATCGAATTTGAAAGTCAAATTCGACTCAGGTAATGAGGCAGAGATAGAACATAATCAAACTTTTTCATTAAAAAAGGAATTAACGATTGATTTTGGTGGTATTACTGCTGAAGTGAGTCGTAGAGTAGAGTAGCTTGTAGAATAAGATGTGACTTATTTTTTGAAGATAAATAAAATATAATTTGGGAGGTGATAGATTGGATGATAAGGTGCAGGACAAGCTACGTTCAATAGTTGAAGCTAATGGTTCTAAAGTGTATTGAGACAGAAGGACTTGTAAGAGTTTTCTTAATGATATGTTGACTGATTCTGATAAAGAAAAATTTGTTTTAGTTACGGCAGTAGAAGCGGGCATTCCCACAGAATTATTAAAGGTGGAAAAAAAGAAGAATATTTCAATCAAGGGAATGAAAAATAAATTAATAGCTAAATTAGAATCTGATTATGCAATGACTGAAGAAGTAGCCTCTTGGGCAGTAAATAGTTGGAGATTGGCTTTAAATGTTTTAGATGATGATGAAGAGGAGGCCTGGATAAAAACTGACCATTCTCTATTTGGAGATGAAATTCCCCTGAGAATATTACGTTTATTTTTCATAATAGATTGTTCTTATTCAATGGAGGAGAGTAAGATACAAGCTTTGAATCATTCAATCAGATCGTTTATTTCTATGATGCGAGCGTTGAATGCTAGGAGAGTAGGTGAAGAAATAGAAGTACAAGTTTTAAAATTTTCTAATGAAGCAGATTTGCATGTTGGTTAATCGACGCACATTGATGATAATGATCAGTTTCATCATTTGCAGAGAAGAGGAGCTATTTTTACTGGTTCATTGAATATACCTGAGGGAGAAGAATTAACTATGTATGCTCAATTTCCTGGATATGAAAAATATACCGGATTATTAACTTATAAATTGAAGTAAATCATAAAGATTTGTTTTATTTTAGAAGCAAATAACTAAATATTAATTAACTAGAGAGGGGGGAAGGCAATTCTAATTGTTGAGAAAATAATTTGCCGTAGTCTAAGATGTTAAATTTGCTTAAATTAGTATATATATATTTTCAACGGATAGTAATAACTTCTTTAATAGATTTAATTGTATTGTTAGGACCGTTAATCTTTTTATCCCTGGTGATGAACTTTATTTCTATTAGGTTAAACAAGGGCTTATTAACAATAGTAGGTCGTGAAATTTATTTGAAATTTTTGGCTCGTCCAGGAGTTTTCA
>JBNJDB010000244.1:0-2968 GCA_051744465.1 Bacillota bacterium | reverse complement strand
GAGTTTTAGACGAATCAAACTAGATTTTTGAGCGAAGAAATTATTTTATATCAATCTCTAAAAGTTACACTTTATATAAACCTACATTTAAAATTGGATATTAAAAGTTAGTCCCCACTTAATAACTACTAACTTCTAATATCCAATCTAATTATCATTTATAAATAATCTTTTAACTTTTCACTTCTAGTTGGATGACGCAAACGTTGTAAAGCTTTCTTCTCAATCTGTCTAATTCTCTCTCGAGATAAATCATACTCTTGTCCAATTTCTTTTAAAGTACGTGGTCGTCCATCTAATAGACCAAATCTTAATTTTAATATTCTCTCTTCTCGGTCAGATAAAGTATCTAAAACTTCATCCAACTCATCTTGCAATAATCCTTTTTGCGTTAATTGATCAGGTGTAGGAGAATTAGTATCTTCAATCATATCCCCTAAGTAAAAATCATCATCGCCTTCTCCTACCGGCCGATCTAATGAATCAGGAGATTGAATTAATTTTTTTATTTTTCTCACTTTAGATAATTCTAAATCCATTTCTTCAGCTATTTCTTCTGCTGTAGGATCACGCCCCAAATCTTTAGATAATCTATTAGTTATTTTCTGATATTTATTCATTATTTCCCATACGTGAGCGGGAATCCTAATTGTTCTAGATTTATCTGACAAGGCTCGACTAATCCGCTGTTTAATCCACCAAGTGGCATAGGTACTGAAACGATATCCTTTAGTATGATCAAACTTTTGAATTGCTTGCATTAAACCTAAATTACCCTCTTGAATTAAATCAAGAAAATCTAAACCTTGGCCCATATATTTTTTTGCAATACTAATTACCAATCTCAAATTAGCTTCAATTAACTCTTGCTCTGCTTGGGTGTCACCTTCCACAATTTGCTTGGCTAGTTTTCGCTCTTCATCAGCAGATAATAATTCATGTGCTGACTGATCTAAATATAACTTTATACTGTCATCAGTCCTGGCTGCCATCTCACCCCTCCTTTATAGAAGAATATTATTGACTAGTTTAGCTTATCTAATTATAAATTATTATAGTTTTAGTCAACTATATTCTTAATTGCTAATCTTTCTCTTCTAAATCAAGTATATTATTTAATTAGACATATTAAATAGTTCTCAACAAAAAGCATTTCTCCTGCAAATTAAATAAATTTTTATCTAAAAATTAAGATTAAATAGGAAATAAGACCCAACCAGAGCTAATTTGCAACCAGATTAAGTTTTGCCTGCTTTTCTAAATTCTCTCTTATATAGATTTTTATAAAGACTATCCTCTTTCTGAATCAACTCTTCATGTGTTCCTTGTTCTTCAATTCCTGCTTCACTCAAAACTATAATTTTATCAGCATCACGAACTGTTGATAATCGATGCGCAATCACTAAAGTTGTTCTATCTTCAGCCAATTTAGTCAACGACTCTTGGATGATCTGTTCGCTCTCATTATCCAAAGAAGAAGTCGCTTCATCTAAAATTAAAATCGCCGGATCTTTCAAGAAAGTTCTAGCAATTGAAATCCGTTGTTTTTGGCCCCCAGACAGTTTAACTCCTCGCTCTCCAATCTGAGTTTGATAGTCTCTTTCTAAATCTAAAATGAATTGATGAGCATTTGCTTTTTTAGCAGCAGCTATTATTTCTTCTTCTGTTGCCTCTAAGCTCCCATAAGCAATATTATCTTTAACTGTCCCATTAAATAAAAATACATCCTGTTGGACTGTTCCAATAGAACTTCGCAATGAAGATAGAGTAAACTGTTTAATATTCTGACCATCAATCAATAACTGCCCACTATCAATCTCATAAAACCGTGGTAGCAGCCTACACAATGTTGATTTGCCCGCCCCAGATGGGCCAACAAAAGCAACAGTTTGACCAGCCTTGATCTCAATATTAATCCCTTTTAATATCTTCGTATGATGATCATAGCCAAAACTCAGGTCTTCATATCTAATTTCACCTTTTACACCTTTTAGTTCTTGGGCCTCAGACCGATCCTCAATCTCAGGATCAATCGCTAATAATTCTTCAAATCTGCGAAATCCAGCCATCCCCTTTTGAAACTGTTCATTAAATCTAACTAATCTCTCTAAAGGCTTAACAAATAACCGAACATAAAAAATAAATGCTATTAATTCACCTACTGTTAATTGCTCTAAATAAATATAATAGCCTCCTGCTGCTAAAGTAACTAATGTAATCAAATTACTTAAAAAAGTTAAACTAGAAAAGAAAGTAGCCATTATCTGCATCGCATCTTCTCTAGACTGACGGTAATTATGATTTTCACTCAAAAATTTATCATATTCAAATTCTTCGTTAGTAAATGATTTAGCAACTCTAACACCACTTAAACTATCTTCAATCTGTGAATTCAAATTTCCCATTTCTTCTTTAATATCACGAAATGCTTGGTGCATCCGATCTCCTAATGTAAAAGATAAAAAAGCCATAACCGGCACAATCAAAAAGGTAAATAAAGCTAACTGCCAATGAATTGTTAGTAAAATCCCAAATGAACCAAAAATCATAATTAGAGATATAAATAGATCTTCAGGACCATGATGGGCCAATTCTGATAAATTATTCAGATCATTAACTACTCGAGACATTAAATAACCTACTTTATTATTATCATAGAATTTAAATGATAACTTTTGTAAGTGAGTAAATAAATCTTCTCGCATATCAGTTTCCATTCTAATACCAACTACATGTCCCCAATAATGAACTATGTACTGCAAGACCAACCTGACCAGATAAAGGACTAATAAAAAGCCTATCACTTTGGTGATCATTGCAAAATTACGTCCAGGAAAATAGTCATCAATCATATTCCGAATAACCATCGGGAATACTAAATCTAAACTAGACATCAAAAATGCACAAATAATATCAATCGTAAATAGTTTCCAATGCGCCTTATAATAACTTATAAATCGTTTCATTG
>JBNJDB010000243.1:0-2971 GCA_051744465.1 Bacillota bacterium | reverse complement strand
CATTTCGCCTGTTTTAACTTGCAATAATTCTTTCAGTTTAGAATTTGATACTACATTATTACCTTCTAATTCAATTTTGCTAAGAGTAGGATTTTCTACCACTTGAAAAATTAAGCGGACTCCATCTTGATAGTTTTGGAAGTTTATTTTCACATTTGAAAAATAGCCTAGTTCATAAATTGATTCTAAATCTTTTTTAAGTTTTTCATTGACTATTTTGTCCCCTACTTCAATATTAACTTGTTCGAGTACCTTATTGGCATCAATTTGAGCATTGCCCTGTACTTCAATATCTGTAATTTTATTACCAGAAATATCGTTAGCTAGTGCTAGATTATTAGTTGCTAATACTAGTAAACAGACTAGTATTATTATTTTGAAATTTTTATTCATTTTATCCCTCCATTACTTATTTTAATGCTACTGATTAATTCAATTATAATATTCAATTGTGAGAGAAGTTTGAGTGAAGAACAAATAAACATTTAAATTTTACTCCTTCCTAATTTTTTATTATGGTTAATTATCTAAATTCCTGCTTTTATTATTTTTTTTTAACTAAAAGAGGATTTGAGAGTGAATTGTTTAATTACTACAACAGGGTTTGATTTAATTATTTAAAAGGGGGAATAGATATTGTTTAAGTTTAAGCGAAAAAGAATTTATGTTTTTATGGTAGCAGTTTTAGTTTTAATGTTTTTAGTAGTTGGTTGTAGAGACGAAGAAGCAGGTCAACAAGGGTTTAGTATGGTTGATTCTGATTTAGGGCAACACAATCTAAGTCAGGTACCTGCTACAGTCAATAAGGTTGTCTTTGACTTCAATCAAGAAGTTAGTGAGGCAGATATTGCTGTAGAGGAAAATGAAACTGCATTAGAAGATATTGAAGTTACAACATCAGGCAAAACAGTTGAACTATCTAATTTGAATTTGGCTGATTTTAAAGTTTATAATTTGAATTTGACAGCCAAAAATAATGATGGTAAACAGGTTGCTAATCAGATTCAATTTGTAACAGAAGGTAAAGAAGAGGTAGAAAATTCAAATTCAACAATGATGCAGACATTTTATTGGAATATTGATAAGCAGAGTCTGTGGGAAACCTTAGATAAAAGAGCTGATGAATTGTCTAATAAGGGGATAACTTCTCTCTGGTTACCACCGGCTAATAAGGCTAGTGAACAAGGATCTGTAGGATATAAACCGTATGATTTTTGGGATTTAGGAGAATTTGATCAAGCTGGTGGAGTCCGAACTAGATATGGAACTAGAGACAGCTTAGAAGATGCTTTAACGAGTATTGATCAGGCGGGGATGAAGGCTTATTTTGATGTAGTATTAAATCACCGTTTTGCTCCCGGAGATGAAAATATAGAACCTGTTGAATTAGAGTCGGGGAAAAAAATTGAGGCCTATACTGATATGCCTAATATGAAAGGGCGAGAAGAATATTATAGTCAGGATGATCAATGGGATTGGGATAAAGAAGCTTTTGATGGTGTTGATTATGATGCTAAAGCTGGACAAGAGATTGATGCTGAGCCGTTTAAAGGCAAAGAGTGGGATGATACTTTTGCTAAGGATTATTTATTAGCTGCAGATGTAGACTATCAAAACAAAAATGTAGTATCAGAAATGAATGAATGGGGTACTTGGATAACTGAGGATGTTGGTTTTGATGGTTTTAGAATGGATGCTATCAAGCATGTTAGTTCTGAATTTACTGACCAATGGATTGATCATGTACAAGAAAACACAGAAGAAGATATATTCTTTGTTGGTGAAGCTTGGGAAGTAAATGATAATAAACTAATTAGATATTTAGAAGATGTCGGCAATCCTGATTTGAAAGTTTTTGATTTCTCATTGCGAGGTGCTTTTGAGAACTTGCGTGATGGTTCTTTAGATATGAGAGAGTTAAAGACAAGAGGTTTAGTTAATCAAGCAGATTATCATGACCAAGCTGTAACTTTTGTTGATAATCATGATACAGATCGTGAAGAGGGTTCTTATACTAGAGCGATTTCTGCTCGGACATATCAAGCGTATACTTATATTTTGATGCATGAACAGGGAACACCTACTATCTATTGGAAAGATTATTATGTTGAAGAGATGGAAGAAGGATTAGATAAATTACTTGCTGCTCGACAGAAATTTGCTCATGGTCCAGGTAAGGTAGCAGATAGTACTGATAAAGATACTTTTGTCTATCTTAGAGAAGGGAAGCCAGATGTGAAAAATAGTGGTTTAGTAGAGTTAATCACTAAAAAAGATGCCACTGGTGAAGTAGCTGAGGCAGTAGAATATAAATTTACCTATGAACCAGAAGGCGATCCTGATAGTGTTAGTGTAGCTGGTGGATTTAATGGTTGGGATAAGGCTTCTACTCCACTGAAGGATGAAGATGGAGATGGAGTTTATGAGACAACTGAGTTATTACCTCCAGGTGAATATCCTTATAAGTTTGTAACCGATGGAGAAAACTGGATTGAACCACCAAATGAAGAAGAATATGTTGAAGATGGATATGGTGGTAAGAATGCGTTAGCAGTAGTAGAAAAGTCACAAGAAGATAATGGAGAAGAAGAAAAAGAAATGATTGTTAAAGAAGTAAATACAACTAAAGCTAATACTGCTTTTGTTGATTATACTGGGAATGTACCAGGAATCATCAAAACTGATGACCAGGGTACAGCTGAATTTAAAGTGAAGGCTAGTGCTTCGCAAGGTTGGTCTGTTTGGGTTCCAGTATATTAATAATGAGTAATAAAAAAAGTGACTCCCACTGTGGGAGTCACTTTTTTTATATTTAAGAGTTTAAGTCTTTTACTCTATCTTCATCTCCTTCGATAACTTTCATACCACTTTCGGAAGTAATAGTAGTTCCGCTAGGGATGAAATCCATTTTAAAGTTTTCTTCTTTAACATAGGAAAAGATTCTACAGTTGCGAGCAATAGTTGTATTATC
>JBNJDB010000242.1:0-2973 GCA_051744465.1 Bacillota bacterium | reverse complement strand
AGAGGGAAAATAATGAAAAAAGCAATTCTATTGCTTAGTTTATTGATTGTGCTAGTCACTAATTCACCCCTATTTGCAGCCCAGGGAGAGCCATTTAGTATTGCAGCTGATGGCTATGTTATTTTTAATGAGGCTACTAATGTAATTGAAGCTCAAGATAATGTAGTTATTAAATCGGGAGCAGATGAAATTAAGGCTGACTCTATAGTAGCTAATCTAGATGAGAAAACAATTAAGGCTGGTGGAAATGTACTTTTAATCCAAGATGATCAGAAACTGCGAGGTTCACAGCTAGAATATAATTATCAGAGTCAGCAGGCTGAATTTCACGATGCCCAGATGCAAGAGGATAAACTTAATTTTTCTGGTGAAGTAATTAAGCTTGTAGATGAAAGAGTAACAATTGAGAATAGTAAGATTACAGCTTGTAAACGACAAGATCCTCATTATCATATTAGTGCAGAAGAGATTGAAGTTAAGTCATCAGGTAAAATTATTGCTACAGATGTATATTTGTGGGTTAAAGGAAGAAAAATTATGCCCTTGCCTAAATATGTAACTAATACTGACCAACAGAAGCGCAAGGAAAATGCTATTCCTAAACCTGAACTTGGTTATAATAGAACTGATGGTGCTTATTTATCTTTTGATTATGACCATTATATTAATGATAGTTTAGAAGGAAATATTTTTGCCAAAGTAGCCCAAAAAAGTACTGACCGATTGAAGTTAGATTATGACTATCAACCTAGTGAAACTACAAATTTGCAATCATATTTATATTATAAACGAAATTTAGGGTTGAGTGGTAATCTTGCCTTAGATAATGATTTTGGTAGTGTCGGAAGTCAGTTTAGATTTGATTCTGTTGTAGAAACAGATGAGGATGAGCCTGATTACAAGGAGAATACTAGTCAGTTTAAGTGGGATGTAACTACTGATTTAGCTGATTTGAAATTAGAAGCTAAAAAAGATCCTGAAGATGAAACTGGAACTGATAAACGAGTTATGCTTAAAAATGACTGGTCTGATTATTATTGGCAGATTCAAGCTAGTACAGATAGTGCTGTCAATTATCGACCGGAAGTAGAAGCAGGAATTAAGAATAAAGCACTAACAGAAAACATTGATTTATCAGCAGGAGCGAAAGCAGGCAGGATTTATGAAGCTGAAACAGAAGTAGATACTAGCAGACAAGAATTAAATTTAGCTCTAGATCATAGTGGCTATTCTCTATCAGATTCGATTGAAGTTTATGGTAGTGGTGATTTTAGCACTGCTAGTTATGATACGCCAGATAGTTATCAAAGTTATGGATTTAATCTAGGTAGTAATCAAGATTTATTAGGGGCGGATCTTAATTTGGATTATCAATATTATAATACAGCCGGGACAACCCCCTTTGAATTTGATCGATTGACTGATATAGATCTTGGTGAACGACATTATCTAACAACAGTCTTAAGTGACCGTTGGCAATTGAGCGATGACTTTGGTCTTGGTTGGGAACTGCGTGGTAGTAAAAATTATTATCAGACAAGAAGAAATTATTTGAACTATGGAATGTTATTAAATACTGATTATCAAATAAATGATTACAATCGAGTAGAGTTAGCTTATCGTTATCAAAATCAAAACTATGATAGTGCACCTTTAGATGCTGATGAAACTGAATGGCAAAATGAGTTAGAATTAACTTATGGTTTTGTAACAGATAAGCGAGAATTTCCTTACTGGGATGTAGAGGTTAATACGCTTTATGATTTTACTGCTGGAGCAGATGAACGAGAGTTTAAAGAGTTGAACTTTGATTTAAAGCGTGAGTTTGATTGTTTTAATGTTAGTCTAGGTTTGGATGTACCTGAACGAGGTATTGATTTTGGAATAGACGTTAAATATTAATTGATAGTTAGAAACCAAACAATAAAATAAAGCATTTAACTTGCGCAGTTAATTAGCAATAAATAATGTAACTATAGGACTACACGGAGTGTTTTTTTGTTTTTTAAAAAAACACGAAGGGACGATAGTAAGATTAGTTGACAATTAAAGTTCAAGCAAGAAGGTAATTATTCAAAAGATAAAGTATCTAGATTGAACAGCTTTATTAGTAAGAAAGAATGTAATGAGGACTACTGATAGTTAGAAATTATTCAAAACGTAATAGACAATTCAAATATAAGATTAGAGACATGGCTCAGCCATGTCTTGAACATAATTAGATTCAACTAAGGGGCAGATAAGATGACTAAACTTGTTTACTTGTTATATAATGTAATATTAATGGTAGCTAGTTTATTCTATCTACCGGTTTTAATTTATAAAGTAATTTTTGGCGAGGAAGAATGGCGGGGGGTTAAAGAACGTTTTGGTTGGTTGCCTGAATCGATCAAAGCTACTTTTAAAGATCAACCTACTATCTGGGTTCATGGTGCTTCTGTAGGAGAGACTGGGGCAGCTAGTCCGTTAGTTACTGAACTACAAGAAAAGTTTCCCCGGCATCAAATTTTATTTTCTACGATGACATCTACTGGGCAAGAAATGGCGCAGAATGTGATTGATGAAGCAGATGGGTTTATTTATTTACCACTTGATTTGGCAGGTGTCGTCAAGCGCGTCTTAGATCAAATCAATCCTGATTTAATAGTAATTCTAGAGACTGAATTGTGGCCTAATTTTATTAATAGAGCTCAGAAAAAAGGAATCAAACTAATGATTGCTAGTGGTAGAATAAGTGATAAAAGTATAAATCAGTATCATTATTTGGGCCCAATTCTCGATGATATGTTGGCTAATGTTGATTATTTTAGTATGCAGTCTGAGTTAGATCGGGAACGAATTATTGAGTTAGGTGCGCCCGAAGACAAAGTATACAATAATGGTAATACTAAATTTGATCAAGACTATGGTGTTACTAGTCAAGCTGCTAAGGATGAACTATATCAAAAATATAAATTAGATCCCCAACAGCCG
>JBNJDB010000241.1:0-2992 GCA_051744465.1 Bacillota bacterium | reverse complement strand
CTGTTACAAATTTAGTAATAAAACTACTTAATAATTTAAAAATTATCCCAAAAACATTATCTTTTTCTATATCATTTTTAGCAACTAAACTTACTTCCCCTAATTTCTCATCATTCTTAGCAACTATAATTTTACCTAACTTAGCTCCACTTTTAATTGGAGCTACTAATTGCTGATCTAGTATAATTCGTTTAGTCAACTTTTCCTCTTCTCCTTTTAAAACTGAAACAGCTAATTTATTTTGAGCAACCACAGTAACTTTATCTTTTTTTCCTTTGAAAACTTCTAGCTCATCTATTACTTCTCCCGCTTTAGTTATTGCTAAGGATTTATGAATATTAAACGCATAAGATAATAAATTTTTACTCTCATTAAATCTAGTTTCTGAATTAGGGGCTTTCATTATCACAGAAATAAAGCGCATTCCTTTTCTTTTAGCAGTAGCAGCTAAACAAAATCCAGCTTGGCTAGTATAGCCAGTCTTCAGTCCATCTACTCCATCATAAAACCTGACTAGTTCGTTAGTATTTCTTAAAAAGGATTCTCCCTCACGCAAATGATCAATCCACACAGAAGTATACTTTAATATCTGAGGATATTTTAATAATTCTCTAGTCATAAGGGCAACATCGTATGCTGTAGTATAGTTTTCTTTATTAGTTTGGTCATTAATTGGTAGACCATTCGTATTATAAAATTTAGTATTTTCTAATCCTAAACTCTTAGCCTTCTGATTCATTTTTTCCAAAAATTCCTCTTCTGTCCCATGTAAATATTCTGCTAAAGCAAGACAAGCATCATTAGCAGAAACAATTGCTACTGCTTTTAGTAGATTCTCTAATTTCATTTGTTCTCCTGCTTCTAACCAAATCTGTGAGCCGCCCATATTAGCAGCACGTTCACTAACCATTACAGTATCATTTAAATTAGCTCGCCCTTCATCTAGAGCCTCCATAACCAAAATCATAGTCATAATTTTAGTTATACTTGCGGGCGGTAATTTTTCTGTGGGATTTTTTTGATAAATAACTCTCCCACTTTTAAAATCCATTAATATAGCTGATTTAGACTTTAATTCAAAATCTGTTTCCTGTGCTCCAATAGTTACAGAAGAGAATAGTAAAGTTATTAGTAGACTACTAATAACTAATAATTTATTTTTTTTAATGAACTTCACTTCTCTTCACCTCGCTTTTATTACTATCTTTATTAAAATATAAAAGCAAGTATGATAAAAAAATGCAAAATAAAGCAAGGTTTTTTTGTTTTATTGTAGAAAGATAGTAATTAGAGAACAAATTATCTACCCATAAAAGAAAAAAGGAGGATTCAACCAATGAAAGTAGAACATATCAATCCCATCTTTAATGCCACCCAATCCATCTTGAAAGACATGCTACAAATGGAAATTAAAAAAGGCGATATGGAAGTTAAAAAGAACAACTTTTCTGGAGAAAAAATTAATGCTTCAATTGGAGTTACAGGTGATTTAGAAGGTTTTGTTTACTTCAGTATGAATGAAGAAACAGCCTTAAAAATAGTAGAAAAAATGTCAGGAATGGAAATAGAAGAGTTTGGTGATTTAGCAAGCTCTGCAATTGGAGAATTAGCTAATATTATTACTGGTAATTCTATAACTAATCTAAATGAAAGAGGTTTTGAGTGTAATATTACTCCGCCCTCAATTACTGTTGGAGATAATCTACAAATTTCATCAGGTCCAGGAGAATTTTTATCAATTCCTTTACACACTGAAATAGGAGATTTTATAATAAATGTATCACTTAAAAAATCATAAGTGAAAACTCAGGGGTATACCCCTGAGTTTTTTTTATTATCTAATTACATCATAGATTAATTCTCTTTCCTCTAATTTCTCTGGGCCAATTTCATAAGCTGCCGCTAATTTTTCTTCTGCTTCTTTTAAATCACTATCATCATTGTAATATAGGGTAGCTAACAAATCTCCTTCTTTAATCTGCTCGCCAACTTTTTTATTCAACTTAATTCCTACAGCAAGATCTATCTCAGAATCTTTATCAGCCCGACCTGCTCCTAATAACATTGCACTAATTCCTACATCTTTAGCCTTTATTTGTTGCACATATCCTGCTTTTTCTGCTCTTATTTCTAACTTGCTTTTACTTTGGGGCAACAATTTATAGTTATTCACTACTTCCTCATTACCACCTTGATTAGCAATCATTTCTTCTAACTTGTGTAACGCCGAGCCATCCTCAAGTGCTGTTAATACCCTTTCTTTTGCTTCCTCTTTACTATCTACTATATCTGCTAATTGTAACATTTGTGTCGCCAATGTAATACATAAATTAGTTAAATCAGCTGGACCTTCACCTTGCAAAGTATCTATTGCTTCTTCTACCTCTAAACCATTACCTACTGCTTTTCCTAACGGTTGATTCATATCTGATACTACTGCTATAGTATCGCGTCCAACTTCTTTTCCAATCCCAACCATTGTTTCAGCCAGATTTACAGCCCCTTCATAAGTTTCCATAAACGCTCCATCACCCATCTTTACATCTAAAACTATCCCATCGGCTCCGGAAGCAATCTTTTTACTCATAATACTACTAGCAATTAAAGGAATCGAATCAACAGTTGCAGTCACATCTCGTAATGAATATAATTTTTTATCTGCTGGAGCTAAATTACCAGTCTGTCCTGCTACAGCTAGACCATATTGATTAACACTATCGATAAATTTATCTGTACTTAATGATGTTTCAAAGCCTGGTATGGCTTCTAATTTATCAATTGTACCACCAGTATGTCCTAAACCCCGACCTGACATTTTAGCTACTGGTGCTCCACAAGCTGCTACAAGAGGAGCTAATACTAGAGTAGTTGTATCTCCCACTCCACCAGTACTATGCTTATCAACTTTACGACCATGAATCTTACTCAGGTCAATCTTTGCTCCTGAGTCGGCCATTATCTCAGTCAAAATAGCAGTTTCCTCTTTATCCAT
>JBNJDB010000240.1:0-2995 GCA_051744465.1 Bacillota bacterium | reverse complement strand
CGTGTGATTTGGATCATTGCTTATTTTTTTTATCTTTGTTATCATTATTATAACTAAAATATTTTTGAGGAGATGAGAATATGAGAAGTGATAAAGTAACAACTAAAGGAGATAATGCTCCACAGAGATCATTGTTTAAAGCATTAGGTTTGACTAATGAAGAATTAGAACAACCATTAATTGGGGTCTGTAATTCATTTAGTGAATTGATTCCCGGTCATGTTCATTTAGATACAATTGCTGATGCAGCTAAGATTGGAGTGCGAATGGCAGGAGGTACTCCATTAGAATTTGGTTCTATAGGTGTGTGTGATGGAATTGCTATGGGCCATGGTGGAATGAAATATTCTTTAGCAAGTAGAGAATTAATTGCTGATTCAGTAGAAGCTGTAGCTAATGGTCATGCTTTAGATGGATTAGTTTTAATTCCTAATTGTGATAAAATTGTACCAGGAATGTTGATGGCAGCAGCTAGATTGGATATTCCGGCAATAGTTATCAGTGGTGGGCCAATGATGGCTGGTCAACATAAAGGAGAAAATATTGATCTAAAAACAGTCTTTGAAGGTGTAGCAGCAGAAAAGGCTGGTAAAATGTCTAGTTGTGAATTAGAAGAGATTGAGAATAGTGCTTGTCCTGGTTGTGGTTCCTGTTCTGGTATGTTTACGGCTAATTCAATGAACTGCTTAACAGAAACTCTAGGATTAGGTCTATCTGGTAATGGAACAGTTGCTGCTGTAGATGCAGAGCGAAAGAGATTAGCTAAAAAAGCGGGAATGGAGATTATGACAGCTGTAGAAGAGAATATTTGTCCTTCTGATATTCTGACTGAGGAAACATTTGCTAATGCCTTGAAAGTTGATATGGCATTGGGTTGTTCTACAAATACAGCGTTGCATTTACCTGCTATAGCTCATGAAGCAGGAATAGATATTGATTTAAAAATTATTAATGAATTAAAAGAAGAAGTACCGCATTTATGTAGTTTAAGTCCTGCTGGTAAGTATCATATTCAAGATTTAGAACGAGCTGGTGGTATTCCAGCTGTGATGAAGGTATTGAGTGATGAAGGTGTTTTAGCTGAGGACTTAATGACAGTTACTGGTGAAACTGTAGCAGAGAAATTAGCTGATGTAGAGGTATTAGATAATAATGTAATCAGAGATTTTGCTACTGCTTATCATCAAACGGGTGGTTTATCTTATTTAGAAGGAAATATTGCACGAGATGGTTCAGTAGTTAAACAGGCTGCTGTAGCCGAAGAAATGTTAGTTCATGAAGGTCCAGCTCGAGTCTTTCATTCCGGAGAAGAGACTGTAGAAGCTATTAATAGCGGTCAAATTAATCCTGGTGATGTAATTGTAATCAAATATGAAGGACCTAAAGGTGGTCCGGGAATGCGTGAGATGTTAACGCCAACTTCTGCTGTAGCAGGAGCAGGATTAGATAAAGAGGTAGCTTTAATTACTGATGGGCGTTTTTCTGGCGCTACACGTGGTGCTTCAATTGGCCATGTTTCTCCTGAGGCGATGCAAGGTGGAGAGATTGCGATTATTGAAGAAGGAGATATTATTGAAATAGATATTCCTAATGGTAAGTTAAATGTGCAGTTATCTGATGAAGAGATTGCTAATAGATTAGAAGAATGGGAACAACCAGAACCTAAAGTTAAGACTGGTTATTTATCACGCTATGCTAAGTTAGTTACTTCAGCTAGTACAGGAGCGGTATTTGAATAAAATTTAGTTGGCTCGGGGCCTTGGCCCTGGGCCTTTTTTATTCATAATTAAATTTGTTGCAGGAAAATTACTACTCTCTATTTAAGTTATAACTTAGATTAGTAAATTATTTTATTATAATTCAGATTGTTAACTTATATTTGGGGTGAGAATATGTTTAGTAACTTAGATAATCAAGTTTTAGATAAAATCAGTTTTTACTTGTTAATTGCAATAATCTTTCTAGTGCCGTTGATTTATTTACCACAATTGGAAAGTCAGTCAGGAACTATTTATAAAATGGGAGCTTATGATCAGATTGTGCCTTTGAATGAAGATCTGACAACGAAACCTAAATTTTATAGTTTATTAATTTTAGAAGCTTTATTATTGATAGTCTTTTATTTAAAAATAAAAAAGAATAATATTGAATTAGATTGGCGCAAGGAGTATTTACCAGTTGTAGTATTTATGGGTTTGGTATGTATATCGGCGTTGTTATCTCCTTATAAAAATATTGTATTGTATGGGAAGAGTTATAGACATGAAGGTGTATTAGCTTTTATAGCTTATGCAATAGTATTCTTTTCAACCATATCTATTATTGATACTAGAGCTAAATTGAAAAAGTTTATCAAGTATTTATTTGTATCGGGGTCTATCATTGCTCTAATTGGTTTAGTTCAGTATGGGGGATATGACTTAATTAAGCTTCAAGCAGAACAGATAAGAGCAGAAAGTACTATCGGTAATTCTAATTTTGCAGGTAGTTATGTCAGTATGTTATTTCCATTAAGTCTAGTGATTTTCTTTTATGCACAGTCGAAAAAGGAATTATGGACTTTAGGTACGGTTACTACACTATTTTATTCTTTTTTGGTTGCCACGGGAACTAAAAGTTCATATGTAGCTCTATTAGTTGTTATTCCGCTAATGGTTTATTTTATCTATGATAAATTAATCAAGCATAAAAAAAGATTAGTAGCTTTGGTTATAGTACTATCCTTGGTTACAATATTATTAGGACAAATTAACCCGAACCATTCCTGGCAGAGATTTTCAAGCTTGTTTACTGATGCTAATGATTTAGTAACTGGAACTGAAGAACAACGTAATGGAGTAGGTGCTAATCGGATGTATATTTATAAAACCACAGTTCCTTTGCTAACAGATAGACCTTGGTTGGGCAGTGGTCCTGATACTTTTCAACTTGCCTATCCTCAGGAGCAATATCGTGAATTCAAAGATGAATTAGTAATTTTAGACAAGGCTCATAG
>JBNJDB010000239.1:0-3005 GCA_051744465.1 Bacillota bacterium | reverse complement strand
TACAGTAAACATATAAAGAAACTTCTAGCTTATATGAAATTAAGATTATAAGCGATACTTTCTTCTACTACCTATATTTTAAACTAGATAATCTAAAATGAAAGAACTAATTAGTTCACTTTCTTTCTAAAATATTTTTGCAAAACATAATTAATATCTAATATTCTATCCAGTTTTAATTTCTAAAAATAAAAAATCTAAGCATAAGCCCCTCTTAAATTTGTTTGCTAATAAAAAAACTCTAGCCAATTAAGACTAGAGTTAAAACTAATATAATTTAGTTAGATAGATTCAAATCAACCTTCTTCTAAACTCTCAAACTTTTCAAATAACTTTTCTTTCAATCTAAACTCATCTAAACTATGCTCCATTTTACCATCATCAACTATAGAAATCCGTCCTGTTTCCTCAGAAACTATAACTGCAACAGCATCACTTTCTTCTGTAATACCTATTGCAGCCCGATGTCTAGTTCCCAATCTATAATCTGATAGCTTTCTTTGCGTTAAGGGCAATAAACAATTAGCAGCCTCAATCTTACCATGATCTAATATCACTGCTCCATCATGCAACGGACTTTTCGGGAAAAATATAGTAGATAATAATTCAGAAGATAACTTAGCATCAATTTCAATTCCAGTATCTACTATCTCATCTAATCCAGTCTTTCGCTTTAAAATGAATAAAGCCCCTGTCTCCTCTTTACTTAATTTCATTGTTGTCTTAACTAATTCATCAATATTAGCCTTAAACTTCTTTGAGCTTGATAAATCTTTTAACATTTTTCCCCGTCCAATCTGTTCTAAAGCACGTCTCAATTCAGGCTGAAAAATAACAGGAATAGCAATTAAAACAGCCGTCTGAATTTTCTCTAATAAGAAATTAAAAATCTGAAATCCAAAATATCTACTGATTAAACTAATACTAAATAAGACTAATATTCCTTTTAATAATTGAATTGCTCTAGTCCCCTTAATAAAAGCAAAAAAACTATAGACTACTAGTGCAGTCACCGCTACATCAGAAAATAATATGAAATCAAATTCCAATTTTGCCCCTCCCTCTTTCTTTATAAATTATCCTTTAGCTTATTTTGCAAACTTCCAATCCCTTCAATTACTACTTCAACTCCATCACCAGGTTTCATCTCTCCTACACCTGGAGGAGTTCCTGTAGCAATCACATCTTCAGGATATAAAGTCATAACCTGTGAAATAAAACTCACTATATCAGGAATACTAAAAATCATCTGTTCTGTATTAGATTCTTGTTTTAACTTATTATTTTTATATGCTTTAATAGCTAAATTATTCACTGCAAGATCAGTTTCAATTACTGGACCTAATGGAGCAAATGTATCAAATGACTTGGCCCTTGTCCACTGTCCATCTTGACTTTGCAAATCTCTAGCAGTCACATCATTAAAGCAAGTATAACCTAAAATATGTTCTTCTGCCTGGGCAGGAGCTATATTTTTTATTTCATCTTTAATTACTACTGCTAATTCCGCTTCATAATCAACTTGTTTAGCCATAGCAGGATAATTAATCTTAGAGTTAGGACCAGTTATTGCACTAGCCGGCTTTAAAAAAATTATTGGTTCTGCAGGCAAATCCATATTTAATTCTTGGGCATGATCTCGATAATTCAAACCTACACAAACTACTTTCCTAGGCTGACAAGGTGCAATTAATTCTACTTCATCTAAATCATAATCCTGATCATTAAGCTGATAATCAGCAGTAATTTCACCACTAATAGATTTTATCTTATCTCCTGTTAAAATCCCATTTTGTACTGTTCCTTGTCGTTTATAGCGTACAATCTTCATCATAATCCTCCTCATTTATTTTATCTAATAATTGGTCAATGCTTAAATTAGCCAAATCCTCTTTTAAGCAATTTTTTAACCAGCAATATATTTGTTGTAGTTCTTCATCAGCAAAAACTTCCTTTATTTTTTTATCTTTTTCATAATTTTGATTAGAAAATATTTTCCATAAAGAAATTTTATCTAAAGAAACTAAAGGTAAGTATTTTTTCTCTTTATTTTCAGTAATTAAATCATTTTCCTGCAATTTTTTTAAATTAGATTTAATCATGGCAATTGGCAGTTTAATCTTATCTGCTAACTCTTGAAAAGTAACCCCATCATTATCATGATCTAAGAAACCTTTATGAATTAAAACTAAAATTGCTATAGGTAATAGCCCCTTAGTCCCAATAGTAACATCTTGATGAGTGAAATTATGTAATTGTTTATGGTATTGAAATACATAGGAAATAATAGAACCTAATAGCGCAATCAACCAGACTAAAAACAACCAGATTAAAAATAATGGAACTACTGCCAAAGGACCATAAATTTGGTTATAAGTTACTACATGCCTAGTATAAAAAGTATATAATTGCTTGGCTAAAATAAAGAAAGTTCCACTAGTAACTCCACCTACTACAGCAGCAGATAAATCTACTTCAGTATTAGGAATTAAATAATAACTAGCAATAAAAATTAAAAAATAAATTGAATTAGATATAAATTTGAATAAAAAACTATCAAACAAAGTTTCTTCAATTATTTGTTGTTGAAAATAAGAACTAGCTAAACCTATAGTTAAACTTAGCAACAAAGTAAACAAAAACGTTCCTAAAGTAATAAACGTCCAAAAAGCTACAAATCTTTTAAATAAATCACGATGTTCGGTAACTCCCCAAATTCCATTAAAAGTAACTTCAATTCTGGCTAACATGAAAATAATCACTACCACTAAAGAAATAAAACTAATCACACCTAATTGATCAATATTAATAATATATTGTTCCAAAATATCAATTAATGTATTACCTGTACCGGTAGCTAAATTATTAAGTATAGCTCCCTTTAATTTAGACATTAATTGCTCCATTCCCCCAAAAAAATCAAACAGAGTCATAATATAAAATGAGAAAATTAACAAAGGAATCAATGACAATAAAGTAGTATACACAAGACTCATAGCGTTAAT
>JBNJDB010000238.1:0-3024 GCA_051744465.1 Bacillota bacterium | reverse complement strand
AGAAGTTTTATGAGTTGAGAAATAAATATCAACAATCAGAGTTTGACCAGGTACAGAGTCATTATTTAGAAAACATTATGCCCCAATTTGAAGCAGTTAAACAAGAAACAAGGGATTTATTACAGGTTAATCAAGGACATATGAAAACTGCGCAAGAGAAGGCTAATAATAATTCTTCTCAAGCTATTTATTCAACTGTTGTTTTTTCAGTAGCAGCAGTTATTTTAGCACTTCTGTTAGGAATTTATATTTCTAATTTGATTTTGCAGCCGATTAGGGAATTAACTAAAACGGTAAAAGAGATTGCCGGTGGCGATTTAGAACATCTAATTCAGGTTGATACTGAGGATGAAATTGGTGAGTTGGCTCATGAATTTAACAGTATGACCCAGCGGTTAAAAGAATTTGAAGAGATGAATGTGAGTAAAATTATTGAAGAAAAGAATAAATCCGAAGGTATTGTAAATAGTATTTCTAGTCCATTACTAGTTACTGATACTGAGAATAAGATCCAGCTAATGAATCCCAAAGCAGAAGAGGTCTTTGGCCTAGAGGAAAGTAAAGCAACAGGGAAACATTTCTTAGAAACAATTGATGAAGATAAGATTTTCGAGTTAATTACTATTGCTTTAGAAACAGCTGAAAAGCAAGGAGCAAATAATAAAGAAGTATTTGAATTTAGAGATGAAGAAAATAATAAGGACCTTTACTTTAGAATTAATACTACTCCAGTTCAGGATAAAAGAGGAAATATAAATTTAGTAGTTACTTTATTAGAGGATATAACTCATCTTAAAGAAGTTGACCAGATGAAATCTGAATTTGTATCTATGGTTTCGCATGAATTTAGAACTCCGTTGACTTCAATGAATATGGGAATTAACATGTTATTAGAAGAAAATGTAGGAAATATTAATGATGAACAAGAAGAATTATTAGCAGTAGCTAAAGAAGATTGTGAAAGCTTAAATGAATTAGTAGATGATTTATTAGATCTATCTAAAATAGAATCTGGTGAGATAGATTTAGAGTTTTCAGAAGTACAGGTTCAAGATTTATTTTCTTCGTCTATCAAGCCCTTTATTGAGCAAGCTAAAGAAGCAGGAGTTGAGTTAACTACTGAAGATGTAGGAAATTTAGAAGTTTATGCTGATTTTAATAAAATAACTTGGGTTATTACTAATTTAATAGGTAATGCTTTAAGATATACCGAAGATGGTGATCAAATAGTTCTTTTAGCTGATAAGAAAGGGCATAAAGTTCATATTTCAGTGCAAGATACTGGAGCGGGGATTCCAGCTGAGTATCAGAGCCAAATTTTTGATAAATTTGTCCGTGTTGGTGATGATCAAAATAGTAATACAGGAACAGGTTTAGGATTAGCAATTTCCCAAGAAATGATTGAAGCTCATGGAGGTAGGATTTGGGTTGAGAGTAAAGTAGACCAGGGCAGCAAGTTTACTTTTACTCTTAAATTACCCCACTAGGAAGGTGATAGAATGGATAAAATATTATTAGTTGAAGATAATAAAAATATTGCTACTGTTTTAAAGATGTGTCTGAAACAAGCTGATTATGAGGTTAAATGGGTTGCTAATGGTACTAAAGCAGTAGATGTAGCTTTTAATTGGCAACCTGATTTAATCCTATTAGATATTAAAATTCCAAAGATGAATGGCTTTTTAGTCTGTGAGACATTACAGGATGAAGAGTCTACAGTCAATATTCCAATTATAATGCTGAGTGCTAAAGCTGAGGAAGAAGATATTAAAAAGGCTTATAATTTAGGGGCAACTGATTATTTAATTAAGCCAATTGAGCCCCAAGAATTATTAGATCGAATAGACAAATATCTATAATTTTAGAGAAGGGGAGATTAATAATGAGTCAAGAAAACAAGGTGTTAATTATCGATGATGAGAAGAATATCAGATTAACTTTAGAGAAGTGCTTAACTGATGATTATGAGGTTGCAACAGCAGTTAATGGTGAAGATGCTTTGAATAATTTTGCTGCAAATGAATTTGCAGTTGTCTTATTGGATATGAACTTGCCGGGCTTAGATGGTCTTGAAGTGTTAGAAAAAATAAAAGAAATAGATAAAGAGGTAAAAGTAATTATAATTACGGGCTATGGTTCAGTAGAAACAGCAGTAGAGACTATGAAATTAGGGGCAATTGATTATTTGAGAAAGCCATTTACTCCTGATGAAATTAAAGCGGCGGTTAAGGGAGTTATCGAGCGGGAAGAGGTTGGATTAGAAAAGAGTGAGTTGGAGAGTTATGAAGGTTACTTAAAATATGCCAAGAATTTAATTACTAAACAGAAATTTAGTAAAGCAGAAGAAAGCTTAGAGCAAGCAATAGCTATGGATACTTCTAAACCTGAGGCATTTAATCTATTAGGTGGAATTCTTGAGTTACAAGATCAGGTTTTAGATGCCCAGAAAAAATATCGGGCAGCATTAGCTTTAGATCCAACTTATCAACCAGCTCAAGATAATTTGAATCGGACTAGTGAATTTGATCATAGTCGAGATGATATTAATTTAGGAGAATTTGACGACGAGGAGGAGTAACTATGTATATATTAGTAATTGGCTGTGGAAGAACAGGCTCTTCTACAGCTAGTTTATTATCCAAACAAGGTGAAAATGTTGTAGTAATAGACAAGGATAAGGAGTCTTTTTCTAAATTGTCGGCTGAGTTTACTGGATTTACAATTTTAGGGGATGCTACTGAAGTTGAAGTCTTAAAAGAAGCTAAGCTTGCTAAGACTGATTTGGTGATTGTAACTACTGATAATGATAATGTCAATGCCATGATAGCTCAGATAGCAAGTGAATTATATGAGATTGATAAAGTTGTTGTTAGAATTATTGATCCCCAGAAGAAATTAATCTATGATGATTTAGATATAATAACTATGAGTCCAACTGATTTATTAGTAGGTACTGTACTAGATCAAATTGGTAACTGGCGGGAGGAGGGAGAATAAAATGAAGATTATAATCGTAGGTGGCGG
>JBNJDB010000237.1:0-3043 GCA_051744465.1 Bacillota bacterium | reverse complement strand
ACCTGATAGCGGTCATATCTATTTTGCTGGCGAAGATATAATTAATTTGGAAACTGAGCAGCGAGCTCAGAAGGGAGTGTCTTTGGCTTGGCAGCACCCAGCTCGCTTTGAAGGAGTTTCAATTGCCAAGTTTTTAGCTTTAGGTCTTGAAGGTCGTGGATTCGAGATTAGTGAATCTAAATTAAGGGCAGCGCTAGAGGAAGTAGGAATTAATCCGGATGATTATTTAGACCGGAATATTGATGAAACACTAAGTGGTGGTGAGCGAAAACGGATTGAATTGGCTTCTATTCTACTAATGGAGCCAGAAGTCGTAATTTTGGATGAACCAGATTCAGGTGTTGATGTGATTGCTCTTAATAAAATTAATAAAGTTATTAATGATTTTCGTGAGCAGGGAACATCCGTGCTTTTAATTACTCACTCAGAAGATATGCTAGAACTGGCTGATCAGGCGGCTTTATTGTGTAACGGTGAAATTATTAAACAAGGTGAACCATTAGAGATTGCTAATTACTTTAAAAATGCTTGCCAATCTTGTGGGGAAGATGATTCTGATTGTTTAGAGGAGGTGGAAGAAAATGCGAGATGATTATCAACAGATGGTAGGTGCTTATGAGAAGTTAGAAGGCGATACGAGTCCGTTTGAAGATAGCGATGTAGCTCATCTTGTGATTCAAGAGGATGAAGTTGTTGGTTCGCATCTAGTAGAGGGATTGGAAGTTGATGTTGAACAAGAGGTGGAAAATAAAGTGGCTGCTGAGATTAGAGTCAAAACTGGTTATGAGCTGGAGAAGCCGGTTCATATGTGTTTTGGTGTCTTGCCAGCAGAAGGTCTTCAAAAAATTGATTTGGATATAGAGGTTGAGGATCAGGCGAGTATAGAGATCTTAGCTCACTGTATGTTTCCGAATGCTGAAGATGTACGACATGAGATGGAGGCTGAGATAAAGGTTGGTAAAGGTAGTGAGTATATCTATCGTGAAATCCACGAACATGGTGATAACGGTGGAGTTGAGGTAATAGCTAGTGCCGATATGGTTTTAGAAGATAATAGTCGGTTAGAGACTACTTTTAATTTGCGTGAAGGTAGAGCCGGGAAGATAGATTTTGATTATCAGAGTCAAATTGGTGCTAATTCTACTTTGGAGATGTTTGCTAATATAAGCGGTTATGCTGATGATCAGATTAAGATCAAAGAAGCTGGTCAACTTGCTGGTGAGAATGCTCGGGGATTATTAGAGACAAGGATAGCTTTACAAGATGAGGCGGAAGCTGAGATTGAAAATGAGATGATTGCTACGGCAGCTGGGGCTCAAGGTCATGTTGATTGTACTGAAATTATCAAAGATCAGGCTATAGCCAAAGCAGTACCGATTGTTGATGTTCGTCATCCTCAGGCTAAAGTCACTCATGAGGCTTCGATTGGGAGTATTGATAATGATCAATTAGAGACGCTTTTAGCTCGTGGATTAGATGAAGAGGAAGCTAGTGATGTGATTATTCAAGGTATGTTAGCTGATTAAAAGTTTCACTGCTAATAGAATTATATAATTTAAGAATCAAGAGTATTTAATTTTAAGTAAAAATAATGAATTGATATTAGTAAATTAAGAACTTGATAATTTTTAAAAAAGGTGGTTCTCTCTTTGAGAGACCATCTTTTTTTTAATATTTTCTGAATAAGATAGATTTTTTCTTTATTATCTTGACAAATTAAACTCAAATACATATAATTATATTAGAAAATAGTTATATAGTTATTTAGAGGGTTCATAAATAAAATATATAATTAAGGAAAGAGGATCGATAATATGTCTTTATTACCCCAACTGAAAAGTGAATTATTCAAAGCATTAGGGCATCAAACTAGAATTAGGATTGTAGAATTATTAAAGGATGGCGAGTTATGTGTTTGTACAATTTATGAGAGTTTAGAACAGAGTCAACCAAACATTTCCCAACATCTAAGTAAATTGAAAAAGGCTAATTTAGTTAAAAGCCGTAAAGATGGGTTGCAAGTTTATTATAGTTTAAAAAATGAAAAAATCATCTCTATTTTGGAGATGTCTAAAGAAATTTTATTAGAACAAATTAATGAAACTAGAGATGATATTATAGGGGAGGATTAAAAAATGATTGAGGCATTAGCAGATTTAGTGGTTTATAATTGGATGGGTTTTGATGCGGCAACTCGTCTAGGAGAATCAGTTCATTTTTTCGTTTATGATGTGACAAAGATATTATTTTTATTGTCGATTATGATTTTTGTTATTTCAATTATTCGCAGTTTCTTTTCACCAGAAAAGACTAGCCAGGTACTAAGTCATAAAAATAAATATGTAGGTAATTTTGTGGCTTCTGTGATGGGAGTTGTTAGTCCATTTTGTTCTTGTTCTACAGTACCGATTTTTATTGGATTTGTAGAAGCAGGAGTGCCGTTAGGAGTAACATTCTCTTTCTTGATTACGTCTCCAATTGTGAATGAAATAGCATTAGTAATGTTATACTCATTATTTGGTTGGAAGATAGGGACATTATATTTAGTGAGTGGAATGGCAGTAGGAATTGTAGGTGGAATAGTAATTGGAGCTTTAGGTTTAGAAGATGAAGTAGAAGAGTATGTTTATCAAGTGGAAACAGATGGAGATGGTGTTGAAGAAGAAGAGATGACTTGGGAACAAAGGATTAATTATGCTAAAGCAGAAGTTAAAGATATAGTAAGTCGGATCTGGAAGTATGTGATTATTGGGATTGGAATTGGTGCTGTGATTCATGGTTATGCACCAGCAAAATTGCTAGCTAAATATGCGGGCCAAGGTAATCCGTGGGCAGTATTGATGGGTGTAGGATTCGGAATCCCACTTTATTCTAATGCTGCAGGAACGATACCGATTGCTGAAGCGTTATTAAATAAAGGTGTAGCTTTAGGGACAACATTGAGTTTTATGATGGCTACTGTTGCATTATCACTACCGCAGATGGTTATCCTAAGAAAAGTAATTAAGCCGAAATTGATTGCAATCTTTATTGCAGTAGTAGG
>JBNJDB010000236.1:0-3046 GCA_051744465.1 Bacillota bacterium | reverse complement strand
CACAAGAACTAGACAACCCAGAGCTCAACTTAAATTTAGAAGAAAATTAATTAAAAATTTCTTCTAATCTACTAGAAACAGCAGAATCAGAATACTTAGTTTTAAAATAGCCAGCAACTTCAGTTCTTAATTCAGCTGAAAAATTTTGCTCCTTTTGACGCAGATAATAATCTGTTAAGAATTGATAGTCTGCCTGTGATAAATACTTTTTTAGGTCAGCTAGTTCTGATTTCTCAGCCCAGGCTACTGACCTATTTTTTTTATCTTCATGGATTACAATAGTTGCAGCAGCAAAATCACCAATCCGTTGATGATTGCTACTAAAAAATATAAATAAAGCTCCTAAACCTGACAGGTCAATAAAAACTCGAAACAGATTTCTAATTGCAGAATGTTTTAAAGTAACTGCTTCACCATTTTTCCTAATAGTTCGCAACTTCAATATTTTTTTACCTGGAGTTCGCCCATTCATTTTCAGTTCTGCAACAATATAATAACTATAAATCACAACTGTTAAAACAACTAAAGAAACTCCCACTATCCAGCCATAATAAGCTTCCCATAACTGAGGATGAAACCCACTAAATAAAATCACAGCCAACGCAATCACAAGTAAGAACAAGCCTTGAATCAGCGAATCAATAATTACTGCCCCAGCCCGAGAAGCCAAACCGGCTAGTTGATAGTGTAATTCTATATTTTCGGGGGTCTTAACATTTATTTTGTCCATTAATTTCACTCCCTCTCCAAAGGATCAATTGACAATTGAGAATTGATAATTGACAGTTAAAAGATTACAACCAAACAACCAAAAAAATAAAGCATCTAACTTGCAGAATCTCTTTAGCAATAAAACAATATAACTGGGGCTACACGAAGTGTTTTTTGTCTTTTTAAAAAACACGAAGGGACGATCATTAAGTTAGTTTACAATTTAAAACTAAAAATAATGATATTTCCCACACAACAGACTTAATAGATAGTACGAAAATTCAGTTTAAAATAAAACTAATCTAGTATATAATATTAAATATAAACTAAATTAAAACTATACTGAAATTGAGGTGCTTAATGTGCGAGAAGAAAAATTCATCAACAAACATTCTGCTAAATGGGAACAACTCAAATCGCTATCTACTGCTATTACAAATAGAGGTAAACAAAATCTATCTTCACAACAGATTAAAGAATTTCTCCAATTATTTAGAAAAACTAGTCATCATTTAGCCTATGCTCGGACACATTATCCTAATAGTGATCTAATTGAATATTTAAATAATCTAATTGCTAATTGCCACAGCCAAGTCTATGCTGTAGATGAGATAAATCAAACTAAGCTAATCAGCTATATTAGTAGCTATCTACCACAACTATTACAACGTTATAAATATTATATTCTAGCTTCATTTGGCTTTTTTGCTCTAGGAGCAATTATTAGTCTGGGATTAGTAATTTATAATCCTGAGCAAGCACATATCTTTTTGCCCGAACAAATGGTAGAGGCGATTAAAAGTACTGATAAAAGCGGAGCCCCTGACTGGAATTATGCTTTAATGTCTAGTAAAATCATGGTTAATAATATCACTGTAGCTTTAAAAAGTTTTGTTCTCGGAATCACTTTCGGTTTAGGAACAATCTATGTTCTCTTTATTAATGGTGCCCTATTAGGAGCTTTAACAGCTTTGATCTATTCCTATGGCAACCCACTCAATTATTGGTCATTGATTTTACCTCATGGCGTAATTGAACTAACTGCCATTTTTATTTCCGGAGCAGCCGGATTAATCATTGCTAAACATCTACTTCTACCGGGCCAATATTCACGCAAAGATTCATTAATTGCAGGTACTAAACAAGCTGTATCTTTACTCGCTGGAGTTGTGATATTATTAATTATTGCAGGCTTGATTGAAGGTTTCTTTACTCCGCTTAACATTAACCCTATCAGTAAATTGAGTTTTGCAGCTCTAACAGCAATCTTGCTAGTAGCCTATTACCTGCTAACACCAACTAACCATTAAAAATTAAGCTCATTTTTAATCTCAATATATTGATTGATAGTCTGATAATCAAGCTCTTCTGCTGGTGATTCAATACAGAAGACACCATGACGGTTTAATAACTTGATTATTTTTTGTCGTTCAGTGAGCAACTCTAAAGCAACTCCTTTAGTGTACAACTGATAGTCGCTATTGGCTTCTGTTCTAGCAGCTTGTTCTAGCTTTTCATCTTCTAATAAGACTACAACTACTATATTGTTTTTAGAAATTTGGGGTAATAATTTGAGAATATTACGCGCTTCTTCTTCAGTTGCAAAATCGGTAAATAAAAAAATGATACTATGGTGTCGTTCATTCTTCTTAAATTTCTGAAATGCCTCTTGATAATTTGAAGTGTCAGTTGTTGCTTCAATATCATATAAGGCATCCAAAATTTTATTCCGGTGACCAGCTCCTTTACCGGGCAAGACCATATTCTCCACTGAGGTATTAAAACTAAGAGCTGCCACTTGATCTCCTTTTTGATTAACTATATCCGCTAGTGCCACTGCAGTATTAATTGCTAAATCCAACTTGCGCTTGCCTTTCAGCTCATAACTCATTGGTCGTCCTGTATCAATAAAGATATAAACATGTTGGTTCTTTTCAGGTTGATACTGATTGACTATTGGTTTATTTAATCTAGCTGTTGCCTTCCAATTCATCTTTTTATATTCATCTCCAGAAACATACTCCCGCAGGCTTTCAAAGGAATTACCCCGTCCTAAACGCCTGATATTCCTACGTCCTTGGTTTTGAAATTGATCATTAATCATCA
This sequence comes from Bacillota bacterium, assembly GCA_051744465.1. Lineage (GTDB taxonomy): Bacteria > Bacillota > Halanaerobiia > Halobacteroidales > Halobacteroidaceae > Halanaerobacter. The sequence continues at coordinate 229 of JBNJDB010000236.1, read as the reverse complement.
TCAATCTATATTTAGCAATGTTTTTGCGGCTAGGATAAACTTTAATTTCTCGTTCTAATTCTTCTTTAAATGATTTTGTGCATAATCCTATTCTCCCCTTAAACTTGATATATAAATTAGCAAAAGTAAATGAGCCCCGCTTAGTAGCTGTTAGAGAATAGGAAACAGTCTCTTCTCCTCTAGCATCTAGTTGACAAGTAATCAACTCATCTTCTGTCTGAAAATGATA
>JBNJDB010000235.1:0-3052 GCA_051744465.1 Bacillota bacterium | reverse complement strand
AATCTTATTAATATTTAGTTTCTGTTAATTCAAAGATTTTATAAATAAAAAATCGCCCGACCAGATGACATGAAACAGTCATCCAGGCGGGCGATCAAATATATCGAGTCCTATTTCCCCATGGTTAATTCCATGAATCCACCAGTCACAGGACTCCCAAATTTTTGGTAGAACAAATTAGTTAATACTTAATTACTTTTTAAAATAATTCATTTAAAACCATTGTCTGCTTCCGCTTAGGGCCAACAGACAAGATATCTAATTTAACACCTGTTAATTCACAAATTCTATCTAAATAGTCCTTAGCATTAGCAGGTAAATCATCATAATTTGTAATTTCAGTTGTATCCTCTTGCCAGCCCGGCATAGTCTCATATACAGGCTCCGAATTAAGCAACGTCTCTTCATTAGTTGGAAACTCAGTTAAAACTTCTCCTTGATACTTATAACCAGTACACAGCTTAATCTCTTCTAGTTCATCTAAAACATCTAACTTAGTAATTGCTAAACCAGTCAAACCATTAATTCGCGCCGCATACTTTACAATTAAAGCATCAAACCAGCCACAACGTCGTGGTCGACCAGTAGTAGTACCAAATTCATGACCTTTTTCTCTTAAATGCTGACCTACCTCTTCTTCTAGTTCAGCAGGAAAAGGACCTTCGCCAACTCGAGTCGTATATGCTTTAACTACTCCTAAAACATTATCAATTTTAGTTGGACCAACTCCACTTCCCGGACAGACACCTCCAGAAGTTGGGTTAGAAGAAGTTACAAAAGGATAAGTTCCATGATCAATATCCAATAAAGTTCCTTGGGCTCCTTCAAATAATATATTATTTCCTTTATCTATCTCTTGATTAACAAGTAAAGAAGTATCTACTATATAATCTTCTAATTGTTCAGCATATTCTAAATATTCAGCAATGATTTCTTCCGCATCTAGTGGTTCTAAACCATATACATTTTCTAAAATTAAATTCTTTAGTTCAACCACTTCTTTAACCTTAGCTGTAAATTCTTCCTCATTTAATAGATCTTCTAATCTAATTCCAAAACGACCAATCTTATCTTGATAAACTGGTCCAATTCCTTTACCAGTCGTTCCTATTTTACCATCACCTTTTCTTGCTTCTTCAGCTTTATCCAAGATGCGGTGATAAGGCATAATTACATGAGCTTTAGAACTAAGACATAAATTATTAGCTTCAATCCCGCGCTCAGCTAAATTATCTAATTCCTCAATCAATACTTGCGGATCAATTACTACTCCATTACCAATTACGCACTTAGTATCCTCATATAAAATTCCAGAAGGAATTAAGTGTAATTTATATTCCTCATCCTCAACTACTACCGTATGACCAGCGTTATTACCACCTTGATAGCGGCCTACTATATCTACTTGTCTAGATAACATATCAGTGATTTTACCTTTACCCTCATCGCCCCATTGTGTTCCAACTAAAACCGTTGTAGACATTTAAAAAATCCCCCTATAAGTTCAATTTAGAATTGATAATTGACAATTTATAATTAAAACTCAAAACCATAATATAATAAAACAGATCTCTATATTTTTTATTTCTTAGTTTATAATTCTCAATTCTCCATTCTTCATTATCAATTATTCTAACCCCAGTCTTTGATAAATAACATCTATATTCTGTAAATGATAAGAATAATCAAATATTTCATCTATCTCTTGTGGTGTTAAATACTCTAATAATTCTTCATCAGCTAATAATAATTCCTTAAAACTTTGATCATCTTCCCAAGCTTTCATCGCATTTCGCTGGGCTATATCATAGGCATCCTCTCTTAGCATTCCCTGATCAATTAAATTCAACATTACTTTTTGCGAAAAGATCAATCCATTTGTTTTTTCTAAATTATCTTGCATATTATCCTCATGTACGCCCAATTCTTGCACTACATCTCCAAATTTAGTCAACATATAATCAACTAAAATACTACTATCAGGCAATACAACTCGTTCTGCAGAAGAATGAGTTAAATCTCTTTCATGCCATAAGTTAACATTCTCATAACCTGTTTGAGCATTAGATTTAACTACACGTGACAAACCAGATACTCGCTCACAAACAATAGGATTCTTTTTATGTGGCATTGCAGAAGATCCTTTTTGACCTTTTTTAAAGGATTCTTCTACTTCTAAAATATCTGTCCGCTGTAAATTACGAATTTCAGTTGCAAACTTATCTAAAGAACTAGCTATATTAGCCAAGACAGATAGAAACTCAGCATGACGATCGCGCTGTAATATCTGTGATGAAATTGCTGCTGGCTTAAGATCTAATTGCTGACAAGCTAACTCTTCTATTTGCGGCTCAATATTAGCAAAAGTTCCTACAGCACCAGATATTTTACCAACACTGACTCGTTCTAATAATTCTTCAGCTCGTTCTTGATGACGGTTAATTTCAGAATACCAATTAGCAAACTTCAATCCTAAAGTAACAGGTTCAGCATGAACTCCATGAGTTCGACCAATCATAACTTGCATCTTATATTTTTTAGCATGTGTCGCCAATATTTGTGCTAATGATTCTAAATCATCTATAATTAATTCTGTAGCTTCCTTTAATTGCAAAGCTCGTGCAGTATCCTTGATATCAGACGAAGTTAATCCTTTATGTATATATTTTGATTCATCACCCAAATTCTCTTTAACTGCTCCTAAAAAAGCTAACATATCATGTCTTGTTTCAGCTTCAATCTCTTTAATTCTTTCTACTGTGAAATCAGCATTCTCCTTAATCTTTGTCACTGCTTCAGCAGGAATTTCTCCAGTTTCAGACAAAGCTTCACAGACTGCTATTTCAATATCTAACCAATAATCAAACTTATTTTCTATACTCCATACTTGTTTCATTTTAGGCAAAGAATAACGCTTAATCATTTATGTTTTCCTCCTAAAAATTAATAATTTCCTAATCAACACTAATATAATAGCAAATTTTCAGCTTATTGTCAACGTAATTACGAAGTTTAAAATGATGATTCAATATTAATGTTCGCCTTTTTCTAA
>JBNJDB010000234.1:0-3080 GCA_051744465.1 Bacillota bacterium | reverse complement strand
TGCTGTAATTAATTCGCGGGGAGAAAAAATAAAATTTATCAAATAAGCTTGGCCCTCTTCGATAGCTCGAAGAGGTTTTTTTCATTTAGTTGCCTAAAACGTTTGACATTAAATGCTAATAGATGCTAAAATGTTTTGTGGACGATAGAAGAAGATTAATTTTAGAAAAAACTAAGGAGGTTGATTCAGATGTCCGAACAAGAATTAGAACAACGAGAATTTAAAACGGAAACGCAAAGAATGTTAGATTTGATGATTAATTCTATTTACACGAATCAAGAAATTTTTCTACGGGAATTAATAGCTAATGCTTCTGATGCAATTGATAAAGTGAAGTTTCAATCTCTGACTGATGTAGATTTATTAGAAGGTGACTCTGATTTTGAAATTAATTTAGATGTTGACCAAGATAATGATCAATTTATTATTTCTGATAATGGTATTGGAATGACTCATGATGAAGTAATTGAAAATATTGGAACTATAGCTCAATCGGGTTCACAAGAATTTATTAAAAAATTACAAGAACATCAAGATGATGAAGATGCAGTAGATTTGATTGGACAATTTGGAGTTGGATTCTATTCAGCGTTTATGGTAGCGGAAAAGGTTACTTTATTGACTCGCGCTCCTAAAGAGGATACAGGTATTAAATGGCAATCTACTGGTGATGGGACATATACTATTGAAGAAGTTGAAAAAGAAAAGCGCGGTACAACAATTAAATTAGATTTACGAGATGATTTTACTGCTACTGGTGATGAAATCGATGTAACTAACCGCCAAACTATTAAAGATTTAGTGCAAAAGTATTCTAATTATGTAGAATACCCAATTAAGATGAAGTTTTATGAAGAGGATGAAGAGGGGGAAACTACAGAAGAAGTAAAGACACTAAATACTATGAAACCATTGTGGAAGAAGAATAAAACTAATATTTCTGATGAGCAATATGATGAGTTCTATCAAGAAGTTTTTCATGATTGGTCTGAGCCATTAGAGGTAATACATAAAAAAGTAGAAGGTTTAGTTAAATATACTACTCTATTATTTATTCCTAAACAAGCTCCTTCTAATATCTTTTCGGAAGATTTTGACCAAGGAATTAGATTATACTCTAAAAATAATTTTGTGATGGATAAATGTCAAAAGCTATTGCCAGATTATTTGAGATTTGTACGGGGCTTAGTAGATTCGCCTGATTTTTCTCTAAATCTGTCACGAGAAACTTTGCAAGATAATAAACAGTTAAAAGTAATTGGTAAGAACTTAGAAAAGGCTGTTTTGAAAAGATTAAAGAAAATGTTAACTGACGAGCGGGATAGATATAAAGAATTTTGGAGTCAATTTGGGCAATTGATTAAGAGCGGAGTTAATATGACTTATGGTGATAAACGAGATAAATTAGTAGATTTATTGTTATTTCCTTCTTCTCATATTGATGATGGGTTGACTACTATAGAAGGTTATGTAGAGCGGATGGATGTTGACCAAGATGTAATCTATTATGTAACTGGTGAAGAGCAGAGTACAGTTGAAAAGTTACCACAGATGGAATTATTACAGGAAAAAGGACTGGAAGTTCTTTATTTCTTTGATGAAATAGATGAATTTGTAATTAATAACTTAGGAGAATATGATGAAATAGAGTTTAAATCAGTTTTAAGTGGAGATTTAGACTTAGTAGATGAAGAATCTGAAGAAGAAGAGGAAGAAGAAAATGAAGAGTTATTAACAGCAATTAAAGATAATTTAGAAAATCAAGTAGATGATGTGCGCTTAAGTAAGCGTTTGAAGTCTAGTGCTGTCTGTTTGGTTAGCTCTGAGGCAGGAATGAGTATGTCAATGGAGAAAATCTTAGAGAAAATGGATCAACCTGGGGGGCAAGCAGAACGGATATTAGAAATTAATCCTAATCATCAATTGTTCTCTAAATTGAAAGATATGCACCAACAACAGGGTAATTCTGAGCAGTTAGGGCAGTATAGTGAATTGCTATATTCTTTAGCTTCTTTAGTAGAAGGATTTACTCCTGAGGATCCTGTTGAGTTTAGTAATAAAATCACAAAGATGATGGCTCAGTAAATAGATATTATTAGTAGTTAGAGTCTACCTGATTTTAATCAGGTAGACTCTTTTTTTTATAATTAATTGCAGGTCAAGCATAAGTTACATATAATATATAATAATGGAGAAAGATGGATAAAAATTAATGAGAGGGGTAGTATGATGAAAATTGAAAAGAAATTAGGGCTAATTATTTTAGTTTTGACTTTATTATTATTTGTGATATCTTGTAATGATCAAAATCACAAGTTGAATCTAGTCTCAAATGATGGGCAAGGAGAGGTTAAAGTTGTAAGTGAGCAAGAAGAATATCAGTATGGAAAAGATGTAGTTATATCTGCTAGAGCAGCAGAAGGATGGAGTTTTTCATCGTGGGGAGGGAGTTTATCTGGAACAGAAAATCCTAAAACTGTAACTATAGAGAGTGATTTAGATATCAAAGCTAATTTTAGCCAAACGAGGTCTATGGGAGGAGGAGATTTACAAAATAGAGGTATTTATCAGGGGCAAGAAATTAAGAAAAATGTAAATTTAGAGTGGGAATCACAAGGAGATTATCAGGTTAGTTCATCACCATTAGTACTAGGTGATACTGTTTATATTGGTAGCAAAGATAAGAATCTATATGCTTTAAATAGAGAGACAGGTCAACAAAAATGGAATTTTGAAACCGATTCTGAAGTCATCTCTACTCCAGCTATTGAAGAGGAGACAGCTTTTTTTGGAACTACTGCACGCGGTTTAGAAGCAGGTGAATTTCATGCAATTGATTCGCAGACAGGAGAAGAAATTTGGCATTTGAAGACAGGAGGAGCTATTTATTATTCTGCACCTAAAATAAAGGATGGTATAGTATACTTTGGTGACAAAAGAGGATATTTATATGCTATAGAGGCTAAAACTAGTAAATTAAACTGGAAGTTCGAAGCAGCTTCATCAATTATGTATTCTGCTCCAGCAATAACAGAGGATAATGTTATTGTGGGAACGGTTAATGGTGAATTGTATGCAAT
>JBNJDB010000233.1:0-3084 GCA_051744465.1 Bacillota bacterium | reverse complement strand
TGCAATCCGATGGTTAATGCTAATAATAAACCAGTTCTTGTTATTAGTTTGGTTTTATAATTGATTATTCTCACCTCCTCTATCATAATTGATAATTTAAAATGGATAATTGACAATTAAATTCAAAACCACAAAATCAAAATACTAAGAAATACAAAAACCAATAAATAACATCATTAAATTTATTTTTATTATAAATTATAGACACTAAAAAAACAAGAGGTCACAAGGACCTCTTGTCAGAGATAAACCAAATAATCTTTTAAAAATATAACCCGGCAAACAAACCTCTATAGTCATCATCAAAATCCTCTGCACCAATTATATCACTATCTCCTGCAAACGAATAATTCTCTTGTTTATAACTCAATTGCAAATCCAACTGTTCTAAATTAAATTTAATTCCTAAGTCAATATCATAGCCACTAAAGCTTGCTCTAGCATCATCTCCAGGTACAGTCATACCATAAAGCCCCTTAAATGCACTACCGTTAAAAAAGATATCATACATCCCATAATCCTCTTCTAATTTCAAAGCTAGCGGTACACTATAAGCAGTTATATCACTATTAAAAATAAAATTAGAAGCGAGTGAATTATCCAAAAATAAATGTTTAACACCTAATCCAAAGTATCTATTATCAGCCTCTAAATCTCCTAATCTAGAATAAAACATCAAATCAGAAGAAATAAAACTATAATTTGGATCATCCACTCCAAAAGTAGAAGTTAACTCTACTAAATCATATAAATCATTATAGTTCAGCTCATCAGTAGTCAACTTTACTTTAGCGCCGGGAATAAAATCTTCTATATTTTGTCCTTCAATAGCTCCAGCTGAAATTTCAAAGTTATTTTCAGCTGAAACGCTAACAGAACAAATCAGAACTAAAACCAAAGTAATCAAAACTAATCTCTTCATTGCAGCTCTCCTTTCTTCTCTTAAATTATAAGGTCAATTTATTAATTTTTAGCAAATTCAGCAGTTATAGTAGTATCTCCATCAATAGTTATTGTATCGCCACTATTAATATCATTACCATCAACAACCAAACTAGTAAGACTTGAATTTGGCCCTGCTTGTGCTGAGATTGTAACTTCAGAACCCGGATAATAATATTTACCATTAGCTGGGCTAGGAGATAAAACTATTTCCCCTTCTCCATCTCCTTGAACACTTCTTGTTAGAGTAGGATATGAAGTAGCATATACTGTTCCAGCTATTTCATTATGCAAATCATAATTATTCCCACCAGCAACTGTTTCTACATGCTGTTTCCAAGCACTTAAATCAGTATAGTTAGAATCAGCAAAGCTTAATCCAGTTCTATCTTCTAAAATAGCTTGGTCAACTGGCGATGTATCTGGAACATTTTCTGCTGAATCTTCGGTCATTAAAACTGCATCATTATGCCTCAAATTAACTGTTTTTAAATTATCTAATTTCGTTAATGGATTGACTAATTTAACATCATTTCCTATCAAATTCAAAGTTTCTAATTTAGTCATATTTTGAATAAAATCAACATTCTGAACATTATTATATCGAAGGTCTAAATAAGTTAGATTTGTTAATTTATCTAATTTAGAAAAATCATCAATATAGTCAATATTCATTTCCCCATCTGGATTATTCAGTTCTAAAGTTTTTAAGCTGGTTAATTTAGAAATAGTTTCTAAATCATTATTATCTATATCAACATCTGTTCTTCTTAAAATCAAGTGATCCAAATTATCTAAATAATCTACTATTGTTCCTAAATCACTTATATCATATCCTGTAGCATTCAAGTAAGTAACATCAGATAGATCCTTTTCTGTTAATGGACCATAAATCTTACCTTTTTCTTTTCCTTCTCGTATAGCACCTAAAATTGTACCCTTATCAGCTGTATAACTAGTATCAAGTACAATCGGACTATAAACAGGTGTAATCTGGTTAGTTCCCGTCAAAGATTTAGTAACCTCTACTTTGACACCTTGGTCACCACCAAGCTCAGTTAATTGCTGTTCATATTTTTTAGTACCATTAATTCCCCAATTATATAATCCATAGTCATCAACTGCTCCTGTTGTTGTTAAAATAATCTCTTTCCCAGTATCAACTGTTATTTCAGACGATGACCCATCTTCATATAATACACCTAATTCAGTACCAGTCAAATCATAAGCCTTAACTGTAATACCTGATACCTTCCCCGATGGTTCAGCCGAAACTTCTGACTTATTATCAAAATAACCAGTAATAGTTACATCTTCTTCTAAACTATCAATTATATAAGTATCACTATCATCAGAAATCTTTTCACCATTGAGCTCCCACTCAGTAAGTTGATAACCATCTTCTTTAGCAGATGCTGATACTTCAACAGCTGTACCCTCTACAACTGAAGAACCATTACTAATTTCCTCTCCTGTATCTCGATTAGTAATTGTAACTTCTCCATTCTCAGAATTGTTAGAATTTGCCGTAATACTATATTCTGCCTGTGGCTCGTCACCAGAATCATCTGAACCATCATCTGGACTATCTGTTCCATCATCACCACTACTATCCTGCTCAAATCCTGCCTGTACTTTTACAACCGGATCTTGAATAGTAATTGTAGTTTGACTCTCAGACCGAGTTTCACCATTAATTACCCAACCTGTAAATTGATCATTAGGACTAGCAGTTAAAGTAACTTGCTCCCCAATTTTATAAACACTTTTATCAGGCTCTAACTCGACTTGTCCACCATCCGCATTAACATCAATTGTACTCTTCGCTAAGTCATCCTGTTCTTCTGAACACCCCACTAGAAACAATAGTAAGATTAAAACACTGACTAAAGCAACTTTACTGTAATTCTTACTTGTCATCTCTTTTCTACCCCCTATTATGAAATTAATGTAAAAAAACATAAGTATAACTAGTCTTAAGACTGATTTTCTATGAAAAATTGTAAATTCCTTCTTATTATCTTAAATATATCATCTTTTTAATAGTTCTTTAAATTCATCTTCAGTTAAAATAGTTGTTCCTAATTCTTGCGCTTTTTGATACTTTGAACCCGGATTAGCTCCTACAACTAAATAATCCGT
>JBNJDB010000232.1:0-3114 GCA_051744465.1 Bacillota bacterium | reverse complement strand
GAACATAAAATGAAATTTTATGGTTATTGTAATAATTGCAAAGAATAAAGGAGATAATGGTAGCAGAGAGATTCCAGGGATACTGGAGTCTTTTTTGTTTTTTACTCGGCAAAGAGGTGTTTATTAATGGATTTAGTTCAGGTTAAGAATTTATTAGCAGATGTAGAAGGACAATTTTATTTTGTTGGAGGAGTATTGCGCGATTATTTTTTGAATAGAGATATAGCAGATGTTGATTTAGTAGTAGAGGGTCCAACTAGAGCAATTGCAAGAAAATTTGCAGGTGAAATAAATGGGAGTTTTGTTGTTTTAGATAGTGCTCGGGCAATCTATCGTATAGTAACTTCTGATTTGGTTTACGATTTTAGTGCTTTAGCTGGGGCTTCTATTGAAGAAGATTTAAGCCGAAGAGATTTTACTATTAATGCTTTAGCTTTAAATATTAATCAAGCTGAGCATCCTAGAAAAGGATTGATTGACCCTTATGGGGGATTAAATGATATTAACCAGGGCATACTGAGGGCTGTGACTGATGAATCTTTTGCAGATGATCCCTTGCGCGTTTTAAGGGCTGTTAGATTTAAAGCGCAATTAGATTTTGCTATTACTGCTAGTACTGAACAGTTAATGCTACCAGAAGTGAAAAAATTAGAACAAATAGCTAATGAGCGGAGTAGAGAAGAACTTGTTAAAATATTTTCCTATCCTGGAGTTGCTGAAAATATAGATTATTTAGATAAACTAGGTGTCTTATCTGAATTTCAGTTAAACGAAGTAACAAGTTATTCTAAAACTGTAGTAGAAGAGATTGAAGAATTATTAACAACAGATTATTGGCAGAGTAAAATAGATAAATCTAGACGACCATTATTAAAATTAGCTGTTTTAGGTCAAGAATGTGCTAAGCAATCAGCTAGTTTAGGGCAAATACGTTCTATTTTGCGTGAGCTCACTTTTAGCAACCAACAAATAAAATATATACTCCTTTTATTGCGTTATTATAAACGTCCTTTAGAATTATCTGCTACTGATAAATCCAGTTTTGGTAGTAAATATAGATTCTTTAAAGCAGTTTCAGATTCAGTGGCAGATGTCTGTTTATTGGCTGCTGCTAGCTCAACTGCTCTTTCTAAAACAGATTTGTCAGCTAGATTGGATTTTTTACGTGAGCTAATTGCTACTAAAGAAGATTTTGATGAGCGGACTAAGCAACAACTGATTAGTGGGGCTGATTTAATGCAAGAATTAGGTGTAGAAGAAGGGCCAAGAGTTGGAAAAATATTAGCTAAGGTCGAGCAACAACAGGGCCAAGGTTTAATTAATACTAGAAGAGAAGCATTAGATTATGCCCGACAGAAGAATAGAGAATTATAAGGAGGAAACTTGAGATGGAATTAACTGTATTAGGTAATCTTTCGCCCTATCCTACTGCGGATGGTGGTTGTTCTAGTTATTTGATTCAACATGATAATCATAGTATTTTAGTTGATGTTGGTTCGGGAACTTTAGGTAATCTAGAAGAGGTTATTCCTTGTCATGAATTAGATGCAGTAATCATATCTCATTTGCATTTAGACCATTTTCTAGATTTGTTTCCTTTGCATTATGCAATTATGATTGCAATTCAAAATGGTTTGCGCCAAGAACCGTTAGAAGTTTATCTTCCTTTTTCTGCTAGTGAGGAATTGGATTTTATTCGAGCAAAAGTAGGGGATGAATTTCATCTTCAGGAATTAAAAGAAGATAATAACTTACAATTTGGAGAACTTGAATTTAATTTTCATCCGACTACTCATTCTAAAGAATGTTTGGGAATTAAATTAGCTACAGCTGATTTTAGTTTAGGTTATACTGCAGATACTTCTTTAGATGAATCATTAATTAAGTTTTTTAAAGGAACTAATTTATTATTAGCTGAAGCTAGTCTGTTAGAAGAAGATGCAAATCGCCGTTCAGCAGGGCATATGACTGTTAAAGATGCAGTTCAATTTGGAACTAAAGCAGAAGTAGAGAAGCTATTATTAACTCATCTATCTTCAGTTTATGACCAGCAAGATATCAAAAATGAGATTCCTGAAACGGACTTGGAAGTAGAGTTGACAAAGGTTTTAGAAACTTATAAAATTAATGGTTAATTTTTATGTTGATATTTGCTAAAATAGTATAGGGGGCATGAATAATGAGAACTATAGAAACAGACCAGATAGTAGAAACTGTAGCTCAATTGTGTAAGGAGACTAATTATAATTTAGGTGATGATGTTGTTGATGCTTATCATAAACATTTAGCAACAGAAGATTCTGAAGTAGCTAAAGAAATTTTAGAACAATTAATAGCAAATGCTGAACTTGCTGAAGAAAAAGAAGTACCTATCTGTCAGGATACGGGGATGGTTGTAGTCTTTTTAGAAGTTGGTCAGGACTTAAAAATAGTTGGTTCTGATTTGACTACAGCAATTAATAGAGGCGTACGGCAAGGATATGAAGAAGGATACCTAAGAAAATCTGTTGTTAGTGACCCATTAATTGAGCGTAATAATACAGGTGATAATACGCCAGCGGTTATTCATACTGAAATTGTAGCTGGCTCTGATTTAAAAATAACAGTAGCTCCTAAAGGTTTCGGTAGTGAAAATATGAGTCAGATGAAAATGTTTAATCCAACTGCTGGGGCTGAGGAAGTAAAAGAATTTATTGTTGATGTAGTAGAAGAAGCTGGGCCTAACCCGTGTCCGCCGATTGTTGTGGGAGTGGGAATTGGTGGTACCTTAGATAAAGCAGCTGTACTGGCTAAAAAATCATTACTTCGTGATATTGGTGAGGCTAATCCTGAGCCCAAATTTGCAACTTTAGAAGAAGAGTTGTTAGGGGTAATTAATCAGACAGGAGTTGGCCCGCAAGGATTAGGTGGTAAGACTACAGCTTTAGCAGTTAATATTGAACAGTTCCCTACTCATATAGCAGGGTTACCAGTAGTAGTTAATATTAATTGTCATGTAGCACGTCATAAAGAAGTGGTGTTATAAAAAGTTATAATTGGCAATTGATAATTGAAAATGGAGAATTAAAAGAAATCAATAAATAAAAGCATACCAATTGCACAGTTTGCATAGTA
>JBNJDB010000231.1:0-3128 GCA_051744465.1 Bacillota bacterium | reverse complement strand
GCTTTAATTATTATTATTCACAAGAATGTTCATCTTCAAGCGCTTCTTCTCCATGACACTTTTTTATCTGCTCTTCACTACATTCACTAGGCTCTCTGCTATTTAGTCTTTCTGGGTGTTCACATTTAGGATCACACATTATAGCTCCTCCTTTTTTAATTAAGTATTCACTTAATTAAATTATAACATTCTAAACTGGATTGTCAACTATTAAATTTAGAATCAAAATTATTCATGACAACAATTACTCTCTTCTTGCACTTCTTCTTGCTCAGTCAATGCCATCAACTTTTCTGCCAACTCAGTCACTTGACCAACCTGCACTACATAATGAACCCAATAACCTTTCTTCTCTCCTACCACTAAACCTGCTTCTCTCAATTTTTTTAAATGCTGGGAAACTGCTGATTCTGACATATCTAGTTCTTTAGCCAAAGCTTTAACACAGTAATTCTTCTGCAGCAGTAATTCTAACATTTTAAGTCTCTTTTTATCTGCTAATGCTTTTAATTTAACTGCTAATTTTTCCATTAGATTCACTCCTTATTTTCTTCTTCAGGCGACTGCATTTCAAAGCCCTGCCCTTTAAGATATTTTTCTAATAAAATACTGCTCACAATAATCAATGGAATAGTAATTAATAACCGAATAATAGTGAACTTCAATCCCACAAAAGAAGCTTCAAATAAAGTCATCGGAATTCTAGCTACTGCTGCAGCGCCAACATAAGTAAAGATCACACGCAAACTAGCTCCTTTTTTGTAAATAGCATACGCCACAGGAAAGGCAACATATAAACCGCCTACTGTTGTCCCAGCTAATAAAATTGCCCAACCGTAAGCCAATAAATTTGATTTATCTCCTAAATGACCTTCTATTACTTCTCTATCAACCCAAGTTTCAAATAAGCCAATTAAGATAAAGACAGCAGGTAAAAATTTAAGCATTGTCATTAAAAAATCCGAAAACTTAAAAAAAACATCCTGTCCTGGCACATAATTAGCTATAAAACTTACTCCTATAACTATAAAAAATAAAATAGCCAAACTATATCTTTTTAGTTGGTTCCTATTCATAATAAGCTCACCTCACCATAAAAAATACCGACTAATAATGAGACAATTAAAGCTAGTACTAAACTAATAACATTTCTAATAATAGTTACTTTAACTCCAAAGTATTCTTTTTCTACGGGATAAGTTAGAAATCCAACCAACATTAAGGTTGTAGTAAATACTGCAATCACTGTATAACTAACTCCTTTATCTAACAAAATCCCCGCTAGAGGAAAAGCAATAAAACCAGGCATCAAAGTGACCGAACCAAAAAATCCAGCTAAGGCAAGCCCTGTAGCTCCACTGCCTGCCCCTAAATACTCTACTATCATCTCTTGCGAAATAAAATGCAATGATAGTGCTACTAAAATCATCATATTTAAAAATGCCGGAGCATGTTTAGTCATCTTTTGAATCCCTTTTTTAACTCCATTGACTGTTTTTTTCTTATCTTTAAAATATAATATTGTAGCGAGCAAAATAGTCCCTAGATAAATCATAATTTACCTCCCTAATTTAGCAATTGCTAAATTAAATTATAACATTCTAAATTAAATTGTCAATAATATTCGGTAATTAATTATTAAATAATTCAAAAATAATAATGAGGTGACTTAATAATTCCTACAAATTATGTAGGTTATAAGTCACCTTTGCAGATAAAATAAAAATAATTCTATTTATTTCTTAATTTAAACATCAAATTTATCTACTACTTCACTTAAATCTTGAGCCATTTCAGCCATTTCCTGTGAAGAAGTAGCAATATCATTAGATACAGTTTCAATATCATAAGTTGCTTGATTGACCTCATCACTATCATGGGCCAACTTCTGTGCAGCTTCAGCAGTCTGCTTTATTTGCTTTGCTGTTTGCTCATTATTTTCTTTTAAATCATAAAACATTTCCCCTGCTTTTTCAACCACATTTTGACCGGTATTTACCTCACTCTCAACATGTTCAATAACCTCTAACCCCTTATCAGCTTGAGATTGCGTATTATTAATCAATTTTGAAATATCATCAGTAGCTTGATTCGTCTGCTCTGCTAAATCTCTAATCTCATCTGCTACTACAGCAAAACCTTGTCCTGCTTCCCCAGCTCGAGCCGCCTCAATTGCCGCATTTAAAGCTAATAAATTAGTCTGCTCAGCAATATCAGTAATTAGATCTACTATCTTACCAATTTCTTTTGAGTTACCTTCCAGCCCTTTAATAACTTCAACTGCTTCTTTTACTGAATCGCTAATTTGCTCCATACTAGATAAAGTAGTATCTATTTTTTCTTCACCTGCTTCAGTTTGTGAAGCAGATTCTTGAGCAAAACTATTAACTTCTTCAGAACTAGCTGATATCTGTTGAATATTTCCCGAAATATTCTCAATTAATTGATTAGTATTCTCAATTGTAGCATTACCTTCTTCTGCTGATGCAGATAATTCTTCACTATAAGCAGATAAATCTGCTACTGAATCCTTAACTTCCATCATCATCTCTTTAATATTTACTTGTAGCTTATTAATCATGCTATTTGTTCGCTTTTTTAATACACCAATTTCATCTTTAGCATCAACATCCAAATCACTTAAATCTAACTCTCCTTGTTCCACCTTAGCCATTATCTTAATTAAACTTCTTACTTTCGAAATAATTAATTTATTCAATAAAATTTCTAAAACAAATATAAGTACTATTAAATCAACTATACTTCGAATATAAACCATCTTATCTCCTAAGTTAATAAAATTACTTAATAAAACTGTAATTCCCTCTCCCAGCGGAATTGAAATTAATACACCTATTAAGATTGATAATCCAAACTTCAAACTTAACTTCATCTTTAAAGTTAACCTTTTTACTATTTTCTTCCATGATATCCCCCTTTTTTATATCTATTACAATTAAATTTCAACAAAAATATGTAAAATCCTTTCATTTTCTTAAAAATAAATATAGAACCCAAAAAATAAAAAGACCTGGAGAATCTCTCCCCCAGGTAATAAAATATAATTATTCTACTGTAACACTTTTAGCTAAGTTACGAGGCTGGTCAACATTACAACCTCTTTCTAC
>JBNJDB010000230.1:0-3129 GCA_051744465.1 Bacillota bacterium | reverse complement strand
AAGAAAAGAAAACACTCCAATTGGCCAATTGGAAATAAATTAATTCACAAAAGGAGTGTATAGTATGAGACAGAAAATTCAAAAGTTCGGAAGATTTCTTAGTGGTATGGTAATGCCTAATATTGGTGCTTTTATTGCGTGGGGGATTATTACTGCTTTATTTATTCCTGATGGTTGGTTTCCTAATGAAGATTTAGCTTCTTTAGTTGATCCAATGATTAATTTCTTGCTACCACTATTAATTGGTTATACTGGCGGTAAAATGGTTGGTGGTAAACGAGGCGGAGTGGTTGGAGTAGTATCCACGATGGGTGTGATTGTTGGTGCAGACATTCCAATGTTTTTAGGTGCAATGATAATGGGACCTTTTGGTGGTTGGTTGATTAAGAAATTTGATGAGGCAGTTCATGGTAAAATTCCGTCTGGTTTTGAAATGTTAGTTAATAATTTTTCAGCTGGGATTTTAAGTATGATGATTGCTTTACTTGGTTATTTAGGAATTGGACCTGTGGTTTCTGCTTTAAATGATATATTAAGAGCTGCAGTAGAAATAACAGTTAATGCAGGCTTGTTACCTTTAGCTTCTATATTTATTGAGCCAGGAAAGGTTTTATTCTTAAATAATGCTATTAATCACGGAGTTCTAAGTCCGATTGGCGTGCAGCAGGTTGAAGAGGCTGGGAAGTCAATTATGTTCTTATTAGAAACTAACCCTGGACCTGGTTTAGGATTGTTATTAGCTTATTGGTTTGCTGGGAAGGGGACTGCAAAACAGTCATCTCCTGGTGCAATGATTATTCACTTCTTTGGCGGAATTCATGAAATTTATTTCCCTTATGTATTAATGAAGCCGAGTATGATTTTGTCAGTAATTGCTGGAGGAATGACTGGGGTATTAACATTTGTGATTACGGGAGCTGGTTTAGTGGCTACTCCATCACCAGGAAGTATTTTTGCTGAAATGGCTATGACTCCTAAAGGTGAATTTATTCCAGTATTGTTAGGTATCACTTTATCGGCAGTAGTTTCTTTCCTTGTAGGAGCAGCAATTTTGAAGATGTCTCCTAATGAAGAAGATGCTGGAGATTTAGATACTGCTACTTCTCATATGGAAGATTTGAAGGGGAAAGAATCTTCTGTTGCAGATCAAGTTAAGAGTGAGGCAGGAGATGTCAATAAAATTATTGTAGCTTGTGATGCCGGAATGGGTTCTAGTGCCATGGCTGCAACTCAACTTAGTAATAAACTTGAAGAGGCTGGTTTAGATGATATTGAGGTAGATAATTCTGCTGTAGATGAGATTTCTACAGATACTGATATTGTATTAGTTCATGAAAACTTATTAGATAGAGCCAAAGATGCTGTGCCTGATGCTGAGTTTTTAACTATAGATAACTTTATGAACAGTCCGGTTTATGATCAACTTGCTGATAGATTGAAAGAGCAAGGATGAGTTATTTGACAATTAAAGCAGTGGTGGTGTCATCCACTGCTTTAATTACCTTTATTTTTAGCTGGGGAGGGAGGGAAAGATTATGAATTTGAAAAAATTATCAGAGCGGGAAAAGAAAATTGTCAAGACGTTAATTAAAACCCCAGACTACCTAACAGTTAAAGAACTAGCAGATGAAATTGGAGTTAGCAAACGAACTGTTTACCGCGAATTATCGAGCCTTAAGAAAATTTTAAATGATTCTGAGTTAGTAGTCGAATCTAAGCCAGGGGTGGGAACTTCAATTACAGGAGATCCAACCTTAATCAAAGAATATGAATCAGATTTAGAAGAAACTACAGATGGTAAAAATCTAACTCCCCAGGAAAGAAAACTATATATTATAGAAGAATTCTTGTTTTCAGACCGTTTTCAGAAAATGACTGCTTTGGCTTATAAATTATCAGTGACAGAAGCTACAATTAGTTATGATTTAAATAAAGTTTCAGATTGGTTTGAGGAAAAGGGATTATCTCTAGTTCGTAAACAAGGGGTAGGTGTTTATTTAAAAGGCTCGGAAGCTGAATTTAGACGAGCAGTAATTGATTTTCTTTATGAAAATATGGAAGAGGATGAGGTTTTAACTCTAATTCGCAATAAATTAGATAATAATCTAGGTCAACAGGATGACCAGAAGTCTATTTCTGCAATTAAGAATAATATTTTAGAATTTATTAACATGGATGTATCGGCGCAGTTAGAAGAGGCTGTTGATCAAATTTTGCAAGAAGTTGATTTTAATATGGTTAATAGTTCTTATATTGGGCTTGTAATTCATCTCTCTTTGGCAATTAAGAGACTGCAGTCGGGAGAAAAGATTCATGTTAATCAAAATAAATTAGAAAATTTAAAGTTAACTAAAGAATATGAAGTGGCGGAAAAAATAGCTGCTAGATTAGAAGAAATCTTTGAGTTAACAATTCCTGAAGATGAAAAAGGTTATATTACGATGCATTTGAAAGGGGCTAAATTGAGAAAAAATATTGAATTGATGGACGAACCGCTTGATGATGCAGAGTTAGAAGCTATGAAGTTAGCGCGGATGTTAGTACAAGCAGTGGAAACAGAAATGGATTTGGATTTATCCGATGATCTTAATTTGATTTCGGGATTAGTAACTCATTTAGAACCTGCTATTTCGCGTTTGAAGATGGGGCTGGAAATTAGAAATCCAATTATAGATGATTTAAAAGCTGAGTATAGTAGGGTGTTTACTGCTACTAAAAAAGCGGCGCAGGTATTAGAAGAAGAATTAGATTGTCAGATTCCAGATGCCGAAATTGGATTTTTAACAATGCACATTGCAGCAGCAGTAGAAAATACGGAAAATAAAGCTGATAAGGTGAAAGCTTTAGTAGTCTGTTCAAGTGGAATCGGCAGTTCTAAAATTTTAGCAACGAGATTAAAGAAAGCAATTGATAATATAGAGATTGTAGATGAAATTTCTGCTTTGTCTGTGACGGATGAAAAAATTGCTCGCCAAGATGTTGACTTAGTAATCTCTACAGTTTCTATTGATAATTATGATGGTGATATGGTAGTAGTAACTCCCATTTTACTGCCGGATGAAATAAAAAAAGTAAATCAGAAAATAAATCAAATCAAACGAACTAGTCGCCAAAACAAAAGTAAAGAAG
>JBNJDB010000229.1:0-3175 GCA_051744465.1 Bacillota bacterium | reverse complement strand
CGTGTTTTTTAAACTACAAAAAAACACTTCGTGTAGTCCTAGTTGCCTTCTCCTTTGCTAATCAGGTTGCGCAATCTATATGCAATAGTTTTTGCTTGGTTTCTTTCTACCTATACATAATCCCATCATGCATTTTTTCTAAGACACACTCAATTGGAATCTCATCTAAAAATCGCGACGCAATCATATCTTTGATTTCCCCAAACTTTTTTCGTTGTTTCGAATAAGTCAAAAACAAGCGTTCCCCCGCGCGGGTCATCGCTACATAAAACAAACGACGTTCTTCTTCTAAATCTTCTATATCTCCACTGGTCATATTTCTATAATGCGGAAAAACTTCTTCTTCTAATCCAATTACAAATACAGCGGGAAACTCTAATCCTTTAGCAGCATGGACAGTCATCATCTTCACTTGATTACTCTCTTCAAGGTCATCTTGGTCAGATAATAATCGCAAATCTCGCAAGAAATCTTCTATCTCTCTAGTCTTTTTCTTTTGATAATAATTTTTAGTCAAAATCAGAAATTCATTTAAGTTATCAATTCGGTTTTGAGCAGTTTCTGAATCATCCAACTCTAACATTGCCCAATAACCACTCTTTTTCAAAATTCTTTCTACCATCTGGGGTAGAGATAAATCAGATTGAGCAATAGCAATAAACTCTTCAATTTCATTATGAAATTTCTTTATCTTGCGTGCCGTCTTTTTACCAATACCATCAACTTGGCTAGCATCTTTCATTACATCAAAAAGACCTAGTGACTCTTCATCTTGACCAAATGTCAACAAATTGAATTCTGGCACATGTTCTTGAGCATGAGTAATCATCTTTTCTATTGTTTTAGCACCAATACCCCGTTTAGGAGTACTAACTATTCTTTTTAGAGCAATAGTATCCTGGGGATTAATAGCTACTTTCAAGTAACTAATTATATCTTTAATCTCTTTTCGATCATAAAATCCAAGGCCCCCGATTATGTTATAAGGAATCTGTTTTTTAATAAACTCATCTTCTAAAACCCTAGATTGATGACTAGACCGATATAAAATAGCAACATCATTATAATTATAATCACCAAATTGAACTAAGTTCTCTATCTCTCGTGCTATATATTCTGCTTCACTATACTCATCTTCAGATTCACAAATTATAACAGGTTCACCATTGTTTTTAGTAGTCCAGGCCTCTTTTTCAAATTGACTATAGTTATTAGATATAACAGCATTAGATGCTCTAATAATATTCCCTTTACAGCGATAATTCTGCTCTAATTTAATAACTGTAGCATCATCAAAATCTTCACTAAAATTAAGAATATTGGCCATATCTGCTCCCCGAAATTTATAGATACTTTGGTAATCATCACCAACTACAAAGATATTATTATACTCCGCACCCATCATCCGGGCCAAGCGATATTGCGCTGGTGAAGTATCTTGATATTCATCGATTAAAACATATTCAAACCTCTCTTGATACTTAGCTAAAATTTCTTCATTCTCCTGGAACAATTCAATTGTTTTTCCCAATAGATCATTGAAATCAAAAGCATTATTATCCTTTAAGGTTTCATTATATTTTAAATAAATATCAGCAATATTTTGATAAAAATCCCCTTCTTGATTCTCTTCTTGATAATTATCTAAAAACTCGCTTTTCGACCATAGATTTCGCTTAGCTTTATTAATCATACCATAAATTTTACTTACCTCATACTCCTCTTTATCTAAATTAAAACTTAAAATTATATCTTCAATCAAAGCTTCACTTTCATTGCGGTCATAAATAACAAACTTAGAATCATAACCTAGTTCTTCTAAATGACGACTTAAAATTCGGACACAAATCCCATGAAAAGTTCCCATCCATAAATTATTGGGTAAATCTCCAATTAAGTTTTCTACTTTACGTTCCATATCCTTAGCAGCTTTATTAGTAAAAGTCAAAGTTAAAATATTATACGGACTAACCCCTTGGTCAATTAAATAAGCAACCCGATAAGTTAGTGTTCTTGTCTTCCCACTACCTGCTCCTGCTAAAACTAATACAGGACCCTCAGTAGTCTCAACTGCTTGCTGTTGTTTCTCATTTAACATAGTTTCTAGTTCCATATTTTTCCTCCTAAATTGGTATCAAACTTATAACAGAGCAGTTTCTAATTATATAACAAATTTCAATCTACAACAAGAAAAATCCCGCCTAAATTATACTCAAAAAATATATAAAAGCTAATCTACTCAGATTAGCTTTTATATATTATCCTCTGCTCTATAAAACTTTCAATAATCATTTATTTTTTGGAATTTATGATTTAGAATTTTAAACAACTCCTCTCAACTAATTTTTTTATTCATTAAAACAATATTCTTTTTTTTCATCATCATCCAAAAACCTCAATTCAGCCTTACTATTTAAAACAGTAATTACATTCATTTTACGACCATCTAATTCACAAACAAATATTACGCCCCGATGTTCTCGCACTTCTCTTTTTCCTTTTGCAAAGCCAATTAATCTACTTCTTTTTACCCCTTCTACTATATTATGAATAGCTTTCTGGCGACTAATAGCTTTTTGCCGCTGTTGATAGCGCTTAATCGCATGGTCTGTAGCATAAATATAATAATTCATTTGCTGACCTCCCTTAAATAAAATTATTAATACATCTATATTCAAATCTAAACTTGAATATTAGAATATTAATTTAATTATACTATTTCTACAAGAAAATAATATCACCTGCAAAAAATAAAAAAAGGACCCCTAAAAGGGTCTTAAAAGAAATCAGCAATATCTTATTAAATGAGCTTTAACTAATATGGTCGGAGCAGCAGGATTTGAACCTGCGACCCCCTGGTCCCAAACCAGGTGCTCTGCCAAACTGAGCCATGCTCCGTTATTAAAATGGAGCGGGAAACCGGACTCGAACCGGCGACACCCAGCTTGGAAGGCTGGTGCTCTAGCCAACTGAGCTACTCCCGCATATCATCTGAATTACTATGACGACAATAACTATTGTATATCATTGATTAGTAATTGTCAATCATTATTTTGAATTTATAAGTGGTGGAGATAACCGGGTTCGAACCGGTGACCTCTTGTCTGCCAGACAAGCGCTCTCCCAACTGAGCTATATCCCCTTTTTACTTATTAATCAAACTTCATCCGCTCTA
>JBNJDB010000228.1:0-3175 GCA_051744465.1 Bacillota bacterium | reverse complement strand
GAAATCAAGTCCTTTATTATAAGCTTTCACAGCTGCTTTAGCAGATAAATCATGTAATACTTCATCTAGTGAAAATTCTTCCTCTTCTAAATCAAGTTTTCCCGCTTCTATTTTAGAAAAATCTAATATATCATTAATAATTTCTAATAGAGCATCTGTTGAACTTTGGATTTTTTCTAAATAATTTTGCTGTTTTAAGGATAATGGAGTATCTAAAACTAAATATAGTAACCCTTTAATGGCATTAATCGGTGTTCTAATCTCGTGACTCATATTCGCTAAAAATTCACGTTTAGTTTGATTAGCTCTTTCTGCATTTTTTACCGCCTGCTCTTTTTCTTTATTTGATTTAATCATCATCACCAAAAATACAGCTAAAATTGCAGTAACTATCAAGGCAGTTAAAACACTAATTTTCCATATCTGCGACTTGTATTTATAATAAAATGAATCCGGTTTATTGACTATCATACTCTCTGTGGGTAATTGGTCTTGAGCAATATTAAATTGCTGCAGTTGTTGATAATCAAACATATATCGATTAGAATTATAAGTAACTGCAGAATTAATAGCTGTAGGATTGCCTTCAATAGCATCCACAACTAATTCAGCAGCCATTCGCCCTTGATTACTTCCACTAATTAATTTCCCGCCAACTATCCCTTGACCTAAATAAAAATCCCAGACACCATAAATAGGAACTTCTGTATATGGAGTTAATTCATTGATTGATTCTTGATAAGTAAATGTATGGTCTAAACGATCGCGATTAAAAGATAATAATAATATAGCAGTATTAGACTTTAATGTTCCTAATTTGCCCTGCAGTTCTTTCATGCTAAAATTCTGCCAATATTCAAAATCTACTTTGGCTGACAGTGAAGGAGTTACCTGCTCAAGTTTTTTTCGATTAGCTCTACCAGTAGTCGTCTTATCATTAATCACAACAATTTTAGTTAAATCATCATGCACATCTAACATTAATTGAATAGTCTCTTTGATACTAGGTTCTTCAACTATTCCTGTTATATTCTTTGTAGTAGCTAATTTTTTCTTATTCAAATTATTAACACCACAAAAGACTACTGGAATTCCAGGGAATATTTCTGGCCTATGAGATAATATAAAATTTAAGGCATTGTCATCTGAAGTGATTATTATATCAGGAGGTGTTGTTTTATATTTTTGATGATAAATATTATTTAATTCTTCAGTCATTGCTTGGTAATCAAACCGTTTGCTATCCATATATTCAATATATAGTCTATAATCAGATAATTCTTGCTCTAACATTTCTTTAATGCCCTTCTCAATTTCTTGAGTCCACTGCATACCTTGATGATAAGAATGCAAGAGAAGAATACGCTTTGGTTCAGAAGCAGTTTCAGCGCTAACAGCAAAGGTGAAAGTACTTAATAATATCATTCCTATTAAAAATAATCGTTTATTTATCATTTTCATCTCCCCCTTGCATTACTCACAATATATAAATTTATAATATATAAGGTTATAATTCGCCATAATAGTTTAAACTCCTCTAAGATCACTAAAAATTTTTAATGATTATGTCGAATTATGTGCTTTGGTGTGATTTCCAAAAAAATATTCCGGGCTGCAAACCCGGAATAAAAACAACTAACTTTTCACTTTGAAATCATTTGCTTACTATTCGTAACTAAGTGCTTCTACTGGTTCTAAATTGGCTGCTTTCAAAGCCGGATATATCCCAAAGAAAAGTCCAATCAATAATGAAAAACTAAAGGCAACTACTATTGACATCGGCACTATAATCATCGGCCAACCAGCAATTTGGGCAATAACATAAGCTCCTAAAAAACCAGTACCAATTCCCAAAACACCACCAAAACTACTTAAAGCCAAAGATTCAACTAAAAACTGTAATAAAATTGTTCTTTTTTTAGCTCCTAAAGCTTTTCTAATTCCAATTTCCTTAGTTCTTTCTGTTACAGATACTAACATAATATTCATAATTCCAATTCCACCAACTACTAAAGAAATAGCTGCAATGCCACCTAACATTAACCGCAGTGAATCAGTAACTTCAGTAATTGTATTCAAAATTTGGTCTTGGCTCATAATTCTAAACTCATCTTCACTACCAAAATATTGACTTAAAAAATATTCGATTTGTCCTACAGCATCATCAGCCGCTGCAGAAGAAACTGCCTGTGCCGTATACCCATCGACATAATTACTACTCTCTAATTTGTTCAAATAAGTAGTAGTTGGAATATAGACTTTGTCATTGACATCTCCTATTGGTCCTCCTGTATCTTTATCCTCCATTACTCCAATAATAGTGAATAATAAAGTATTACCATTATTATTAAATTTAATACGCTCTCCTAATGGGGAAGGATTATTAGGAAATAATTCTTCTATAATCTCTGAGCCTAAAACAATTACACTACTAGCAGTTTTTAAATCTGTCTCAGTAATAAATTTACCCACCGCTGGATAATAATCATAAATCTCTTGATACGCACTTTCAGTCCCTACCATTTCTGCTTGTAAATTATTTTGTCCTTTAATCAACAACCCTCTTGTTCCAGTATTAGGAATAATCTGTTTAACATCAGGAGCACTCTGTTTAATATAATCTGCCATTTCTAGAGTAAAATTATTATCCGATTGAGAACTAATACTTCCTCCTCCCCCTCGCCTATAGCCGCGACTAATGCTGATTAGATTAGACCCTAAGTTAGAAATATTAGCCGTCACTCGACTCTGGGCTCCACTTCCTACTGATATAATAGCAATTACTGCTCCCACTCCAATAACTATCCCTAACATAGAGAGGAAAGTTCGCAATTTATTTGCTTTTAAACTATTTAACGCAATTAATATAATCTCAAAAATCACTTTACCACCCCGCAATAATTCATATATAATTGATAATTTATAATGGAGAATTGACAATTGAATTCAAAATCAGAAAATCAAAACACTAAATCTCTATTCTCTGCCTTTTCCCAGCTCAAACCTATATCTCTAGCTTTTATCTTTTAGCTCACAACTCATAGCTCATAGCCAATAACTCTACACCATCTTCCCGTCTAATAAGTTAATGATTCGCTCTGCATGTTCTCCTACCTTATGTGAGTGAGTTACTAAGACAATAGTATGACCCTGTTGATGTAAATCATGAAATATA
>JBNJDB010000227.1:0-3181 GCA_051744465.1 Bacillota bacterium | reverse complement strand
AAAAAACTTATGGAACTTAATTCTAATTATTAATAGTAATTTAAACATCGGAAGGAAAATAGAACTGAAATTATAAAGGGGGAATAATAGATGTTAAGTAAGAAATTTAAGAAGGTAGTAAAAGAAGGGTTGATTAATCAAGTTTGTGAAATAGGAGGAGATAAACCTAATGTAGATTTTTCGACTGCTGGAGGGAAGACGTGGTGGAATAATTTAGCTGTAGCTGATGGCTGGAAAATTCAGCAAAATAAACTAACTAAACATTGTCGGCTGTTAAACCCACAGAATACTAGAAAAGCATGGGGCTCTAGAAGCTCAATTGAAAGTGCAGTTAATACAGTTTACAATAGGATTTCTAAAAAAGATAATCAGCAATCAACTAGTTCATCTAATAATAAAGAAGAAGTTTTGAGTACTTTAGAAAGATTAGGTGAATTAAGAGATAAAGAAATAATTACTGAAACAGAATTCCAAGAGAAAAAGAAGAAGTTATTAGCCCAATTATAATATTGAATCAATTAGAGAATGTTTTTTAAAGGATGGTGGGTATGATGAAACAAAACCTGATGGTCAACAAAGGAAAAGATTTAACAAAAGAAAAAAAGCAAGAAATTATTGAAGTAGTGGACCAATTTATAGCTAGTCAGAGAAATAATAATGCTATTTTAAATAAATTAGCTTTTGATAGTATAACTGCTCTTACAGCTAATGAAGCTAGGGCCAAAGAACTTGAACAACAAGGTTTTCTAGAAAAAATGTGGAAAAATTTAACCGGACAAAATCAGAGATTGGAATCTCAAATTGAAATTAATCGCAGTAAAGTCTTATATGCTTCGCAAAAGATGATAGAAAAATTAAGAAATGAAAATTTATTAACTTTTGAGCTAATTACAGCAGTTAATAATAAGTTTAATGGGATTACTATGCATATAGATAGAGAATTAAGAGACCTTTGGGAATTCATAGGAAAAGCTAAAGTAAATATTGAAGATCGTTTAACTAAAATAGAGAATGATACTAAGTTGTTGAAATGGGTTCTTAATATAGAGCATCTGAAATGGGGAAATCAATTATATTCTGATTTAGATTTAGCAGAACAAATAATATGCATTTGTACTGATTTTTTTAGTAAAACAAATGGGCAATGGGAAAATGAAGATATTTTGTTAATCAAAAAAGCTTTAAAGGCTTTGGATATTGATCCGAAGCAAAAGATTAGCTTACAAAATTTCCATCTGCAGTTAAGTAATAATCCAAAATTAATCGAACAATTAGTTAGAGATATTCCTTTAGATAAATTAAAAGTAATGAAAAGTTATGAAACTCCTCTGTTAAAGGGGGCTGTCAAGCTTAAAAACCAAAATTTCAGTGAACAAAAGGATAAATTAGCATTAGTTCGTAATATTTTAAAAGAAAACTCAAATTTCAAACCTGATTTTGAACTCGAAGTTTTTGATTTAATAGTCGATTTGTTGCTTAATTTGAGTATTGCTGCTACAGTAGAAGTAAAAAAAGTAAAGAAAGCACCTAAAAAAGGGTTAGTGCTTATAAAATCTGGGACAAACCAGAGTAATCCAGCAATAGATTTGAATTATGATGTAGTAGCAGGAAAATATCCTATAACTAATAAAGAATACATAAAATTTTTAAATGATTATCCAGTTAATAAAGATGGAAGCTATCATGACAAACAGTTAATAAAAATATCTTCTCGGTATATTAGAATTGGTCATAATGGAGATGAGTTTCATTTAGTAGACAGATCTAATTCTGCTGATCAACCAGTAGTTTATGTTAGTTGGTATGGAGCAGTAGCTTATTGTAATTGGCTAAGCAAAAAAGAGAATTTAAATCCGGTTTATGATGAAATCAAGTGGCAACCAGTAGCTGATGAAAATTTAAATAATTTAAATGGTTATCGTCTACCCTCAATAAAAGAGTGGGAATATGCAGCTTATGGGGGAAGAGAAGGAGCTGCTACTAAATATTCTGGAAGTAATAAACTTACTGAAGTTGGTTGGGCTTTTGGGGAGACTAATGTGCAGCAAAACCCGAATTTTTCCAATGGATTGGCTACAATGGAAGTTGGACAAAAAGATTGTAATGAGTTAGGTATTTATGATTTGAGTGGAAATGTATGGGAGTGGACTAATTCTTCTAATAATTCTCAGGCAGTTAAGAAGGGAGGAAGTTGGCGCGGTAATAAGAGTAGCTGTCGTATAAGTAATTCAGTTAAAACTAAACTTGAAAAGACTTCTAGTGTTTTAGGATTTCGAGTTTTTAGAACTTTTTAGGGGGAGTTGAAATAGATGGGTAAAAAAATTGGTCTTGTTTTTGCTGGAGGTGGTGGAAAAGGGGCTTATCAAATTGGGGTTTGGAAAGCGTTAGAGGAATTTGGAGTTGCAGATAACATTAAAGCTATAGCAGGCACCTCAGTAGGAGCTTTAAATGGTGCTTTGTTTGTGCAAGGGGATTTAAGCCTTGCAAAAGAAGTATGGTTATCTATGAGTTCTGATCGAATATTATCTTTAGATTCTAATAGTTTAATTAGAAAAATTGCAGTTAATTTAGGTTCAAATTCTAAAATTTTAGATTGGCTTAACCGCTCAAAAGAGTACGGAGTTTTTTCTCGATCTGGTTTAAAAGAAATTATAAGAAATAATATAGCAATAGAAGCTGTTACTTCTAGTGATATTTCTTTTTATGCTGCTGCCTGCCAAATACCGCAATTCAAAGTTGATTATTTTAAATTAAATAATTGTAATCAAGAAAGATTCATTTCTACTTTATTAGCCACTTCAGCTTTGCCAATCATTTTTGGAAGAGAAAAAATAGATAATAAAGACTATTTAGATGGAGGAATTAAAGATAATACACCTATTAAACCTCTATATGAAGAAGGATGCGATTTAGTTTTTGTGGTTTATCTTAGTCGAAATTTAAGTAAGCCAGACTTTATAGATAAAGACATCTATCCTGGATGTCAAATTATAGAAATAGTTCCTCAAGAAGATTTAGGGAGCCTAATAAACGGCACATTAGATTTTACTGGTTCGGGGGCTTATAGAAGAATTGAACAAGGCTATCAAGATACGAATAAAATATTAGAACCTATCTTTAATATGGTTAAAAGTGGTCAAAAGATTAGTACTATTTTAAATAAATTAAAAAAAGATGAGCA
>JBNJDB010000226.1:0-3192 GCA_051744465.1 Bacillota bacterium | reverse complement strand
CTCCCAAACCGCTGAAACTGGATTATACTGCACAATAACCCCCCTGAATTTTAGATAAGATATATTTTAAATCTACACAATAAAAATTATCAATTTTATATTTTAGAAATAACAAACCAGGGGATATTAATCACCACCTGGCTTGTTGTTTAAGCTATTATCCGGTAGCTTAATTTAAAGACCTATGTCTTTAGGCAAATTAATACCATACATCGGCTGAATATTTATTTGCTCATCTTGAGGCGGTTTTATTCCATAATAAACTATCATCTCTCTATCAGTAAGACTAGAAGTTTCTCCTGCATAAAACCCACCTGTTATTTCTTCTAATTCTTCAGTTGATAATTCAGCCTCTTCTAATTCATCACTCAATCCATTAAATTCTGGCATCAAATCCCTCCTTCCTTTATAATGATTAACCCTAATCTATTAAATTCCTTAACTGATAAACCTGCTTATTATAATCTACAATTGCACTTACCTATTCAATCTGTTGTTGCCTTAAATTTAATTCTTTCTCTAACAAATCGCTTATGGTTGTTCGGCCAGCTTTATATTTAGTTTCAACTAATTCTACTCTTCCCTTAGCTCTTCTAATTCTTTTCTTATAGAATTTAATTTTCTTTTCATAATTTTTTAAAGCTAAAAAGAGTTCAGTAATTATACCGTTAAACAGTATAAAGTTTCTAATGCAAAATGTAATGAAGATAAGATAGATAATATTGTAGATAGAGATTACAATAAAAAGCAAGCTTTAGATGTTATAGTTAGTGATTTAACCTATGTTAATGTTAACGGCAAATGAAACTACATATGCCTGATAATAGACCTGTTTAATCGGAAATTCATATGTTATGCTGCTAGTGAAAAGAAAGATGTTAAATTAGTAGCTAGAGCCTTTTACAGCATTCAGAGACCACTGGATGAAATAAATATTTGCATACTGACAGAGGTAATGAATTTAAGAATAAAGCAATAGATTAAATTTTAAGCATATTCGATATTGAACGATTTTTAAGTAAAAAAGGTTACCTTTATGATAATGCAGTAGCAGAAGCGGATTTTAAAGTAGTTAAAACTAAATTGCATTTAATAAAATATTTAATGACTTTGAAGAACTTGAATATGAACTATTTGATTATGTTAACTGGTATAATAATAACAGAATTCATGGTTCACTTGATTATCTCACACCTGTGAAATATAGGTGTTTAATGTCCGAGAAAAAATTGTCTTAAAAAGTGTTAACAATCCAACACTCTGGTATTTAAAATAAAAAATTAGAAATATGTGAATGGAGTTTACCTATTTGGTAACCAACAAAATAAGCAATAAATCCATAAAAGATAATGGTTACTATTATATCCGGAACCTCATTTTTTTTAAGATAACTCCCAGTTTCTAATAATAATTTAGATATTTTAAAACTCTCAAGTTTAATCATTTTCTCCCTCCTCACTAATAATTTCGTCCTGTTAAGTTATATGAAAATTGAAACTATCCCCTCCTATGGATTATAATAATTTTTACCCATTCACCATTATATCCAGAAAGAAGAGAGCTTTATAACTAAAAATAGACCCAATGCCCACGTTGTTATTCAACTGGTCTGTACAAGTATGGAAAAGATAAGCATGTCATCAAAAATATCCGTCATGTCCAAAGTGCGGTAAAGCTACGTTTTTCCATCACAGCTATAAATACTATAATCAACTGAAATATTGAGATAAAGAATGTATCCATTCTTTTAGTGTTCTTAAAACTACTACTATTAAAATTCTTGTGAAAATGTAAAAGGCAAAACTAACTTCAAAGGAATGAAATATCCCATGCATACAATTCTTCGTGCTTTATATCTGTATTATCTAAACCAATCTTCTACTAAAGATATCTCTAAGCTACTCAAAGACATATATGACATTGATAGTTCTTATGTTACTGTTGCCAGTTGGAGTAGAAAATTTGCTCCTTTATCCCAAGAAAAATCTAGTAAGCTTAGACCTCAAACCTATGTACAACCTTCATATCCTTCTATAACTATGTTAGAAGGAACCCTAAGCTTAATGATCATACATCAGCTCAAGTAGCTGGTATTGATTACTCTAGCAATCAGCGAAAAACATGCTTGTTAGCTACATAAAATATTTTTAGCCAATTTAAAATTTAAGAATGGATCAAAAACTATGACTTCTTTAACTAATCTTTCATATTTGCTTTACAAGTTCAATAATTTTATTATTAAATTTAGGTTGTTGAATAAAATATTTTTCCAGTTTTAATTTCCAAATAATATCAAAATAATAGATAAGATTCGTTTTTTTACTATTAAGATCCCTTAACTAAATCGATCAATTTGGATTTTTATAAATTTATAATTCTTTATTTTTGATTTATTTGAATTAATTGCAATTTTAAATACTCTTTTATAATTGGTGAATTTAGTTATTCAACAACCTATAAATTTAATTTAAAAAAATAGAATCACTTTATAATTATAAAGTGATTCTATCAATAATATTATGAAACATTACTTCCGCTGTCAATTTGAGTTTTTAATCATCATACCCCTGATCAGTATCTTTTTTTCCATTATAATAGCCTACTGCTCCACATACCCCAACAACTGTCACAACTGCAGCACCAGCTAATAGTCCTCCACCATTAATTTCACACTGTTCTTCCTTAGTGAGTTTTCTCATGATTTATACCCCTTTCTTAATTTTCTAAATGAGATTTAGCTTTACCAGCTGCATAACCTACTCCATAAGCAGTAGCACCAGCGGCTGCTAAACCTTTTGCTGTAACTGTTACTCCTGCTACAGTACCAATTACAATTGCCCCACCATTAACTTTTTGAATTTGCTGTTGGCTTAATTCTTTCAAGATTTATCCCCCTTTCTCTTCCTCCTTCAATTGTTTTTACTCTTTGAGAAATATTACAATAATCATATTATCAATCTTATCCTTTAATGTCAATTGCATAAAACTGCAAATCTCATTAAATCCAACCTGAATCTTTGTAGTATACTATAATATCGTCGATTAATTCCTCGGTTTTGTAGTATACTACAAACGCTAATTTCATTAAATGAATTTTCAAAATATCTTTTTTTAATCCCTTTAAAATAAAAAAAGTGCGACCAATCTCCTTTGTGGTATAATATCTTCAACCACAAAGGAGAATCGATCGCA
>JBNJDB010000225.1:0-3206 GCA_051744465.1 Bacillota bacterium | reverse complement strand
CACAAATTTACCATCTTTTCTAACAAGTTGATCATCGAAATAAATCTCTCCCCCTCCATACTCAGGAGTTTGAATACAGACTAAGTCCCAATGGATTGAAGATTGATTGCCATTATTAGCTTCATCATAACATTTGCCCGGTGTTAAATGAAAACTACCTTTAATTTTTTCATCAAATAAAGTATCCTTCATTGCCTCTTCAATATAAGGATTAACCCCAATTGCAAATTCCCCTACATAACGTGCTCCTTCATCTGTATTAAAGACTTGCCTAATCTTTGCTGTATTATTAGCTTCAGCATTGATTATCTTACCATCCTCAAACTTTAATTTAATATCATGATATGTATAGCCTTGGTAAACTCCTGGCGTATTATAACTAATTACACCATTGATAGAATCTTTAACGGGCGCAGTAAAGACTTCACCATCAGGAATATTCATTTCTCCAGCACACTTAATAACCGGAATGTCTTTGATAGAAAACTCCAATTCAGTTCCTGGGCCAACAATCCGAACTTTATCAGTCTGTTCCATTAATTCCACTAAAGGCTCCATTGCTTGTGACATTTGAGCATAATCAAGATTACAAACGTCAAAATAAAAGTCTTCAAAAGATTCAGTACTCATATTAGCTAGTTGGGCCATCGAATGATTAGGATAGCGCAATACACACCATTTAGTATCTGGTACTCTTATTTGACCATGAACCGGCTTTGAAAAGTATTCCATATACAACTGCATTTTATCGCCACCAACGTCAGAATTTTGGGTAATATTATTACTAGCTCTAATCCCTATATAAGCATCCATTTCTCTCATTCTTTGCTGTTGATGCTCAGCCATAATCTGTAGTTGCTCTTTACTAACTTGTTGTAGTAATTCCCGATTCAACATTTCATCATTAACCTCTATAAAGGGGTGAGCTCCTCTTTGATAAGCTTTCTTGACTAATTGCTGAGCCAATTGATTCTCTGTTCCTGTTACTTCAATTAATATTTTTTCTTCTTCTTGTAGATCAACTGAATAATTTAATAAATTAGTAGCTAATTTTTCAATTCTAGGATCTAACATAGTCAACAACTCCTTATCATATTAAGTCTATAGCAGTACTTCTTGCTAAGAGTTGTTTTTCCTGCTATAAAAATTTAAAAACCACTGCAGATTTTACTCCACAGTGACTTTTAAAATTCACATTCCATTAAATTTTTTAATTAGCCTCTAACTTAAGCATTTTAGCATTAATTGCTACAATTACCGTACTTAATGACATCAGCACCGCTCCTATCGCAGGTGAAATTAATATTCCGGCCCAATAAAATACTCCAGCAGCTAAAGGAATAGCAAATGCATTATATCCTGTAGCCCAAATTAAATTTTGAATCATTTTTTTATAAGTTGCTTTACCAAATGCAATTAAGGTGACTACATCTTCAGGATTACTATCAACTAAAATTATATCTGCAGTCTCTGCTGCTACATCTGTTCCTGAACCAATAGCTATTCCAACATCAGCTTGGGCCAAGGCAGGAGCATCATTTACCCCATCCCCTGTCATAGCTACAAATTCCCCTTCTTGCTGTAGCTCTTCAACCTTATCTTGCTTTTCATGAGGCAAAACCTCAGCAAAATATCCATCTAATCCTAACTCTGATGCTACATTAGAAGCCGTTTTTTCATTATCTCCAGTTAACATCCAAGTTTTAATCCCAGCTTCTTTGAGTTTTTTAACTGCTTGATAAGACTCCTCACGAATCTTATCTGCTAAAGTAAGCACCCCTTTGACTTCATCTTCTATCAATAATACTACCACTGTATTTGAACCTTGATTTGCTAAATACTTTTCTTCTAAATTAATATTATTCTCTTCTAAATAAGCTGGACTAACTACTTTAACCGTTTTTTCATCTACTGTTCCTACTACCCCTTTACCTTTAATCGCTGCAAAATCCTGTATTTCTTTCAAAGCAAGATCTAATTTATCAGCCTTATCAATAATTCCTTGCGCAATAGGATGTTCAGAATGTTGTTCTAAGGAAGCTGCTGTTACAATTAATTTTTCTATAGTAAATGCTTCATCAACAACCTCTATCTCACTAACTCCAAATTCACCTTCAGTTAAGGTTCCAGTTTTATCAAATACAATAGTGGAAATATTGCGAGAGTTTTCAAAAGCAGTTCTATTTCTAATTAGTAAACCATTTTGAGCCGATTGAGTTGTTGATACTGAAACTACTAGCGGAATTGCTAATCCTAAAGCATGAGGACAAGTAATTACCATTACTGTAGCCATTCTTTCAATTGAAAAGGCTAAATCTGAACCAGCAATTAGCCATCCTGCTAATGTAGATAAACCAACAGTAATAGCAATGATAGTTAACCAAAAGGCTGCTTTATCAGCCAAATTTTGTGTGTTAGACTTTGATTTTTGCGATTCTTCTACTAAATTAATTACTTTTGAAAGATAGCTTTCTTCTCCTGCTCCTGTAATTTTAACCTTAATTGAACTATCTCCATTAATTGCCCCTCCTATTACCTCCTCTCCTTCTTCCTTCTTGACTGGCTCTGATTCCCCAGTTAACATTGATTGGTTAATATAACTAGTTCCTTCAACTACTTCTCCATCAGCAGGAAATTTCTCTCCTGGCTTAATCAACACTACATTTCCCGGAGATAACTGATTAATTTTGACATCAACAATATCATCATCTTGAACTAAATGAGCTTCATCAGGCATTAACTGGGCTAATTTTTCTAAAGCTTTAGAAGCACTAATAACTGATTTCATTTCTATCCAATGTCCAGCTAACATAATATCAATTAAAGTAGCTAATTCCCAAAAGAATAACCTACCCTTTAAACCAAATACCACAGCACTACTATAAAAGTAAGCTACTGAAATTGCTAATGCAATTAAAGTCATCATTCCTAAAGAATTAGTTGTTACTTCATTATATAATCCAGTTAAGAAAGGCCAGCCTCCATAGATAAAAACTAAAGAAGCAAATAGAAACAATAAATAGTTGCTACCAGTGAATTTAAAAGAATAATTGAATAGCTCTTGTACCATAGGAGATAATACTAGTATAGGGAGTGTCAACAACAATGATAGATAAAATCGGATTTTAAAATCCTTCATCATTTGGCGTCGTCCTTGATTATTATGTTCCATATTAACTCCTCCTCAAAAATATATTGCTAAAAAA
>JBNJDB010000224.1:0-3208 GCA_051744465.1 Bacillota bacterium | reverse complement strand
TAGAAAAAATATTAGGAAATTAGCTATTTATGGCCTACTTTTTGGGGCACTAGGCGATATTTCAGCAATCTTAATTTTTGGTCATCTGTTAAAACTAGGCGGTTATCTTAATTATGGTCCTCTTGGTTTTTTTAATATACCTTTTTTCCCTCCAATAGCTTGGACAATTTGGTTTATACTTTATTTTTATTTTTTACCTGACAGAAAGATCTTGAAATACATCTATATTACAACCGCAGCACTCTATGCTACTATTTTTTCTAATGTTTTAGCAAACTTAAATATATTCAAATGGAATTACAGCAAAATCATATTACCCTTTTTTATTTATATTACATGGTTTATTGGCTCAACATGGGCCAAGGAACGCCTTGACCATAATAATTAATAACCCTATTAATCAACCATCCCTGCATTAGTATTCGACTATCTAAAAGAATGATTAAAATTGGCAAAATAAATAATTATTGGGCTAAGAATTGAATGAGTCTTAACCCAATAATTATCCCAGCTACTACTCTCTCTATTCACTAGATTCAAAAGGATATTTCAAATTAATTTCTTCTCTAATCTGATCTAACAACTTGATATTGTCTAAACTTTTCTCTAACATCTTTTCTGCTTGCTCATAGTTCTCTTCTGCTAAAATTTGGCTCACTGCTTCTGCTTCATAATTATATCCTTGCGATTGACGGTCATCTTCAAAAACCTCTTGGCCCTCTTCTGTATTTAAAATAGCTCTTTTAGCCTGCCAAAATTCAGGGATTTCAATCCTACCTCTTGTGCCATAAATATAAGCTCGGTCATTCAAATTAGTTCTAATTGAACTAGCTAATTGAGCTAATGCTCCCGACGCAAATTTTAATAAACTAGCATTATCCTCATCTACAGCTGTTGGCCCAATATTCCCATCGGCTAATACACTAACTACCGGACTATCTACTATTAAATTAGTTAAAGCAACAGGATAGATGCCTACATCAAGTAAGGCCCCACCAGCTAAATCAGGATTAAATAATCTACTCTCCGAATCACGACTATTTCTAAACCCAAAATCAGCTTCAATTAGCTTTATCTCACCAATTCTATCATTATCTATCCATTTTTTAACTCTCTTAATTGCCGGTAAATAATAAGTCCACAGGGCCTCTAAATAGAACAGTCCCTTTTTATCAGCTAAATCTTTTAATTCTTTAACTTGCTCATAATTTACTGTTAATGGCTTTTCAGATAATACTGATTTTTCCTACCCTTCATATGCTCTTTCTATTACATATTCTGTTGCACATTCAAAATCAGCAGCAAAAGTATTAGCTATATCACCAGTTCCAATAATTCCCCAATTAACTGTCATATTTAGCCCTCCAATAGTTACTTTTTTATCTTAATATTCTCTACTGTATTTACAATACTAAGTTCTAGCTCTTGATTATCATAACTCCAATCAGTAACTACAGAACCATCCACTACAACTTGGTCTGGTTGCTCTGATAAATTTTTAAAACAGAGTATATAAGATTGATGTTCACCTTGATAGCCTTGCTGTTGGTGATCAATTACAAATTCTAAACTATCCTGGTTGTACTCATAACTAAACTCCGTCAAATTATACTCTCCGTCTTGGTAAGCAAAAGATTGGCCATCATCTTGATAGAAAGAATAGTTATTTTCAGCAACACTATCAGCTAAATAAATATCCAATTCCAATTCTTTTACTTCTCGTTCATCTACATAATTCAGTGCTTCAATTTGAGGAATAATACTACCCGCTTTAATAAATATCGGCAACTTATCTAGGGGAGCATCAGCAATAATTGACTGCTCACCTTCATGTTTTTCTCCACTCCAAAAGTCATACCAAACGCCTTGTGGTAGATAAACAAGTCGTTCTTTCTTATCAGGTTGATAAACAGGAGCAACCAACATCTCTTCTCCAACCATAAATTGATCCGATAAATTATAAGTCTTCTCATCTTCTGGATACTCCATTACTAACGGTCTAAGTACCGGAACTCCCGTTTGACTTGCTCCATAAAACAAATTATATAAATAAGGCAACAATCTATATCTGAGCTTAATATAATCCTTAATTATCTGATTATACTCTGCTCCAAACTTCCACGGTTCTTGTCTAATACAATTAACAGCCGAATGATTCCTAAAGAAGGGCATAAAAGTTCCTAATTGCGTCCACCGCACTAATAATTCTCCATCTGCATCATCAGCAAAGCCACCTACATCTGTTCCTGAAAAAGTAACTCCTGATAAACCAAGATTCATTAACATCGGCATAGCTAACTTCAAATGCTCCCAAAAACTACGATTATCTCCCGTCCAAACTGCTGAATAACGTTGAATCCCAGCAAAACCAGCCCTAGTCAAAACAAAAGGACGTTCTCCCGGACGATTTCTCTTTAGGCCTTCGTAAGTTGCCTTATCTTCTAAGAAACCATAGAGATTATGAAATCTCCTCTGCGTCCCAGGGTCGCCATCATTTTCATGATAAACATCTAAATCCATTGTAAAATCTTCGGTTTCAAAAACAGCAGGTTCATTCATATCATTCCAAATACCTTTAACCCCTTGCTCAATATAACCTTGGTGCAAATCACCCCACCAATCTCTTACTTCTTGGTTTGTAAAATCAGGAAAAGCACATTTACCCGGCCAAACTTTGCCAATGAATAAATCACCCTCTAAATACTTACAAAAGTAATCATTAGCTATTCCTTCTTGATAGACTTTATAATTCGGATCTTTTTTAACTCCTGGATCAATAATAGTAACTACTTTAAATCCTTGTTCAGCTAAATCTTCTATCATCTTTTTAGGATTAGGAAATTCACTATCATTCCAGGTAAAGACCCGATGGCCATCCATATAATGAATATCAAGATGAATTACATCACAGGGAATCTCTTCCTCTCTAAAAGTCGTTGCTACCTCCTGTACATCTTCTTGGGGATGATAGCTATATCTTGATTGATGATAGCCTAAAGACCACTTAGGAGGCAGAGGCATTCGACCAGTTAAAGAAGTATAATTACTAATAATATCTTTAATTGTGGCCCCATTAATAAAGTAATAATCCATCTTGCCCCCTTCAGCGCCAAAGGAATAAAAGTCTTTTCCTTTACTGCCTAAATCAAAATGACTTTTATATGTATTATCAAAGTAAATTCCATATGTCTCTCCAACATCAAAACTG
>JBNJDB010000223.1:0-3220 GCA_051744465.1 Bacillota bacterium | reverse complement strand
AAATATAGAATTCGGTATAAAGTAGATATTCAGTTTTAGTTTATTATAAATAGTTATTACGTCTATTGTCAAGTTTATTTGAGGCTACTATTAAAAAGAGCTTAAAGCAAAAAGCTTTAAGCTCTAAAATTAACTATAAATTTTCTTTAGCTAATTCAACTAAATCTGCAAAATCATCTTCATTATTCACAGCTAATTCAGCTAACATTTTTCTATTAATATCAATATCAGCTTCTTTTAATCCATGAATAAATCGACTATAAGATAAATCGTTCTTTCGAGCAGCAGCATTAATTCTTGTAATCCATAACTTTCTAAACTCTCTTTTCTTCTGCTTTCTATCTCGATAAGCATAGTTTAAAGATCTCATAACTTGCTCTTTTGCAGGACGATATAACTTACTTTTTGAACCGAAATATCCCTTAGCCAATTTCAATATTTTCTTTCTTTTCTTTAATCTTTTATTTCCTCTTTTAGCGCGTGGCATAATATTGCCTCCTTGTTATTTTCTATTTTAAATTAGTCATATGGCATTAAAGTTTTTAGCTTCTGAGCATCACATTTTTCAAGATAACCATCTTTTTTAAGATTTTTCTTCTTCTTACCAGACTTTTTAGTTAATAAATGATTTCGCTTAGATTTTTTATACTTATATTTGCCATTACTTGTCTTTTTAAATCGCTTTGCAGCACCTTTATGCGTTTTCATTTTATTTCCCATTTTAAATTCCTCCTTCTAAATTGTTAATTAGTTTTTATCACTTCTAGGAGTAATAAACATCAATAAATTACGTCCTTCTAATTGAGGTTTACTAGATACTCGACCAAGATCTTCTAACTTTTCTGCAAATCTATCCATTAAATCAAAACCTAAATCTTTATGAGAAATTTCTCGACCTCGGAAGCGAAGGCTAACTTTAACTTTATCTTTATTATTCAAAAATCTTTTAGCCATATTAACTTTAGTGTTAAAATCATGATCTTCAATATTAACACTCATCTGTACTTCTTTAGTTTTCATTACATTTTGATTTTTCTTTGCTTCTTTAGCTTTTTTAGCTTGCTCATACTTATACTTACCATAGTCCATAATTTTACAAACAGGTGGACTAGCTTGCGGAGCTACCTCTACTAATTCTAAACCTTTCTCTTCAGCCAAACTAAGACCTTTTTTCAATGGCATAACTCCAATTTGTTCACCTTCATTGTCAACAACTCTTACCTCTCGAGCCCTAATTTTATTATTGACTCTTAAATCCTCTGCACTAATTTTATACGCACCTCCTGAAAGTTTCAAACTGAAATCTAGTTGAAAGTTTTTAGATTTCAGAAACAAAAAAATGACCCTTATAAGGTCATCTACTAACTACTAAATTAGACATAATTCCCCCTAGGAATAAATTCCTGAAAACAATTATGGCTAATCAAGTATTAACCTATAGTCTTTTCTATAGGTGAGAAGCAGATGACTTCTACTTTATTGTCTTCATCAGTATAACACATCAATGATTTCTAGTCAAGAAAATAACGAAATAGTCACCTTGATTTTAATAATCAAAGATCTTCAAAAAAACTTCTACAAGCTCAGGATCAAATAAACTCCCTGCATAACTATCTATTTTTTGCAAAGCTCTTTTTTGAGAATAATCAATGTCACAATTAATACCGATTTTCATTCCACAATCCATATTAGTAATCAGTTCATAATAATAACTAACTATATATATTACTCGTGCTAAAAGTGGAATTTCTTCTCCACAAAGCTGATTAGGATAGCCTGTACCATTCCAAGCTTCATGATGATATAATATCTCATCTGCAATAGGAGTTAAAGTAGAAAAACTTCTAGCTATATCATATCCTAGCTGTAAATGATTTAAATATTGCTCCCATTCTGAGGTTGTTAATTGCTTATTTTTATTTAAAATTTCTTTAGCGACACCAACT
Organism: Bacillota bacterium; assembly: GCA_051744465.1. Classification (GTDB taxonomy): domain Bacteria; phylum Bacillota; class Halanaerobiia; order Halobacteroidales; family Halobacteroidaceae; genus Halanaerobacter. Next base: position 1,274 of record JBNJDB010000223.1, on the reverse strand, counting down.
TTGCCTATATCATGATATTTAGCCAATAAAGATAATTTCTCAAGCTCATATTCATCTAATCCAAGTTCAACTCCCATTTTCTCAGCTAGATCAATTACATATTCTTTATAATTTACTTCTCCTTCTAACTTACCATCTAAATATTCTAATAAATTATTCAAAACTCTATCTTCAGACGCTATTTTGGCAGTTTCTTTATCTTGATACATTTTAGTTTCTGCCTCATTAAATACTTCTTGTATCTTTTTCTCTGGATCTTTTTTAGTAGCAAGACCTAGTGAAATATCAGGCAAAATCGGTTTGAAATCTGATTGCTGACAAGCATCTTTTATTCTATCAACTACTTTTTTAGTTTCTACTAAATTGGTCTGGGGTAATAAAACTCCAAATTCATCCCCGCCCCAGCGAGCGATAACATCTTCACTTCTTGTACAATAATCAATTATCTCAGCAATTTCCTTTAACAACTCATCTCCTTGCTGATGTCCAAAAATATCATTAGTTAATTTTAATCTATTAACGTCTCCTACAATAATACTTAAAGGTAGTTGCCTTGCTGTATCTAATCTTTTCAATTCTTCTTCATAATATTTTCGATTGTAAATATTAGTTACAGGATCATAATAAATAAGATCATGGTCAGAACTAGTTGAAGATGATAACTCTTTAATAATTGAAATTATTTCAATTACTTCTCCGTTAGAATTTATTTCAGGAATATTAGAGACTTCACAAAAAATCGTTCCTTCTTCTTTTGTTTTGATTTTATTAACCGATCTTGTTTTGAAATTATTAAAAGATTTATTCAATAATGATTTTATAACAGGTTGGTCTTGTTTTGCTATTAATAAACTAATCACATCTTTGTTTAAAATTTCTTTTTTCTCCCAACCAAACAATTCTTCAGCATAACGATTCCAATCTACAACTTGATAATCTTCATCCCAAATAAAAATTGCAGTCTCTGTATTATTCATTATCGTTTTATAACGACTACGAAGTTTTGTGATTTCATCCTCAGTATATTCTCTGACTTTTTTCATCTAAATCACCTTCTTTCTGAACTTATATATTATTATATAATGGTTTCACTAATAAAAAAAGATGAAAAACAAATCTTAGCTAAATAGAATTTAATTAGAGCTAGTAAAGGATAAATTATTTTTTTATAGAATTATAAATTTAGACTTATATAAACTCATTGAAAAGGAGCTAATAAAAATGATAACAAAATGGGATGATGATTTAGCTATTGGAGTTAAAAAAATCGATCA
>JBNJDB010000222.1:0-3229 GCA_051744465.1 Bacillota bacterium | reverse complement strand
AGGGAAATTAGATATTTTAGATGATTTAGAAGCAGATGATTCAGAGCGGCAATTGATTGCTATCCAAAAAATTGTGTTTGATAATCCAAAATTAGATGGTGTCCCCTCTGATTTAGAGTCTAAATTGGATTTAGTAGAACAAATTGAAGAAGAATTGACCGATCAATTAGCTCAGAAGCTGGCTAAAAGTAAACTTGATAAGAAGATAAATGATAAATTAGCAGAGAAAAAGCAAAAATATTTAGAAGAGATGCGCAAAGAAATAATTAAATCAGAAGCTAAATTAGATTTTTCTACTAGCCCGCAAGCTTTAAAGAAACAATTAGAGTTAGAGGCTTTAGAAGAGAAAAAATTAAATGTATCAGCCCTAAATTTAGTTAGCCCAGAAAAAATTGATGAAATAGTTGGTCAAGAACGGGGAATTAAGGCTTTATTATCTAAATTAGTATCTCCTTATCCCCAGCATCTAATTATTTATGGTCCGCCGGGAGTAGGAAAGACGACGGCTGCTAGATTAGCATTAAAAAGAGCTAAGCAACAGGAAATAACTCCTTTTGCTACAGATGCTAATTTTGTAGAGGTAGATGCTACTACTTTGCGTTGGGATCCCCGCGGGATAACCAATCCTTTATTAGGATCTGTTCATGATCCGATTTATCAAGGAGCTAAAGGTAAATTGAGTCAAGAAGGAATACCAGAGCCGAAGTTAGGTTTAGTAACGGATGCTCATGGTGGGGTCTTATTCATCGATGAAATTGGTGAATTAGATCCTGAATTACAGAATAAATTATTGAAAGTTCTAGAAGATAAGCGAGTTCAATTTGATTCTTCTTATTTTGATAATGCTGATGTAGAGGTACCTGATTATATCAAAAAACTGTTTGAAAGAGGAGCTCCGGCTGATTTTATTTTAATTGGAGCAACTACTAGGAGCCCGCAACAGATTAATCCTGCTCTACGCTCACGAACTTCTAGCTTGTTTTTTGAGCCATTAACTAAAGATATGGTTACTAAAATTATTAATCAAGCTGCTAGCAAATTAGAGTTTGAATTAAATTCTCAAGTAGCAGAGACAGTTAGTGACTATACATCGGACGGTAGAACAGCGATCAACTTACTCTTAGATGCTTATAATTTGAGTTTGTTCCATAATAAAGAGTCAATTGCTATAGATCAAGTTAAAGAGGCTGCTAAATTGCGGAGAATGACAGTGGTTAATCGTCAACAAGCTAGTGGTGAGTCCCAAATAGGTAAAGTCCTAGGTTTGGGAGTAAATGGTTTTATCGGATCAGTTTTGGAAGTAGAGGCTGTTGTCTTTCCGGCTGCTAACAAAAGGCAAGGAGAGATTAAGTTTAATCAGACTGCTGGAGATATGACCCAAGATTCGGTCTTTAATGCAGCTAGTGTAATTAGGAAAATAACGGGTAAAAAAATACAAAATTATGATATTCATGTTAATCTTGTTGGGGGAGCTAAAGTTGATGGTCCGTCCGCTGGTACTGCTATAGCCGTGGCAATCATTAGTGCTTTAGAAGGAATACCGGTCAGACAGGATATAGCTGTTACGGGAGAAATAGCACTACAAGGAGCAATTAAACCTGTTGGCGGAGTTAGAGAAAAAATTTATGGTGCCTACCAAGCAGGTGCTAAAGAAGTATTGATTCCCCAAGAGAATAAAGAAGAATTTAGTGATAATAATAGATTGAAAGTAACTATCGTTGAGAATATAAATCAAGTTTTAGAGCGGATTTTTGCAGACGAAAAATAAGGAGGCTATATCATGGCAGGAGTAGATAAAGTTCCTCCAAGTAGTGAAGAGGCTGAAAAGTCAACTTTAGGGTCGATGTTATTAGATAGAGAGGCTATTCCTAAGGCAGTAGAAAATTTAGATGCTGAGGATTTTTATTGGAGTAAACATGCTCTTATTTATAATGCAATTTGTGGTCTGTTTGAGCAAGGTGATCCAGTTGACTTAGTAACTTTAACAGAAAAACTACGAGACCAAGATAAATTAGAGGATATCGGTGGAGCATCTTATATTACTAATTTAGTAAACAGTGTTCCTACCGCTGCTAATATTAAACATTATGCTGAAATTGTAGCAGAAAAATCAATTTTGCGTGGATTAATTAAAACAGCTAATCAAATTTCTAAATTAGGCTATCAAGATGAAGGTGAAGTAGATGACTTATTAGACGAAGCTGAAAGTTTGATTTTTGAAGTTTCTGAAAAGAGAAGTGTTAAAGAGTTTTCTGGAATTAAAGATATCTTGATGGATACGTTTGATGATTTAGAGGAATTACACAAAAATGAAGGCGATGTAACGGGAGTTCCGACTGGTTTTAGAGATTTAGATAAGATGACTTCTGGTTTTCAAGAGTCGGACTTGATTATTATAGCAGCTCGCCCTAGTATGGGAAAGACTGCTTTGGCTTTAAATATTGCTCAATATGCAGCAGTTGAAGAAGATACATCTGTAGCAATATTTTCGTTGGAAATGGCTAAATCACAATTAGTCCAACGAATGCTCTGTTCTGAAGCTCAAGTTAACAGTCATCGATTGCGAACAGGACAGTTGCGTGATACAGACTGGCGGAGATTATCTCAAGCTGCGGGACGTTTAGGAGAATCTGATATTTTCATTGATGATACGCCAGGCATTACTGTAATGGAAATGAGAGCAAAGGCAAGAAGAATCCAAGCTGAACATGGTTTGGATTTGATCTTGATTGATTATTTACAGTTAATGCAAGGTAGTGGAAATACAGAGAGTCGGCAACAAGAAGTTTCTAAAATTTCTCGTTCTTTGAAAGGCCTGGGGCGAGAGTTGAGTGTTCCGGTTGTTTCTTTATCACAGTTGAGTCGTGCTGTTGAACAGAGAAATGATAAGCATCCTCAATTGAGTGATTTAAGAGCTAGTGGTTCTATTGAACAGGATGCAGATGTTGTAGCTTTTATCTATCGGGATGAATATTATAATCCGGATACAGAAAAGAAAGGGATTACTGAAATAATTGTAGGTAAGCAGAGAAATGGTCCTGTCGGGACAGTTGAGTTAGCATTTCAAAAAGAATATACTAAATTTGTTGATTTATCTAAGCGAGAAGAGTAGATGTTTTTCATCTGCTCTTTTTTTTATTTAGAAAAAGGCGAACATTAATATTGAATCATCATTTTAAACTTCGTAATTACGTTGACAATAAGCTGAAAATTTGCTATTATATTAGTG
>JBNJDB010000221.1:0-3248 GCA_051744465.1 Bacillota bacterium | reverse complement strand
AGTGTTGCTTTTAGATGAGCCGACAAGTAATTTAGATTTGAAACATCAGTTAGAAATACTAAATTTAATCCAAGCTCAAATCAAAGACAATATTTCTAGCGTTCTTGCTTTACATGATTTAAGTTTAGCAGCACGTTATAGTGATAAAATTATTATTTTAAAAGACGGGAAAATTTTTGCTGCTGGAGGATTAGAAGTTTTAACGCCGGAGAATTTAGAAGCCGTTTATGAAGTGGAAGTAAGTGTTGCAGATGTTGGAGGGAGGAAGATAATTATTCCGGAACGGCCGATGTCAATTGATAATTGAGAATTGACAATTAAAGTTCAAAGGCAAAACCGGAATCTACAATCTGAAAATCAGAGCAATCTCAAAAGGAGACAGTTCCTGGCCCCACCATTAAAGTAAGACTGCCTTGGATAATCCCTAAAGCTACACTTTATATAAATATAATTAAAAAATAACGAGGGAGTGAAAATCATGAATATGGAAAAGATCGGAATAGTAAAAAGCAAATTTGAAGAGCCAGTGAATCCAGAGAAGATGAAAGAATATGAGAGCACTCTTGTGATAGATGAAGAATATGCCAAAGGTTTAGAGGGGTTAGAAGCAGGGCAGCAACTGCAGGTGATCTTTAATTTTCATTTACTGGACGATTATAAGTTGTTTGGCCCGAAAAGAATTGGTAAGCCCCGTGGGGTATTTGCATCGCGCAGTCCTAAACGACCGAATGGTCTAGGTGTCACAGCAGTAGAATTATTAGAACGAGATGGTAATCAACTACGAGTTAAAGGACTTGATGCTATTGATGGCACGCCAATTTTAGATATTAAGCCTTATTCTAAATTGATGGACCAAGTTGATACAGATACAGACCATCATCAAGGGCATCATCAAGCCGAACCGCGGACTGAAATTGAAAAGTTGATTGATGATAATGATTTAGAAAAATTATTATTGAAGACAGGAGAACTGCATGGTCATTTTTGTCCGTTCGTGAGTCTAGGAGTTAAAGCTGCAGCTTATGCGATGCAAGAATTAGATGTAAAATCTCAGGGCATGGAAGAGATAGTCGCTGTTGTAGAAACTAACAGTTGTTTTAGTGATGGAATTCAATATGTGACGGGCTGTACTTTTGGGAATAATGCTTTAATCTATCGTGACTATGGCAAAACAGCAGTCACAGTTGCTACAAGAAATGGTAAAGGAATTCGCTTATACTTAAAGAATTATGATTTAATAGATGATAATTATCCTGAAGCTAGTCAATTATTTGATAATGTAATTGCTAAGCGTGAGGGTACTGAAGCAGAAGAAAGAAGATTAAATAAAAAATGGCTGCAGATTGCTTTTGAATTATTGGAGTATCCAATTGAAGAGTTATTTAAAATAGAAGAAGTAGAGATTGAATTACCAGATTATGCTCCGATCAAGGAAGATAAATTTTGTTCTGAATGTGGGGAGAAAATCATGGTTGGAAAAGAAGTGTCAATTGAGGGCCAAGATTACTGTGTGCCCTGTATGGAAAGTAATTATATGCAACTTGACGGTCGCGGTTTAGAATTGATTAGACATCTTTAAAAATCAAATACAGCAAAGAGCAGGGGGGATAAACGCTTTAAAAATAGGAATGTTGAGTTAAAAGAGATTATTCAGTCGAATCGTTAATTAATAATTCTGCCCCATATGTGGTTATAATCCAAGCAATTAAAAATCCTAGCAAATAATGTTCCGCTATATGATATAGATTAGTACCAGGGTCAACAGGGTCGATTCTGCTCACATGTTCGCGGAGTATAAACCCAAAGGCAAACAACCAAGACCCTGCTCCAATAGATAGCCCTTTCAGCCAGAAATATTCCGTACCTGTGAAGTATAATAAATATATTATAGCAATGCCGATTATACTTGCTGTAGAATAATCAGCTATTGCTCCAGTTATTAATGCGGGGATAGTACCAGTATCTTTTGTTTTAAAATAAGCTGAGGCAGCTATATGCCACATATGATATTGATTTATATCTAGTGCGTAAAAGATATAATCTAAAATATTGATTGGGATATTAGCTAGCACACCAGCTAATATTGCAAAAGAATATTTGTCTTTAGGTTTAATCATGATATTATTGCTCCTTTCTATTTTTAGTATTAGTTTTAGAGCAATTTGTTATACATTCATTTGTTATTATTTAGCTTTAAGCTGTTTTTGTTGTTTTATGGTTTTGAATTTAATTATCAATTCTCAATTTTCAATTAAGATAGGGAAGGGGAAAAATTATGAAGAAAAAAGATATTGAAAATATATTAGAAAATGTTAAAGAAGGAGATTTAGAGGTGGACCAAGCTCTTGATAATCTGCGCGATTTACCTTTTGAAGATTTAGGCTATGCTAAAGTGGATCATCACCGTGATTTGAGAAATGGTTATCCGGAAGTTATTTATTGTGAAGGAAAGACTACTGATGAAATTAAGGGTATAGTAGAGAAAATGATGGAACGTAATAAAAATATTTTGGCCACGCGGGCGGATGAAGAGGTGTATGAAGCATTACAAGAATTAACTGCTGATTTAGAGTATCATGAACGAGCTAGAATTGTAGTGATTCAGAAAGAAGAAGTAGAACTAAGTGAGAGTAAGATATTAGTGATGACGGGCGGTACTTCTGATTTAGCAGTAGCTGAAGAAGCAGCTATTACTGCTGAAGTAATGGGTAATAGAGTAGAACGTGCTTATGATGTAGGAGTAGCGGGTCTTCATCGGTTGTTGGCTCAAAAAGATAAGATGGCAGAAGCAAATGTAATCATTACTGTAGCAGGGATGGAAGGGGCATTAGCTAGTGTAGTCAGCGGTTTAACTGATAAGCCGATTATTGCTGTGCCGACTAGTGTAGGTTATGGTGCTAACTTTGATGGATTAGCGGCTTTATTGGCGATGCTTAATAGTTGCGCGAGTGGTTTAGGTGTTGTCAATATTGATAATGGTTTTGGAGCAGCTTACTTAGCAGATTCAATTATTAATCAGATTGAGCAGGCGAGAGAAATTTAAATTAATAATTGAAAATTGATAATGGAGAATTATTAAATAATATAAGCCTGATTAATTAAAGTTTTGAAGTTTTTGATTTTCAATTAGATTATAGGAGGTTTTTTAGTGGATATTTTATATTTTGATTGTTTAGCAGGAATTAGCGGAGATATGACAATTGGAGCCTTATTAGACTTAGGTGTGGAGGAAGATAGATTAATTAGTG
>JBNJDB010000220.1:0-3320 GCA_051744465.1 Bacillota bacterium | reverse complement strand
TTTTTAAGTGAATAGAATAAAAAAATTGATAATAGACTTGAAAATTATAAAAATATATGTTATTATTTATTAACAGTGAAAATAAAATATTAGTTTTAACTAGTGTGTTACTGTTAGATCAGGCATGAGCTAGGAGAGGATATAAATTAACTAGATTAGCGGACATTTATATCTTTTCCTAGCTTTTTTAATTAATTTGGAACTATACTATAGAATTCATTAGCAATCTTCACTTAGAATCACGGGCATTATTAGCTCTTTTCCTAGTGGTTGTGGGGAAATAATTGTCTAGGAGGATTTTTTAAATGACTAATTTAGAGGATGGAAATTATATAGTAAAAAAAGTATTTAATAATAATGTGGTTTTAGCTGCAACAAATGATGATCGAGACGATGAATTTATATTACTAGGAAAAGGAATCGGTTTTGCTAAAGAAAATGGCGAAGTTATTGACCCAACTGAGGCTGAGATTGATAAAGAATTTGTACCAGTCCAAGGAGAGAAAAAAGAAGCCTATCAGCAGTTATTAAATAAGGTAGATGAAAAAGTAATTGGATTAACCGAGGAAATTATAGCAATGGTTTCTGCTAATTTGGAAGAAAACTTAAATGAGCATATTCACATTGGACTAGCTGATCATATAGCTTTTTCTTTAAAAAGAATTAAAGATGGGATGGATTTGACTAATCCCTTTTTAGCAGAAACTAAAACATTATATAGTGAAGAATATGAATTAGCTCAAAAGGCAGTAAAAATGATTGAAGATAGATTTTCAGTTTCGATACCTGACAGTGAAGCGGGCTTTATTACTCTCCATATTCATGGGGCCCGAGAAAATAGTGGAGTTTCTAAAACATTAAAGTATACTTCATTAATTCAAAAAATGGTTAGTCAGATAGAAACTGAGTTGGGACATAAATTATCTTATGAAAGTTTGAATTATGCTAGATTAGTTAATCACTTGCGTTTTGCTCTGGAAAGAATAGAAAAGAATGAAGTCAATGACAATCCGTTATTAGATAATATCCAAGATAATTTTCCTGAGGAATGTAAGATGGCAGCTGGTTTAGCTGAAATGATAGAAGAAAAATTAGGTTTTGATGTACCTGAAGATGAAATTGGTTATTTGGCAATGCATTTGCAACGTTTGAAAAGAGATTTAACTAAAGAATAAAGTTTACTATTACAATTAAATAGTATTTCAAACTAGTGTGTTACTGTTCAATCAGGCATTAGCTAGGAAGAGATGATACTAATTTGAACCTGGATTAGTATGTCTTTTTCTAGCTTTTTATTTTTATATATTATTTCACTTATAGTTCTAAATCAAAAATCAATTTATAGGAGGAGATTAAAAAATGAAAGGTTTTAAGAAATTACAAAAAATAGGAAAAGCATTAATGACGCCTGTTTCTGTATTGCCTGCAGCAGGTATTTTAGTGGCAATTGGTCGAATGTTGCAAGAACAGAGTGGGTTAGTTGCTGATGCTGGTCAAGTTATGTTCAATAGCGGAATAGCTATTTTTGAGAATTTAGCTTTAATCTTTGCAATTGGGGTTGCAATTGGTTTTGCTGGAGAAGCAGTAGCTGCTTTGGCAGCCGGGGTAGGTTATTCTGTGTATGCTAAAGTTTTAGAGGTGATGGCTGATGTTATTAATATTGCTGACAAGACTGATGGAAGTATTGAAGCAATTGAGACAGGAGTATTTGGTGGTATTATAATTGGTGTTATTGCCGCTTATATGTATAATAAATTTCATGATACAGAGTTGCCCCCATATTTAGGATTTTTTGCTGGGAAAAGATTGGTGCCAATTGTTACAGCGATAGGTTCTGTAGTTGCTGGAGTTGCTTTAGCTTTTGTTTGGCCACCAATTCAAATTCAGATTAATAATTTTGCTAGATTTGCAATGAATTCTGTAATTGGACCAGCTCTTTATGCTGCTGGTAAGCGAGCATTAATTCCAGTTGGTTTACATCATGTATATTATCCACCATTCTTATATGAGTTTGGTCGATTTACTACTGAAGCTGGAGAAGTTTTACGTGGAGGAACAGCTCGCTATTTTGCAGGAGATCCAACTGCGGGTAGATTTATGGCTGCTGAATATCCATTAATGTTATTTGGACTACCAGCTGCTTGTTTAGCAATGTACTTGCGAGCAAAGAATAAATTAAAAGTAATAGGAATGCTATCTACAGCAGCATTAACATCTGTTTTAACGGGAATCACTGAACCAATTGAGTTTTCTTTTATTTTCGTAGCTCCACCACTATATATATTCCATGTTTTAGGTGGTTTTCTATCAGGGATCTTAACTAATTTCTTTGATATTCGCTTAGGATATACTTTTTCAGCAAGTTTGATTGATTATGTTCTAGGAATAAGTAATGCAGGAAATCCAATCGCATTTTGGTTTATTGTAGGACCAATTATAGCAGTATTATACTTTGTAGTGTTTTATTTCACTATTCCATTGTTTAATTTTGAGACACCTGGTCGTGGTGATGATAGTGAAGGAGCAGATGTGATTGAAGATTCAAGCAATGAAGGTGGAACAGCAGATGAACCTAGTAAGGCCGAAGCTGTTTTGGCAGCTTTAGGTGGGACAGAAAATCTTGATAGTATAGATGCTTGTATTACTCGATTGAGATTAGAAGTTGTTGATGATTCTAAAGTTGATGAAGCAGAACTAAAAGAACTAGGAGCTTCTGGTGTAATGAAGTCTGGAACTAGTGTACAAGTAGTCTTTGGCCCGGAATCAGATGCACTAAAAGATAAAATTAAAAAGATTATGTAAGTATATTTATAAATAAAGGAGCGGGTCTACTACCAATTTAAAAAGAAAAGTCTTTTTAAATTGGTAGCTAAGGCTTGTTATAAACTTCCTAATAAATTTATAATTAATTACAACAAGTATATAATTAAAGGAGGACTAAATATGTTTAATGTTTTTAGTAGTACCAATCAAGTTGAACTATTAGCTCCCTTAACTGGTGAAGTAATAGATTTGTCTGATGTGCCTGATGAAGTATTCGCAGCTAAAACAGTTGGGGATGGGATTGCCATTAAACCTACTAATGATAAATTATTGGCCCCGGTAGATGGAGTTATCAAACAACTGTTTCCTACTAAACATGCTCTAGGAATTGAAACTGAAGAGGGAGTAGAAGTATTAATTCATATTGGAATTAATACTGTAGAATTAAAAGGAGAAGGATTTAAAAAGTTAGTTGATAAAGGAGACGAAATAAATAGTGGCGATGAATTAATCAAATTTGATCTTGAGTTTATTGAAGATAATGCTACTTCTATTAT
>JBNJDB010000219.1:0-3339 GCA_051744465.1 Bacillota bacterium | reverse complement strand
TGGACTGTTAAACGAGGTTCTACAGCTCCTGAAGCGGCAGGAACAATTCATAGTGATATGGAACGAGGCTTTATTAGAGCAGAAGTAATTAGTTATGAAGAGTTGATGGAAGCCGGTTCTTTTGCTGGAGCTAGAGATGATGGTACTCTACGTTTAGAAGGAAAAGATTATATAATTGAAGATGGAGATGTTTGTTACTTCAAGTTTAATGTCTAAAAAATATATTAGTAAATTTATTTGAAAAGTGGTCAAGCTATTGTTATAATAGTATGTGCTTCCATGCTCTTGAAAAAGGGCCAATGACCAAGTGGGGGAGGTGAGAAGCGATGAATAAATATGAAACTATGGCTGTACTTAATCCTGATTTAGATGATGAAGGAACAGAAGCTATGTTTGAGAAGATAAGTGATGCTATTGAAGATAATGCTGGTGAGATAGTTAATGTTGATAAATGGGGCGTCAAAGAATTAGCTTATGAAATTAATGACTTAAAGTCTGGATATTATTTAGTTATTAATTTTGAAGGTGAGAACAAAACATTAGACAAATTGAATCGAGTTTATAATCTTAGTGATAATGTAATGAGAAGTCTCTTATTAAGAGATGAATAGTATTAAGGTGGTGGCTTAATTGCTTAATAAAATTATTTTGATTGGCCGTTTAACTGATGATCCGGAATTGAGATATACTGCTAATGGAACTGCAGTTTCTAATTTTACTTTAGCAGTACAGAGATCGTTTAAGAATCAAGATGGTGACTATGACGCTGATTTTATAGATATTGTAGTCTGGAGAAAGCAGGCCGAAACGTGTGCTAATCATTTAGGAAAAGGAAGATTGGTTGCTGTTGAAGGTCGATTGCAAATGAGTAGTTATGAAACAGATGAAGGCTATAATCGCCGTGTATCTGAAGTCGTAGCTAGTAATGTTCGCTTTCTTGAATGGCCAGATGATAATAAAAAGAAGACAAAGAAGAGTAATAGCCAACAAAAGAGTCAAGTTAAAGAAGAAGATCTCGATGTTCCATTTTAAAATTGGTTGTTAAAAGGAGGGAAAACTAATGACGCCTCGGGGAAAATCATGTGATTTTTGTGCGAATGATGTTAATAAAATCGATTATAAAAAGCTGAATATTTTAAAGAAGTATATAAGTGATCGAGGTAAAATTCTACCTCGCAGAATTTCTGGTAATTGTGCAAAACATCAAAGACAATTAACTAAATCAATAAAGCAAGCACGAAGTGTTGCTTTGTTACCTTATAAAATAGACTAACTTACTAAACTAAAGGAGGCATTATGCCTCCTTTTATTATTCAACCTTTAATTAGAGAGGTTAATTTATATAGATTGTGTGATTAGGAGGAGTTTTATGAATGATTTTAATCCTAAAGATAAATCAATCACCAAAAATTTAAAAGTTATTGAATGGCTTAAAACAGAATTATTAGGCAATGTATCTTCTCTTTTCAAATTGATGATTAGAAGGCAAGAAGAAAAAATTTTAGTATTGTTAGCAAATATAGTTATGTCGGCTTATTTACTTGCTAAAAGATTAGGGTATTCATTTGAACAGTTAAATCGTCAAGTTGAAGATAGGTTAAAAGATAATATTCGAACTCAACATGAAATAGAAAATTGGTATGGAGAATTAAGCGAACTGTTAGAGCACTTTGAGAAAAGAGGTTGAGGTGGTTTATTTGGAAACTAAAGAACTGATTGAAGGATCTTTATTAGTTGCACTTACTGCATTTATCATCATTATTGGTTTTTTTCTTCCCTTAGTAGGAAACTTTTTATTAATTATATCGCCATTACCGATTATTATAGCTGTTATTAGATGGAATAGTAGATTAGGAATTATAACTAGTTTAGCAAGTGGAATTATATTATTGATATTAATAAATCCTGGTTTGTTTTTGTTTGCTATATTTTATACTGGGCTGTTAGGTGTTAGTTTAGGTTCTGCCTTTGAAGAGCAATTCAAGCCCAAAATCATACTAGGAATTGGAACTATTGCTACAGCAATTGCATTTTCATTAAATTTATTTGTAATTAAATATATTTTACATATTGATATTATAGCTCAATTAGAAGAACAAATGAAATTAGTTACTGCAACTTATCAGCAACTAGGAGTTTCTCAAGAAGTTATTAGTCAAGTTTCTGAACAGTTAATGAGAACATTACAGACTACTTTTCCTGTTTTAATCTTTTCTAGTGGCTTATTGATTGCTGGAATTAATTATTATGTAAGTATTAAAGTTTTGGCTAGATTAGATATTGATTATCCCTATCAATTACAATTTGAAAAATTCAAGTTAGCAAAAGTGTTTGCTATTATTTATTTAGTAGCTATTTTATTTAGTGCTAATAGTCCTAATCCTGTTTCGGAAAATATATATTTAGTGATGACTTTTTTATTTTCATTACAAGGAGTAGCAGTTATTTATCATTATTATTTAGCAGAGCAAGTAAAAAAAATTTATTTAATAGTAGGCTTAATTTTTTTTCCTATAGTAGTTAATTTGTTGTTTTTTGTGGGGATTTTTGATCTTTGGTTTGATTTTCGTAATTTAGATGATGCTTAATTGCTTACCAATAATGATTTATTGTTAACTAGATTTAAATATAATATAATCAAGTTTGGAGGGGTATTATGAAAGTTATTTTGGAAGAAGATGTTAGTGATTTAGGTAAAGAGGGAGATGTTGTAGAAGTAGCTAGTGGACATGCTCGTAATTATTTATTACCACGAGGACTAGCTAAGGAAGCTACAAAAGAACATTTGAACAATTTGAAGCAACGAAAAAAATCTAAGCAAAAGCAGAAGAAAAAAGAGGAAGAAAAAGCGCAGAAGAAAGCTGATGAATTAGATGGTTTAGTCCTAGAAATTGCAGTTAAAGCAGGAGATAATAATCGTTTATTTGGTTCAGTAACAAGTATGGATATTGCTGACAAAATTGAAGCAGAAACTGGAGAAAAAATTGACAAAAGAAATATTCAGCTAGATGAGAATATCAAAAGTTTAGGAGTTAAAGCGGTTGATATTAAGTTGCATAAAAATGTAACTACTACCGTTAAGGTTAAAGTAATAGAAGCTTAAACTTGGAAAATTAGGAAGGGGATTATATTGCCAGGTGAAAATGATACTATGCCACAAGAGCAGTTAGAAACTAAAATAACTGCTCTTTTTGCTCTTTTATCGGATTTATATACTACAGACAATCTACTAGTTAAAGCAGGGAAATTAGATATTTTAGATGATTTAGAAGCAGATGATTCAGAGCGGCAATTGATTGCTATCCAAAAAATTGTGTTTGATAATCCAAAATTAGATGG
>JBNJDB010000218.1:0-3340 GCA_051744465.1 Bacillota bacterium | reverse complement strand
AGATTAAGTTTGAGTATAAGTATAAGAAAGAGTAAAAAGTATAAATCATAATTTGGTGAGGGGTTTAGACTTAGACTTAATCTAAAAAAATCTTGACAATCAGAATCGCATATCGTAATATATAAATATAAAGATTAATTTCTGGAGGGATAGCAAGTGGAGAATATCACAAAAGAATTAGATGATTTAAAAGAAAAAGCTGAACTGATTAAAGGCTTGGCCCATCCAATTCGGTTATGTATTGTCAAGGGATTGATGGAGGAAGAAGGTTGTAATGTTTCTAAAATGCAAAGTTGTATAGATATTCCACAATCTACTCTGTCGCAACATTTAGCTAAGTTGAGGAACTTAGGAATTTTAGAAGGACAACGAAATGGAGTAGAGGTTAATTATTATGTTGTAAGTGAAGATGTTAAAAAAATAATAGAGGCTTTATTTTGATATACTAGAAATAAAGTCTTCATTTTTAAAAAAATATTTAATTATTCAAATATGAAGATAGAAAAGCAATTGAAAATTAAAAATTAAAGATTAAAATTAAAAGAAATTTCGGGTAGTCCAAGTTACATTGTTTATTGCTAATGAAATTGTGCAACTTATATACAAAAATTATTGCTTGGTTGTTAACTATCAACTTTAAATTTTAAATTGTCAACTGAACTTACTATCGTCCCTACGAGTCTTGAAAAGCAAAGACTCTCCGTGTAGTCCAAGTTAAAATCTTTATTGCTATATTAGTTGTGCAATCTATATACAAAAGTTATTGCTTGATTACTAACTATCAACTATAAATTGAATCCAAGGGGGATTTTAAAATGTCGAATAGAATTTTAATTGTTGGTGGCGTAGCTGGAGGCGCAAGCACAGCTGCTAGATTAAGAAGAATGGATGAAGATGCTGAAATTGTTATTTTTGAAAAGGGAGAACATATTTCGTTTGCTAATTGTGGTCTGCCTTATCATATTGGAGAAGTAATTGAAGACCGAGAAAAATTATTAGTTCAAACTCCTGAAGCAATGGAAGCTCGATTTGATATTGATGTGCGAGTCAAGAATGAAGTGACAAGTATTGACCGTGATAATAAAGAAATTGAAGTTAAGGATTTAGAGGAGTGTGAAACATATCAAGAAAGTTATGATTATTTAGTTTTATCTCCGGGAGCAGAACCAATTTTGCCTCCTGTACCAGGTATTGAGGGTTCTAATATCTTTACTTTACGGAATATTCCTGATACAGATCAAATCAAAGGATTTGTTGATCAGCAGCAACCGCAGAGTGCTGTAGTGGTTGGAGCAGGTTATATTGGGATTGAGATGGCCGAGAATTTAGCTGATCGTGGACTTGATGTTTCGGTTGTAGAAATGGCTCCACAAGTATTAGGGCCAATTGACCGTGAAATGGCTGCGCAAGTTCATAACCATTTGCGAATGCAGGGGATTGATTTATATTTAAATAATGCTGCGGCAAAATTTGCTGACCAAGCAGGTCGGAAACAAGTTGAGCTCCAAGATGGTACGCAGTTAACTACTGATTTAGTAATTATGTCAGCAGGAGTTGTTCCTAAAACTGAGTTGGCCGAAGAAGCTGGTTTAGAGATTGGTGAGACAGGGGCAATTAAAGTTGATAGTTATTTACAGACATCTGATAAAGATATTTATGCTTTAGGTGATGCAGTAGAGATAACAGATTATGTAACGGGTAAACAAGCTCATATTCCACTAGCAGGGCCAGCTAATAAACAAGGTCGAATTGTTGCAAATAATATTACAGGCGAGCCCGAAGAATTCACTGGTAGCCAAGGAACAGCGATTGCTAAAGTATTTGATTTATCTGTTGGTGCTACGGGGAATAATGAAAAGCAACTCGAGGATACAGATATTGATTATGAAGTAGCTTATATTAATAAGAAGAATCATGCGGGCTACTATCCAGGTGCTGTACCAATGACAATTAAAATTATCTTTACTCCTGATGATGGGGAATTATTAGGAGCTCAAGTTGTTGGTTATGATGGTGTAGATAAACGAGTTGATGTTTTTGCTACTGCCATTCGCTTTGGCAAGACAGTATTTGATCTACAAGAATTAGATTTAGCTTATGCACCACCATTTGGTTCTGCTAAAGATCCAGTTAATATGGCTGGTTTTGTTGCCGGTAATATGCTGAATGGCAATGTTGAGATGGTCAATTGGGATCAAGTAGATGATTTAGGTCCTAATACTGTCTTATTGGATGTTAGAGAAGAAGTAGAAGTTAAGCTAGGCGTAATAGAGGGTGCAGTTAATATCCCGTTAAATGATCTGCGAGATCGCTTAGATGAGTTAAACCAAGAGCAAGAAATTGTAGTTTATTGTGCTGTAGGATTACGAGGTTATATTGGAGCTAGAATTTTAATGCAGAATGGTTTTGAAAATGTTAAAAATTTAGGTGGCGGATATAAATTATACGATGAAGTACAGAAAGATAAGGACGAGATTATTGATGATTCAACTACGCCAGAAAATGAGAACTTAGCTACTATTACTACTCCTGAAGAGAGTCAGTATTCCCAAGAAGATATTGAGAAGACTGTTCGTGAAGGAGAAAAATTTGAACTTGATGCCTGTGGTTTGCAATGTCCTGGGCCAATAATGCAGGTATCGAAGAAGATGCATGAATTAGAAGAGGGAGATATATTAGAAGTTGTTGCGACAGATCCTGGTTTTACTGCTGATATTGCAGCCTGGTGTCAGAGCACGGGGAATACTATGCTTGATACTGCTAAGGATGGAACTAAATATAGTGCTAAATTACAAAAGGGTACTAAAGATCAAATGCCGCAACAAGGTGGAGCTACAATAGATAAAAATGGAACTACAATGGTAGTCTTCAGTGGTGAATTAGATAAAGCTATAGCCTCATTTATTATGGCCAATGGAGCTGCTTCAATGGGTAAAGATGTAACCTTGTTCTTTACTTTCTGGGGATTGAATGTATTACGTAAGAATAAGAATATGGATGTAGAAAAGAGTGCTATGGATAAGATGTTTGGTAAAATGATGCCCCAAGGTAGTGAGAACTTATCTTTATCTACAATGAATATGTTTGGTATGGGTCCGAAGATGATTCGTAAGGTAATGAAGGACAAAGGCGTTGATTCTTTAGAAACATTGATGCAACAAGCTCAAGATAATGGAGTTAGATTTGTCGCTTGCCAAATGACAATGGATCTATTAGGATTTGAAAAAGAAGAATTAATTGATGGAGTAGAAGTTGGTGGCGTTGCTACTTTCTTAAATCAAGCTGATCAATCTAATATGAGTCTGTTTATTTAAGTCTAAGTATAAGTCTAAGTATAAGT
>JBNJDB010000217.1:0-3359 GCA_051744465.1 Bacillota bacterium | reverse complement strand
ATTTTCAATTAGTTTAATCAGAGGATGGTAATTTGCAATCTAGTTAAGTACTATGATAGTAGTAATAAATTTGGTGGAGTGGATTCAATATTTAAAGGGAGGTGACCAGGAGGTAGTTAAGCTAATCGAGTTGATAACTAGCAACAATTATTTACTAACTTAATAAGTGAGGTGAGCTGATTGGGTTTATTTAATGAGATGAAAAAAAAGTTTGATGGTATTTTTGAGGAAGAAGTGATTGGATTAGATATTGGTGATGAATCGATTAAAATAACTGAGGTTGATACTAGTTGGGGTAAGATTGGGCTTAACAATTTGCAGATTTTTGATACTCCAGCGGGGGCAGTAAAGGATGGTAAATTAGTAGATAGTAATGCTTTAGCTGATAAGCTAGGAGCTGCATTAGATGAAGGTGGGTTTGATGCTAATAAAGTTGTGACTGCAGTAAGTGGAGAGCAGGTAATCAGCAGAACTGTGGAGGTGCCAAATCTCTCAGAAGATCAGCTAGAAGAAACTGTTAAGTGGGAAGCGGAAGATCAATTACCGGTTGATATAGAAGAGGTTATTTTAGATTATGAATTATTAGGGGAAACTCCTAATGGTCAGTATCAATTATTATTAATTGCAATCAAAAAGAATTTGGTAAATAAGTATTTGGAGTTATTTAATAAATTAGATTTAATACCAGTAGCTATTGAGACTGAACCAATTGCTATAGCTAGAACTGTTGATCGATTGTATTTAAGTCCAACAGTTTGTGTAATTGATGTTGGAGTTAAGACAACAGATATTTCAGTAATTAGTGATGATAGATTACTCTTTAGTAGAACAGTAGGAATGGGTGGAACAAGTATTACTAAAGAAATAGCTGAAGCTCATGATTTGACTATGGAAGAAGCAGAAAAATATAAGAAGGAAAATAATTTATTTAGTGAATCCGAGCCTAATTTCATTTTAAAGAACTTAACTACTGCAATTTATCGTTCGTTAGACTATTTCCAAGTAAAAAATGCGGATAATGATATTGAAAAAATAGTATTAACTGGTGGCGGTGGGAAATTGACTGATTTTGACAAACACTTAACCCAAGAATTTGGAGTTAAGGTTGAGCAATTAGGATTATCTGATCGTTTAAGCATTAATAACACTAATTTGAGTGGTCATAATTTAGAAGAAGATGCTCAATTATTGGGTGTTAGTATTGGCTTGTCTTTGAGAAAGGAGGAAACAGAATGATAAACTTATTACCTCCTAGGTATAAAAAGCAGGGTTTGTTTGATCTCCCTAAGCAGTGGCTGTTACTTGGGGGTATAACTATAGTAATAGTAGTTTTATTAGTAGTCTTTAGTTATACTAGTTTAATTGTTGATGAGAAAATTGCTAAACAGAAGTTAAATATTGCTGAAGAGAAGTTAAGTAATTTAAAAGGTGAACTACAGACTATTAAAGATTTAAAAAATAAAAAGCAACAGATTGAAACCCAATTAGAAGAAAAGAAAGAAATATTGGGAACTAAATTAGAATTAACACCTATTTTAAGTTCTTTACAGGAAATGGTTTCTGATAGTAGTTGGATTATTTCTTTTAATTCACAAGAAAATGGTCAATTTGAATTTGTTGGGTATGCTCTTAATAACCAAGAAGTTGGTGGTCTGTTCAATAAACTAAAGACTTCCCCCAAATTTAAAGATGTATCAATTAATTTGGTGAAACAGCAAGAATTAAATCCTGAAGAATATCAAGAAAATAAGGTAGTTTATTACCAAATCACTGGAAGATTAGTAAATGAGGGGGGGGCTAATAGTGCGCAGTTGGAATGAAATTACCAATCGAGAAAAAATTATGAGTGTTAGTTTAATTGTCATAGTAGTGTCAATTTCGTTTTATGTTTTTCTATATAAACCTAAAGCTGATGCGGTGAAAGATATAAATAGTGATTTAGAACAAACAGTTTCTAGTATTAAAAATAATCAAGACGTTTTGCGTAAAAAAGAAGAGTTGAAGCAAGAGTATAAATCTAAATTAGATAAACTAGAAAAAGATGATCAAGACCAACCAATTAAAGTTAGCCAGAAAAGTGATTTGATTGTTCGGTTAAATGAATTAATAGATCAGACTGATGTTCAATTAAAAACAATGGAGTCAGCTGAGAACAAAGAGACTAACAGTCAAAAATATGGTTATGATAAAATGCCAATCAAAATACAGATAAGCGGCAATTACAATAATATACTTAAATTTGTTAATAGTGTTGAAGAGTTAAAGTATTTAATTAAAATTAACAACTTAAATTTGAATTCAAATCAATCAGATTTAGATTCTGGATCGGAAGTAGATATTAATGCGCAAATTAATTTGGTAGCTTTTGCTACTGATGATGGGAAAGGAAGGTGAGTCAGTTGAAATTAGAGACTAATACTAGTCAACAGCCTGCTGTATTAAGAGAAAATGCTCCATTAATTATTATTATATTAAGTATTTTTATTTTAGGAACCGTAGCAATTGGATTGTGGCATTATTTTGAGATAAACACGAGTGAACAGACTGTTAATGCATTTGAAAACAAGGTAGATGGGTTAGTTAAAAATGTTAGTGGTCAAGCAACTAACGAAAGTGAAAGTGAAACTGATCAGGAAATTGAAATGGAAGAAAAAGAAGATTTAGCTGCTCAATCTAATCCTTTTCAATCACCTTTACAGAAACAAGAAAAGTCAGATGAAAATTCATCAACTAGCAAGACAGAATCTGAAAATGATGAGCCACAATCAGAAGTAAAAAAGAGAATTGGCGATAAAGTTAGAGTTTTAGGACTATTAGGAGGACCGGGCAAACGATTGGCGATTATTGGAATTGGAAGTGATGTGCAGATTGTTAAGCCTGGTGATAGGATTTCTAGTTTGACAATTAAAGACATAAATCAAGAACGAGTATTAGCAGAAGAGTATGACGAAGAATTAACTTATACTTTTGGGGGTGGGCAAGATTAATACTAAACGTAGTTTGATTACAATTTGTATACTGATGATGATAGTTTCTTTAGTGAGTGGCAATGTAGCTGCTGGAGAAGATAATATTGATTTGAATTTTCAATCGGTTAAATTAGCAGATGCTTTTAGAGCTTTAGCTGATATAGCTAATATGAATGTTGTTGTTGATAGTTCTGTTTCTGGGACTACTACTGTACATTTACAGGAAATATCCTTTCGTGAAGCAGTAGATTTATTAGCAAAAAGTAGCGGTTTAGATTATAGAATTGTTAATAATACTATTTTAGTTGCTTCGTCAGGAAAATTAGACCAAGGATTTGGAGAAAAAGTAACCAAAGTATTTAAATTAAAGAATAGTGACCCAACTGAGTT
>JBNJDB010000216.1:0-3389 GCA_051744465.1 Bacillota bacterium | reverse complement strand
TTGGTAACAGAATTAGGGAGCAAAATAGAAGAAGCTGCTGCAAGAGAAGATAGAGAAAATCTAACAAGATTGATTAAAGAATTAGATCAACATATAGAAAATGTAGAAGTTGTTTATGATTAAATTCATTTGAAAGTGTGTTAGGGGGTGGGTAGATGGATAATAATTTAACCTTAAAAGAAGAATATGAAATTATTTTTAATAATACTGAGAATGCATTATTTTTGTTAGAGGTAATTGATGAAGAAGAGTTTCGCTTTCTTCGATTGAATCAAACTCATGAGCAATTAACAGGTTTACAGACTGAAGATATAAAGGGCCAAACTCCCCGTGAGGCTTTTGGGCCTGAACTTGGTTCAGAATTAGATAATAAATATAGGAAATGTCTTGTAGCGCGGGATACTATTGAATATGAAGAAAAATTAGAGCTTCCTGCTGGGGAAAAGTATTGGCTAACTACTTTGTCTCCAGTTTTTAAAGAAGGAAAAATAATTCAGATTGTTGGTTCAGCTCAAGATATTACTAAAGAAAAAGAGAACAAACAGTTGATTAAAAAATTGAATGAGCGTTTTGAACAAGCTACCGAGATAGCTAATTTAGGAGTCTGGGAATTGAATTTAGAAACAGATGGACTTATTTGGAATAAAGAAATGTATAATCTTTATGGAATTAATAAAGAAGAATCTGAGGATAAATTTGCGACTTGGATAGATGCTATACATCCCAAAGATAAGGCTGAAGCAAGGCAAGAGATAAGTGTAGCAATTGAGAATCAAGAAGAGTTTAATACTGATTTTAGAATTGTCTTATCTTCAGGCGAGATTAAATATATTAAAGCAGTAGGGGAAGTAGTTTCTGGAACTGGTACACAAGCAGATAGAATGGTCGGGATTAATTATGAAGTAACTGAGCAAAAATTGGCCGAAAGAAAGTTAAAAGAACAAAAACAGTCCTTTCAACAGCTAATTAGTACTGCTCCAGATTGTATATTTATTAAAGATAAGCAAGGACGATATCAACTTGCTAATAGAGCTTTGCAAGAACTTTTGGGATTAAAAGAAGCAGATATATTGGGGTCAACAGATTGTGAACTTAGTTCTAATAGAGAGGATGATATTTTTTTTGAAGCTAATTTAGAATCTTTGGATAAAGAAGAGCAATTAATTGATGAAGAAAAGATTATGGATAGCGATGGTAATCAGAAGTGGTTTCAGATAAAAAAAACTACTGTTGATTATCAGGGGGCAAGGTGTTTGCTAGGAATTGCTCGAGATATTACTGAACGGAAAGAAGCTGAAAGGAAACTTGAACAATATACGATGGATATGGAATTAAAGAATATTGACTTGGAGGAAGCTCGTAATCAGGCTAAGCAAGCTTTGCAAGCTAAAAGTGAGTTTTTAGCAACTATGAGTCACGAAATCAGAACTCCGATGAATTCAATTATTGGGATGGCGGAGCTTTTATTAGAGACTGATTTGAATTCTAAACAGAAAAAATATGTTGATATTTTTCAGAGTGCAGGAGATAATCTGTTAGCTTTAATTAATGATATTCTTGATCTTTCTAAGATTGAGGCGGGGAAAATTGAGCTGGAAGAGAAAACGTTTAATTTAGCTAATATAGTAGAATCAGTAGCTGAAATGATGGCGATAAAAGCTTACGAAAAAGGTCTTGAATTACCGTGTCGAATTAGTTCCCAAATTCCTAATTGTCTAATTGGTGATGAATCAAGGTTAAGACAGATTTTAATTAATCTAATCGGTAATGCTATTAAATTTACTGCAGAAGGTGAAGTATTAATTCAAGTTGACTTGCTTAATGAGATTGATTCAGCCGGAGAAACAGAAGTAAAGTTGATATTTGAAGTAACGGACACCGGAATTGGGATTTCTCAAGAAAAACAGGATAAAATATTTTCTAGTTTTACTCAGGCTGATTCTTCTAAGACTCGTGAATATGGTGGAACAGGATTAGGTCTGACTATTTCTGAAAAATTAGTTGATTTGATGGATGGTGATATTTGGGTTGAAAGTCAACCAGAAATGGGGAGCTCATTTTATTTTACTGCAACTTTTCCTAAAGTTGAAGATGTTGCTGTAGCAGAAAAAAGAGATTATGATTTTGATTTCACAGAATTATCTCTACTTGCAGTAGATGATAACCAGACGAATTTATTTATTTTAGAAGAAATTTTAAAGGATGCTGGAACTGATGTTGAAGTTGCTCATAGACCAGATCAAGCTATAGATATTTTGAAGAAAAAACATGATAAGTATCAGCTTTTACTGTTAGATTTTTTAATGCCAGATAAAAATGGATTTCAATTAGCTAAATATATTAGAGAAAATTTGGGTTTGTCTGAAATCAAAATTATAATTATTTCTTCTGACTTTGAAGAGCGGGAAGAGAAAAATTTAGCTGAGAATTATATTGATGATTATATGATGAAACCATTTAAGAAGAAGGAATTATTAAATATTATTGCCAAGGTGATGAGCGATGAGGGGACCACAGAGAATAAGTCTAAATCTGTTCGAACTGATAGTAGTAAAAAAAGTATAAGTTCTGATAAAAGCGAGCAAAAAAGAATATTATTAGTAGAGGATGTAGAAGATAATAGAATGTTAATTAATGTTTATCTGCAAAGTACAGATTACGTTGTAGAAATGGCAGAGAATGGTGCCCAAGCAGTAGAAAAGTTTAAGGAGCAGAATTATGATTTGATTTTGATGGATATTCAAATGCCGGTTATGGATGGCTATCAGGCTACAGCAGAAATAAGAGATTTAGAAGAAGAGCAGGGATTAGAGCCAACGTGGATAATTGCTTTGACGGCTCATGTTATGGAAAATGAAATAGAGAAAATTTTAGCTAGTTCTTTTGATCAACATTTGGCTAAGCCAATTAAAAAGAATGAGTTGTTAAGTGCGTTAGAGGATGTAGACTAGATTAGCCTTAGTTTAAATAGTGAAATTTAATTAACTTTAGAAAAAGAAAGGTGATTTTATGGATGTTAAAGAGGCAATTCAAAAGAGAAGAAGTATTAGAAATTTTAAAGAGGAGCAAGTTAAAAAAGAAGATGTTAACTCTATTTTAGAAGCAGCGAGATTAGCACCATCAGGGACCAATTTGCAGCCATGGAGATTTATTGTAATAGAATCGGATCAAATGAGGAATAAGTTGCAGGAATGTACATTAGACTTTGTAGCTGAAGCACCAACAATAATAGTTTGTGCAGTTGATTATAATTCCTTAGAAGAAATACCAGCTAGAATTAAGGAATTAGCAGCAACTGATGCATTTAAGGGAACTGGACTAGAAAAGAGCGGTGATTCTAATTATAGTGGTCGTGATATGAGCGAAGAAGATGCTAGAAAATATTTGTA
>JBNJDB010000215.1:0-3402 GCA_051744465.1 Bacillota bacterium | reverse complement strand
CTAATCCTTCTCGGACATAAGAATAAACATCATCGTCATTATTACTAACTTCATGTCCTGTACCATAAGCAAAGTACTTTCGAGCTTCCAATAATTTATCTAATTCTTCTTTCATCCCATGCTGATAATAATCTTTCCAAAATATAGTCGGTAGTCCTTGTTCTCTCATCAAAATATAAGCATAAGCTTGATATTTGAATTTTTCAATTTGTGGTTTGTCATATGGATTACCATCTCGATGAGTATCATGATTATCAAGAAAAGTTACTGCTTTGTTCCTATAGCCACTACTATTAACTAAACCAACTGAAGATAGTTGAGATATATCATAACCTCCACTTGACATTTTTGCAAAAGCTCCTCGTAAGGGGAAATCAAAATTAGTAAGGCCATTATAGCCCACTTCATCTAGATAACTCTGTAACGGAGAAATATCAGAAATCCAAGCTTCTCCTACATAAAAGACATCCTTATTAGTATTCTTCTGTACAGTATCTAACCAGTCACTAACAAATGGGGTATGAACATGTTTAATAGCATCAATTCTGAAACCATCAAAACCTACATCATCGATAACCCATTGGCCCCATTCTTTTACTTCATCTTGCACATCTTCATTTTGATAATCCACATCAGTTCCTAATAAATAATCCGGGTTGGCATCATCCCAGCTCTTTCCTTCAAATAAAACTGCAGAATCAAGTTGGCCTTTATCTGCATCATAATCTACTCCATCAAAAGTTTTCCAATCCCAATCAAAATCATTAGCTTTACTATAATATTCTTGTCGCCCTTTCATATCATTAAAAGCAGTCCAAGCTTTGATTTCTCCACCATTTTCCAACGGAACAGTTTCTGTAGCATCTGCTCCCATCCTTTGATTCAATACTATATCATAATACGCAGCAATATCATTATTATGAAGGGTATCAATTGCTTCTTTTAACTCTTCTTTAGTACCATATTTAGTAGCCACACTGTCCTTTTGATCAAACTCGCCTAAATCCCATAAGTCATAAACTGCATAACCTACTTTATGAGGTTGAGAACTCTTATGAGCTGGAGGTAGCCACAATTCTGTAATACCTACTTCTGCAAAATCAGATGCCCTATCTGCAATTAAATCCCACAATTGTTTTTCTTCGCTATATTTATCACCATAATCTGTTTTAGCCGTATAATAAGTACTATCAACAACATCAGTATTGACGCCCATATTCCAATAAAAAGCCTGCATCATAGTTTGATTCTGTTGGCCCTCAGGTATTTTAGGATATTCTTCACTAATAACATCAACTTCTTCTTCAGCACCAGAAGTAGTCTCAGTTACTTGCAAAGGCGTAGACTGATTCAAATCTACAACTACCTGTTTACTTCTATTAGGCAAAGTAAATATATCTGTCTCTAATCGTTTTTCAGTTTGATTTCCTAGCAAAATCAATTCAAGTTTCCAGTTTCCCGGAACTATATTAGTTAATTCAATAGGATTATCAGCTAGATTAAAGTCTTCTTTTAATCTACCATCAACTGGATTACTTAAAATCAAATTACCTGCACTGAATTCAGTAGATTCTAAATTACTTACATCCACTTTTAAATCCCAAGATTTTAAATTCATATCTACTTTTAAATCAGTAGTATTAGATCCTGTTACATTAGTCTGCTTAGTACCCTCGTACAAAATATATTCCTTAGTAGATGTTTCCTGAATCGCAGTTAATTTAACTTTATACTCACCACTACCAAGAGTAAAAGGAACTAGCTCTTGGTCTTTACTAATTGTTTTTTCTTCAATAATTTCATCTGTAGCTAAATCAAATAGCATAACCTTAATTTTAGTTACTTTATCTGTTTGATCACTTATATTTTGCACAGACATTTGATTATTATTATTAGAATTTGAAAAGTTAAAACTTACTTGTAATTGACCTGTTTGCTTGTTGCTATCCAAATCAGAGCTACTACTGCAACCAACAAATAAAAAACTAATTAAAATCAAAACAACAACAATATTTTGCTTGGCTAATCTTCTACTAAACATCAACTCACCTCTTTTTAGTTAATAAGATAGTTTTGAATTGTTTTAGAAAAATTATCTTTTAATTTCCTACTACAACTGCACTAACCTCTCCCTGATCTGAATCTACGAGTTTATCAGAATTAGAATCATCCCTAACCACTTTATCAATTACATACTTATACTCATATTCTCCCGGATCCAATGGAACTGTTAGCTGGTATGTCCCATCGTCATTTTCATCAGTTAATTTCCACTCATCATTGCCAACTGCCTCTCCCCAACCATTAATTTCAGAAGCTAAATAGATATTAAATCCACCTTCAGCAGGAGTATATTCAAAAATATAACTATCTTCCTCCGCAGGAACATTCGCTACTGCATTTTGACCACCAACATTATCATCTGCATAATCATCTGCTCCATCAGGCACTATCCATTTGCTAAGATAAAATAAATACTTATATTCCCCTGAATTTAAATCAATTGTAAAGTCATACACACCATTGCCATTATCCTCACTTAATTGACCTATTGGTTCCTTCCAATCATTAATATCACTAAATAAATAAACATCTAAACCAGATATTGTAGATTCATAATCAAAATTAACCGCATAAAGATCTACAAATATGCCATTTGTTTTACTCGATAGTTGACTAACTATTCCACTATCATTATAAGCTTCTAGCCAATAGTGATACGTTTCTTGTTTTTCAACTGTAGGATCAATCCAATCATAACTATTATTCTCTTCTAATAAATCTTCTTTCTCTACTACCTTAAATGGTTTAGAGGGTAAATCCTCTGTTCTACTACGATAAATTTTGTAACCAGCTACTTTAGTATCGGGAATATCCCAACTGATTTTTATATAATCACCACTAAATGATGAACTTACATTGCTAGGCTGAGAAATATCTTGCCAATTTGGACCAGTCTCTACTTCTTTATCCCCAAAAACTAATTCAGGAGTAACAACATTTTCTTTGCTTTCCTTAATAGTCACCTCTTCTTCCCAAATTTCGTAGTTTTCTTTTTCAACCTTTAATTTATAACTTCCAGTTTCCATTGTTTGACTAAATCCAGTTGAAGATTTCTGTTGACCATTAAAAGTAATTGTTGAGTTAGTCACTTTTTCTGTTGTTTCTTTGTCTATAGGCTGAGCTACTTTAAGTGTCCCTTCTTTAGGGCCTGAATCTCCTCCATCTGAACAACCAACTAATAAAAATACCAAACTAAAGACTAATAATAAACTAATTTTTTTCTGCAATTAAATCTCTCCTCTCTTTCAAAAATAATATATTTTTAACAAATTTATTATAACAATTAATAAATTTAAAAGCAAATTTTTACAATAAAAAGTTAAATGAAAATAGGACATG
>JBNJDB010000214.1:0-3403 GCA_051744465.1 Bacillota bacterium | reverse complement strand
GGAGGGAAATTATGAATAAAGAATATGTAATTGGTGTAGATTTAGGTGGAACTAAGATTTTAACGGCTCTGGCTGATTTAGAAGGTACTATTTTGGAGAGGTCACGAGTTTTAGTAGGTGAGGTAAAGGATAAAGACACAATAGTGGAGAAAATCAAAGAAACTATTAACCAAGTGACTGCTAGCGCAGGAATAGATTTGGAGCAAGTGGTAGGTATTGGTTTGGGATGTCCTGGACCGCTTGATATTGAAGAAGGTTTAATCCATCATACTCCTAATCTAGACTTGGATAATGTTAATATTAAAGATGAGTTGAATGGATTAGATACACCTATTTACTTAGAAAATGATGCTAATGCTGCAGCATTAGGAGAACAGATGTTTGGTGCTGGTCAGGGTGCTGATGATATGATTTATATTACCGTTAGTACTGGTATTGGTGGCGGAATAATCATTGATGGTGAAATCTATCATGGTGTTAGTGATGGAGCAGGAGAAATAGGCCATCATACTTTAGATCCAGCGAGTGCAATCAAATGTGGTTGTGGTAATTATGGTTGCTGGGAAGCATTAGCTTCGGGAACAGCGCTAAGTCGCTTAGCTCAAGATGCTGTTGAGGCAGATGCTGATACCATAATGAAAGATATGGTAACTGATAGTAGTGAAGTTGATGGTGCTATAGTTGCTAAAGCGGCAGAAAAGAATGATGAAGTTGCGTTGGATTTAATGGATACTATTGCTGAGAGATTAGGAATTGGCCTAGCTAGTTTAATTAATATTTTCAATCCTAGTCGCATAGTATTTGGTGGCGGAGTATCTAATTCTTGGTCTCTGCTCGAAGAAAAGATTAATGAGACAATTGCTGAGCGAGCTATGGAATCTTTAGTGGAGAGAGTAGAAATTATTCCGGCAAAATTAGGGTCTGATGTTGGTGTAGCAGGAGCAATTGCTACTGCCTTGGCCCAAGTAAAAAATAAATAATTGACAATTTAGTAGTAACAATTTAAAATTATAGGTAAATGGTGGAGATTAAGAAAATAATATAGGAGGGATTAAAGATGGCTGAAGAAAAGGTTAATTTAGAACAGGTTTCATTTAAAATCACTTTACATGCAGGTAATGCTAAGGATTTAGCACATGATGCTTTAACTGCTGCTAAAAAAGAGGATTATGAGCAGGCAACGGAATTATTAGAAGAGGCTGAGAATGAATATGTTTTAGGACATGACATTCAGTCTGATATAATGAGAAAGGATGACCCTGATAGTAGAGTAGTGACTAATATGTTGTTGGCCCATTCTATGGATCACTTAATGGCAGCGAAATCTGAAATGAGATTAATTGAAGAAATGATTGATTTATATAAGAAGATCGATTAACTAATTTTTATTAATGATGCACACTTATAGAGGTGAAATAATGGAAAAAATATCTGTAGCTAAATTAATTGATGAATTTGATTTAAAGCAACTCAATGGAGAACCAAGTGATAATTTTGTAGAAGTTAGTGATATTAAAAGGCCAGGGTTAGAATTAGCTGGGTTTTTTGATTATTTTACTCCGGAACGAATTCAAATTTTAGGGCGGACAGAACTGTCTTTTTTGGAGGAGTTGCCAGCAGAATTAGCTGAAGAACGCTTAACTAAATTTTTTGCCTATGATATTCCGTGTGTGATTGTTACTCGAGGAATAGAGCCACCGCAGTGTTTGCTTGATTTGTCAGATGATAGTGGGGTTGCAATTTTAGGTGCTGATTATTCTACTACAACTTTCATGAGTATGTTGAGTGGTTATTTAGAGTCAAAATTTGCTCCAGAAATAACTAAACATGGTGTCTTGGTTGAAGTTTATGGAGTTGGTTTGTTTATTACCGGCAAGAGTGGGATTGGTAAGAGTGAAAGTGCTTTAGGTCTTGTTAAGAAGGGACATCGTTTAGTTGCAGATGATGCTGTTGTTATTAGAAGAGCTATGCGTGATACGCTTGTCGGCTGTTCTCCTGATATTTCTAAGCATTATATGGAACTACGGGGTTTAGGCATTATCAATGTCCAAACTTTATTTGGTGCTGGTGCTGTTAGAGAGGAACAGAGTATAGATTTTATTGTAGAATTAGAAGAATGGGATGATAATGCTGAATATGACCGGCTAGGATTAAAAGAGGAGCAACAAGAAATTCTCGATGTTACTTTGCCGTTAGTAACAATTCCTGTTCGACCAGGTCGTAATCTGGCAATGGTTCTAGAAGTTGCAGCTATGAATTATAGATTAAAGAGTATGGGTTATAATGCTGCTAATGACTTTACTAGTAAGTTAAAAAATGAATTAAATAAATAAATATATTCTATATAAGTATTCCCTTGAGGGATAAAAATAAGGATAATGAGGTGAAAATTAAGTGGATTTAAGTGATTTTACAGTTGAGGATGTCATTAAGGTAGCTGACGAACGTAAATTAGGGAAGATGGCTATTATTTTGTCAATGGTAAACGATAAGCAGGATGATAATATAGTGGATACTTTTATTGCTGAAGGATATAATGCGGTAATTACTCGAGCAGGAGGAAAGGGCGAAGAATTAAAGAATAAGGTGTTACGGAATGCTTTAGGAGCTGCTGTAAAAGGTGGAGTTATTAATGATGGAATTCAAGACCGCAGAGTTTTGACTAGATGTGTTGAACGAGCAGTAACTGGTTTAGATGGTCCAATGAGTGGTATTTCGGGAGCTGGAATTAAAATTGGAATCGTTAAAAAAGATGTACATTTAGCAGTAGCAATTCATGGGAAAATTGGGATTCCTGGTTTAGATATAGATCATGAAATTTCTGGTTTAGGTGTTCATTATTATGGATTGGCTACAGATAAATAACAGATAATAGATTAAAGAGCAGACATTTTGTCTGCTCTTTTTACATTTTTTTAATAAACAATATTGACATTTTATCATTATCATTGTATAATCTAAACAACGATACATTGTTGTACAAATTATACAACTATATATAATTTGTGAATTAGTGCCCCCAAAGGTTTTCTTTAACTATTATATAAAACACAGATTGAACTATAAGATTATATCTTATAGAGGTATGGGACCCATACCTCTATGGGTACAATTATTTATTTTTCGTTTTGAATTATCATAGGTGATTTAATATTGTTGTAGATGAGGAAGGGATTGGAATGGTTAAGGAAAAAGCAAAGTTACGGGGAGAAATTTTACGTTTATCAATTCCAGCAGTGGGAGAAATGTTTTTACATTTAATGCTCATCAATGCTGATACATTGATGATTGGACAATTAAGTGCTAGTAGTGCTGCTTTAGCTGCAGTAGGTTTAAGCAAACAAATATCAGGTATAACTACTATTGTCTTGTTTGCTATTGCAACTGGTACTATAGCTTTAGT
>JBNJDB010000213.1:0-3460 GCA_051744465.1 Bacillota bacterium | reverse complement strand
AAAAATCAATAAAATAAATACATAAGTAAATAAGTTTTTAATTGTTTAGGAGTAGAATTAATCAGATTAAATAAATTTAATCTGTGAAAGAGTCTGAAAAAATAAAAAAGTGGAGGGGTTTTATGAAAAATTTTGGGAAGTTATCCGTTTATCCTGAATTACCAGAGGAGATAGCTGGTTTAGACAAACTTTCTAATAATTTATGGTGGTCATGGAATTATGAAGCTGAAGATTTATTTAAATATATTAATGCTGAATTATGGGAAAAAGAAAAAAATCCAATTAAATTTTTATCAAATGTAAGTCATAAAAGATTATTAGAGGTAGTTGAAGATGAACAATTTATGGAAGATTATCACCGAGTAATGGAGCAGTTTGAATCTTATATTGACGCAGAAGATACTTGGTATAATCAAAACTTTTCTCCTTTACAAGATGAAGAGGTTATTGCTTATTTTTCTGCGGAATTTGGTTTTCATGAGTCATTACCTATTTATTCAGGTGGTTTAGGTGTTTTAGCAGGTGACCATTGTAAATCCGCAAGTGATTTAGGATTACCTTTTATAGGAATTGGATTATTTTATGAACATGGTTATTTTAAGCAAAAAATTAATGATCAGGGATGGCAAAAGGCATTATATCCTGAATTAGATATTGATGATTTGCCACTTGAAGCTGTTACCGATGAACAAGGAAATGATATTAAAGTAGAAGTTAAATTAGCTAATAGAAAAGTTAAAGTTAAAGTTTGGCAAGTTGCAGTGGGACGGATAACAGTTTATTTATTAGATACTGATTTGCCTGAAAATAGTGAGCAAGATAAACAATTGACTTCGCGGTTATACGGTGGAGGAGATGAAACTAGAATAGCTCAAGAAATAGTTTTGGGTGTCGGTGGGACAAGAATTTTATATGAGCTGGGATATAATCCAGCTGTGTGGCATATGAATGAAGGCCATTCAGTTTATTTAGGTCTAGAAAGAATTAAAGATTTGAGGGAAGAATTTGATTTAGATTTCCAGCAAGCTTTAGAAACTGTAGCTGCTAGTAATGTCTTTACAACTCACACTCCTGTACCAGCAGGAAATGAAACCTTCCCACTTGATTTAAAAGAGCGGTATTTTTCTGATTACTGGCAAAAGGTGGGGTTGACTAAAGAAGAATTTATGGAATTAGGATATATAGATGACCAAGACTCTGATGAATTTTGTTTAACTATATTAGCTTTGCGTCTAGCTCGATTTAGTAATGGAGTTAGCAAGCTACATGGTGAAGTTGCTAGTAAGATGTGGGAGGATATTTGGCCTGGTGTTCCAACCGCAGAGAATCAAATTGATCATATTACCAATGGGATTCATACATTAACTTGGTTAGCGCCAGAGTGGGAACAGATTTTAGATGATTATTTAATAGATGATTGGAGAAATAATATCGAAGATCAACAAATGTGGGAGGCAGTTGCAGATATACCAGATGATAAATTTTGGGAAATTCATAAAGAATTAAAGAAACAATTGATTGACCATGTTCGGTCTAGAGATTTAAAGAGACGAAAAAGATATAGCAATAGTCAATTTGAGAATGAAGAATTATTAGATGAGGAGACATTAACAATTGGATTTGCTCGTAGATTTGCTACTTATAAACGAGCTAATTTGATCTTTAGAGATTTAGAGAGATTAGAAAAAATTTGTAATCGAGCTGGAAAAGAAGTCCAATTAGTATTTGCCGGTAAAGCTCATCCTGCTGATGTTCCCGGGCAAGAATTGATTAAAGAGATCCATGATATCTCACAAAGAAAAGCTTTTAAGGATAAAGTTATTATTTTAGAAGATTATGATATGGATTTGGCCCGTTATTTAGTTCATGGAGTTGACGTCTGGTTAAACACACCACGCCGTCCTTTAGAAGCTAGTGGTACTAGTGGTGAAAAAGTATCTGCTAATGGTGGTTTGAACTTTAGTATTTTAGATGGTTGGTGGGTTGAAGGATATAATGGGAAAAATGGTTGGGCAATTGGATATGAAGCTGACTATGAAGATCGTTATAAGCAAGATCAAATTGATAGTGAGTCATTATATCAAATTTTAGAAAATGAAATTGTACCTCTTTATTATGATCATGATAATAGAGCTGGAATTCCAGTGGAATGGGTTAAACGAATGAAGAATGCAATGATTTCTACTGCACCAGTCTATAGTACTGATCGAATGGTACAAGACTATACTGAAAAATTATATATGCCTGCTTATGAGCGAGGTAAAGAAATAGAAAAAGATCAATTTCAGAAAGCTAAAGAGCTTGCTAATTGGAAGGATAAAGTAAGATCTAATTGGCAACAAGTGAAAATTTCTTCTCAATCTAAAGGGGATCAAGGAGATTTTGTAGTTAATGAGAACTTGAACTTGACTGCTAAAGTTGACTTAGCTGACTTAAATCCTGAAGATGTGAAAGTAGAATTGTATTTAATCGCAGAGGGAAATTTGATGCCTGAGATTGAAATAATTCCTATGGAATTTGAAGAGAATATTCGTGCTAATGTTTATTCATACTCAGTTTCATTTGAATTAGAGGAAAGTGGAGATTATGAGTATACTTTCCGAGTTGTTCCTAATGACCAAGATTTAAGTACTAAGCATGAATTAGGATTAATTGAATGGGTTTAAAATAGGGATAAATTGAGCACCAGACTTTGGTCTGGTGCTCAATTTATTTTTTGTTCTTTATTAATTAGAATAAGATTGCCCTAAGATAGAAATAATATAAACTAAGAACTAAACTTAAAATAAAAATCAAGGTGAATAAAAATGGATATGTTATGGCGAACTTTATTAATATATATATTTATTTTAATTAGTATGCGTTTAATGGGGAAAAGAGAAATAGGAGAGCTGACTCCAATGGATTTAGTAGTCTCCTTGATGATAGCTGAGTTAGGTGTGCTAATAATTGAGGATAAATCGATTGGGATAATTAAAGGAATAATTCCAATTTTTACTCTAGTAGGGATTGAAATTTTTGTTTCTTATTTATCGCTTAAAAATGATTTGATTAGAAAATTAGTTAATGGGTCGCCAGTAGTTCTAATTAAGAATGGGGAAATAATGAAAGATGAGTTAGAGCATAATAGATATACTATTCATGATTTATTGACTCAATTAAGAGAAAAGGATATTTTTAATATATCAGATGTAGAATTTGCTGTATTAGAAACCTCAGGAGAACTAACGGTAATTCCTAAATCACAAAAAAGAAGTGTGACTCCCGAAGATTTGGGTATAGATACTAATTATGAAGGATTACCTTTATTATTAATCGAAGATGGAAAGATAAATGATAATGCATTAAATAATATAGATTTAGATAAGAAATGGATAATGGAAGAATTGCGAAAAAGGGGAATAGATGATCCAACTGAAGTCTTGATTTTAGCTTTAGAAACCGATGGAAGTCTTTATAT
>JBNJDB010000212.1:0-3502 GCA_051744465.1 Bacillota bacterium | reverse complement strand
GATGGATATTTTTCATTACTAATTGGCAAGTCATCTGTATGACCTTCTACCATCACATCATTAGGTACAGTCTTAATAAATTCTGCCATTTGATTGAGAATTGTTTGGGCATCTTCTTTAATTTCAGCTTCTCCTAAATCAAACAAAACTTTCCCTGTAAATCTAACAGTCAAACCTTTATCAGTGATTTTAGTCTCAACATCATTCTCTAACCCCTGATCTTGAATATATTCTTCAACTTTAGTATTTAAATCACTTAATTGCTGTTTTCCTTCTCTTTGACTATCTAAACCTGCGTCAATCATAGGAGCTGAAGAAATAGTTTTTCCACCAGATAATACTCCTAATTTGCCTTGTAATCCTTCAATCATCATTTTAAATTTATCAGCATCCAAAGTTGAAAAAGAATATAATAAGACAAAAAAAGCTAATAATAATGTCATCATATCACCATAAGTGGTCATCCAATCAGCGCCACCTTCATCTTCTTTATTATCTCTATCCCTCCGCATTAGCATTCATCTCCTCTTCTGGATTCTCAACCTCAGAGCGAGTAGTTGGAGGTAAAAATGCTTTTAACTTTTCTTCTACAATGCGTGGATTTTCTCCTGCCTGTATCGACAGAATACCCTCAATTATAATTTCTTTAACTAATATTTCTTCTTCACTCTTAACTTTTAACTTTTCAGCAATTGGTATAAATATTAAATTACCTAATAAAGCTCCATAAAAAGTAGTAATTAAAGCTGTCGCCATCCCCGACCCCAAAGAATCAGGATCATCTAATTTACTCAACATAGCAATTAAGCCAATTAAAGTACCAATCATTCCAAACGCTGGAGCTAATTCTGCTCCTTTATTGTATACACTTCGACTAATCGAATGTCTTTCAGAAAGAAAATCTAACTCAGTTTCTAATATGTTTTTTACTAGTTTAGGATCAGTTCCATCAACTACTAATTGAATTCCCTTACGTAAAAATTTATCATCTAATTGGCTAGCTTCCTCTTCTAGAGCTAATAATCCTTCTCTTCTTGCTTTTTCAGCAAAACTAACTAAAACTGAAATCACTTCACTAGCTTCATCTTGTTGACTAGTGAAAACAATTTTTAACGCCATAATCGCATTTTTTAACTGTTCAAAAGAGTAAGCTAAAATCACAGCTCCAAAAGTACCTCCTACAACAATTAATACCGAAGTAGCACTAGCATAAATAACTAATTGGCCATTAATAGCCATACCAAATATAACCAAACTTATTCCTAAAACCAATCCTACAATTGATGCAAAATCCATTCTACCACCTCTATTTATTCAGGCTTAAAATTAACTTTTCTTTGATAATCAACTACTTTATCAATAATTTGATCTACATCTTCTTTGACAATGATTGTATATCCCGAAGTTAGTTTAATCACAGTATCAGGAGTAGCTGCGACTGATTCAATTAAATCAGCATTGATAACTACTTTAGAATCATCAAGTCGGGTAACTTTTATAATTCATAATCACTCCTTTAAACTCTATCATAGTATAAATCAAAATTTAATATATATTTAAAAAATAGAAATCAGGGAGAGATGATCCCCCCCTAATTTCTTTTTTAATTATCGCTTCAAGTTAACTAATTCTTGTAATACTTCATCTGAAGTAGAAATTGTCTTAGAATTTGCTTGAAAACCACGCTGAGTAGTAATCATTTCTGAAAACTGACGCGACAAATCAACATTTGACATTTCTAAACTTCCAGCTTTAATACTTCCCATACCCCCAGAGCCAGGAGCACCAATTTTAGCATCTCCTGAATTATTGGAAACTCTAAACATTGTATCTCCTTCAGAAGCTAATCCGGCTGGATTATTAAAATTAGCCATAGCAGTTTGACCAATAGTTTGTCGCTTACCATTGTCATACTCACCAGTTATAGTCCCGGTACTATCAAAACTATAATCCTTTAAAGACCCAGCTTTATAGCCATTAACATTATTTCTATCAGCTGTCATTTCATTATAATTCTGTGTCATATCAGAAAAATCTAGATCAATAGACACAGGAGAAACTCCACCATCATCATCATATTGAGGGTTGAATTCTAAATTACCAGGAACATCACTATTATCTAAATCTATATCCCCTTCATCACTAAATACAAGTTCTCCTGACTCATTCTCTACATCAGATTCATGAGTCCCATCTTCAGCATCAAATTCTATATCACCTTGGTCATCTTCAATATGAGTTACATCATAGCTCCAAGTGTTAGCATCATCTTTAGTAAATTCTAAATCTACTGCATGCTCCCCACCTTGAGAGTCATAAGCTTCAAAAGATGTATCCCATTGATCATCATTGGCTGCTCCAGCATCTAAATTACCAGCATAACTTACTTCATCAGTCGCTTTAGCCGGCATTGACTCTTTAAAAGTTAAATCCTCTAATTCGCCATTTGTATTAATATCTCCATTAGCATCAGCCTGCCATCCTTTAACACGAGATCCAGTAGTAGAATTAACAAGGTGACCACTTTCATCTTTAGACAAAGAACCAGATTTAGTATAACGCTGGCTTTCACCATCACTAACTACAAAAAAACCAGACCCTTCAATTGCTAAATCTTGATTTCTACCTGTCGACTGCAAACTACCTTGCCCCATATCTTTATCTATACTGCCTAAAGTAGTTCCTAATCCAATCTGTTGTGGGTTAGTTCCTCCCCGCCCATCTTGTGGAGAAGTACCCCCTTGAATCATTTGACTAAACATAGTTTTAAAGGTGGCCCTACTACCTTTGTACCCAGCTGTATTTACATTGGAAATGTTATTACTTACAACATCCATTTTATCCATATGAGCTTTCATACCTGAAACCCCAGAAAACATTGAACGTAACATAAACAATCCTCCTTGTTTGATTTAAAGTTTAAAATTGATAATAACAGTTTCTTAATTAAAAAAGCTTGTCTTGTGCTTTTCTTCTTTTAACTATAAACTATACATTATCAACTATCACCTATATTTTGCGGTCGCTTCTGTCAGTTCACGACCTTTGACCTCCCAATTTGGGTCCAGTCAAATTATTATTTCATCATTACTGCACTATCAATATTAGTCACAACTTTACTATCCATATTTTTCTGATTCATTGCAGTAATCACAGTATCATTCTCTACACTAACTATAAAAGCATTTTCACCCGCCATAACTAATGATTCTTTAGCACCTTTATCTTTAGCTTTAGTTACAGCTTGTTGCAGCTTTTCTAAATCATTTTTTTCTAAATTAATATTACGTGTGTTTAACCTCTGCTTTGCATGTTTGGAAAATTTAAGCTGATTACTTTTTAATTTAGTTTCCAGTACAGATTTAAAATTTGTTGAATGATCACTTTGTTTTTTTACCTGCTGCTGTTTAGTTTTAGAAGTAGAGGCTAATGGTTGATTGGAATATACTTTAGTCATTTCCAATCACTCCCCTGCAATAATCTGCTGAATATTAGTAGTTGG
>JBNJDB010000211.1:0-3520 GCA_051744465.1 Bacillota bacterium | reverse complement strand
GAAGTTGATGATATTTTTAGAAGAGCTTCTGTTGCTGCTAATGATAAGCGGATTGATCTTGCTAAATTAGCGGTTGCCGATACAGAAATGGGAGTAGTTGAAGATAAGGTAATTAAGAACCATTTCTCGGCGGAGTATATTTATAATGAATATCGGGATAGTAAAACTTGTGGGGTGATTGAAGAAGATAGTGCTTATGGAGTCAAAAAAATTGCGGAGCCGATTGGGGTTATAGCTGGAATAGTACCAGTTACGAATCCAACGTCTACTACAATTTTTAAGTCTCTAATTTCTTTAAAAACAAGAAATGCGATTATCTTTTCACCACATCCGAATGCGACTGAATGTACTATAGAGGCAGCAAAAACTGTTTTAGAAGCAGCAGTAGAGGCAGGAGCACCAGAAAATATTATTGGGTGGATTGATCAGCCTTCAATTGAATTATCTAAGATGTTAATGGAAAGCGATAATATAAATATGATTTTAGCTACTGGTGGACCGGGAATGGTTAAACAAGCCTATTCTTCTGGTAAGCCAGCGATTGGAGTAGGTGCAGGAAATACTCCAGCTATAATTGATGAGACAGCTCATTTGAAGATGGCAGTTAGTTCAATCTTGATGAGTAAGACCTTTGACCATGGTGTGATTTGTGCTTCCGAACAGTCTGTTACTGTAGTTGATGAGGTCTATGAAGCTGTAAAACAAGAATTTAGTGAGCGGGGGGCTTATATTTTATCTGCCACTGAAAGAGAGCAAGTAGCAGATATATTACTGACAGATGGTCATGTTAATTCTGAGATAGTAGGTCAGCCTGCTTATAAGATTGCTAGTTTAGCTGGTTTAGACCTGCCAGAAGAGACTAAAGTATTAATTGCTGAGGTAGAAGAAGTGGGCGAAGAAGAACCATTTTCTTATGAAAAATTGTCGCCAACTTTAGCTTTGTATCGCGCTGAGGATTTTACAACTGCAGTAGATAATGCTACTGATTTAGTTGAATTTGGGGGCATGGGACATACTTCTGTTTTATATACTGATAAAGTAAATCAAGACCGAATTGATTATTTTGATACTCAAATGAAAACAGGTCGAATTTTGGTTAATATGCCTTCATCACAAGGAGCAATTGGTGATATTTACAACTTTAAGTTAGAGCCTTCTTTAACATTAGGTTGTGGTTCTTGGGGTGGAAATTCAGTTAGTGAAAATGTGGGGGTTAAACATCTAATGAATATCAAAACAACTGCTGAGCGAAAAGAAAATATGTTGTGGTTTAAGGTACCTGAAGATATTTATTTCAAATCTGGATCATTACCGATTGCTCTATCAGAATTAGCTGATAAAGAACGAGCCTTTATTGTCACAGATGATAATTTATATGATTTAGGTTATGCTGATCGAATTACAGAGGAATTAGACAAGCATAATGTTGATTTTAGGGTTTTTTCTGATGTAGAACCTGATCCTACTTTATCTACTGTAGATAAGGCAGTAGAAAAGATGAGAACCTATCAACCAGATTTGATTATTTCTTTAGGTGGAGGTTCACCGATGGATGCTGCTAAAATTATGTGGTTATTATATGAACACCCAGAAGCTAAATTTAAAGAATTAGCAATGACTTTTATGGATATCCGCAAGAGAATTTATAAATTTCCTGAGTTGGGAAATAAGGCAGAGATGGTAGCAATTCCGACTACTTCTGGAACTGGTTCTGAGGTGACTCCGTTTGCAGTTGTAACTGATGATGAAACGGGAATCAAATATCCGATTGCTGATTATGAGTTAACTCCTAATATGGCAATTGTTGATCCTGATTTAGTCTATAGTATGCCGGCTAAATTAACGGCTCATTCTGGAATTGATGCCCTAACTCATGCAATTGAAGCTTATGTTTCGGTACTATCAAGTGAGTATACTAAAGGGCTTGCTTTGGAGTCAATTAGGTTAATCTTTAAATATTTGCCTCGCTCTTATAAGAATGGTGCTGATGATAGAAAAGCGAGAGAAAAGATTCATTATGCTGCTACTACTGCGGGGATGGCTTTTGCTAATGCATTCTTGGGGATTTGTCATTCCTTGGCCCATAAATTAGGTTCTACCTTTGGTCTGTCACATGGATTAGCAAATGCTTTATTAATTGAGCCAGTGATTAAATATAATTCTAGTGATGTACCTTTAAAGCAGACTGCTTTTCCTCAGTATAAATATCCGTTAGCTAAACGGAGATATGCTAAAATTGCTGAACACTTAAGATTGGGGAAATCGAATTTAGAGGACACAACTGATGAGGAAAAGACTGAATTATTGATTGAAGCAATCTCTGATTTAAAAGATAAAGTAGATTTACCAGCTAGTATTCGAGAAGCTGGAGTTTCTGAAACGGAATTCTATCAGGAACTAGATAAGATGTCGGAATTAGCTTTTGATGACCAATGTACAGCAGCTAACCCGCGTTATCCGTTAATTAGTGAATTGAAAGAATTATATATTAAAGGATTTAATGGAGAGGTTTAAACTGTATTTGTTAGATTGTACCCTTTTACCGCCAGGTTTTATGCTTGGCGGTTTTTCAATTTGCTAAACAATGGCATAGCTAATATAATAAGGGTAGAGAAGTAGTTGAAAAGGAGTTGACTAATGTGGGCCAAAATAAGCAAAAGGATTTAAAACGAGTTTTCGAGGCAGAATTCTCTTTAAATAAATTAGAATCTTTTTTAAAAGAAAGATATCAGGGGACAAGTGAAGTTACTACAATTAGTTGTCAAAATTCAGCAGTTACAGCATTGCAACAGATAAAAATAGAAGGAGCGCCCTCTTTGATTCTGGTAGTAGAATTAGTAGGAGCGGTAGAGTGGGATTTTGCAATAAGGCGAGTGATTGCTAATTACTTAGAAGAAAAATCTAAGAATCAGGCTCTGGTAGCACTTTATAATCCTGAGCAAGAAGAGTGGTACTGGACGATGGTAGTAAAACAAAAGAGTAGTCTTTATTGCTTGTATTGTTATTCAATTCCAGTTGGACAAGTACTGACTGAACTGACTCTACAACAATTAAATGATTCGTTAGATACTAAACAATTGGAAGAACTAACAGATGGTTTCAGAGTAGAGTTGATAGAGCAGTTTGTTGACTGTTGTCAAGATTATTGTAGTCAGCTAGAAGAGAAATTAAGCGATTTACAGTCAGAAGGAGAGTTAGCAGTAGATTTAGCTAGAGCAGAAGTGGCTCAGCAAGTAGTAATTAAACTAGTAGTTTTTTATTTGTTAGAACAAAGAGATTTAGTAAGGATAGAATTGGGGCGAGAGCTAGAACATGATTTGGATATTTATTTAAAAGATTTATCGCAATTAAAAATTCTAGATTTCTTTATGGTCGGTGAGCGTGAGTTGCTTGTTCCCGCTCAATTAGAGGTGCTGAATGAGTTTGTAGAGCAGCTAGAAGATTATAATTTGGTAACTATAGAGGATCAACCATGGCAGCGGATCTGGGCGGTTGGCCCAGCAGTTATTGCAAGTTTAAA
>JBNJDB010000210.1:0-3527 GCA_051744465.1 Bacillota bacterium | reverse complement strand
AATATTTTGACCCTCATCTAATAAAAACAATCTCCCATTATCACTTCTCAATCTTAATTCATTTCGTTTTATTTTGCTTTGTAGTAATTCTTCTAAACTATCACCAATTAAACTATTAAGAGGAATTCTCTTATAAGTCCCTGCTAAATCAGAAACTACCAAATAATTACTACCAATATACACAAATCTATCCTTATAAAATACATAATCCATAAACAAACCATTATACCTTGTATTTTCTAACCCAAAATCATCGCCAATCAATTCATAACTACTGATCCCTTCTAAATCTTGATTCACAATATTTATCCATTCATTAAAGATGAAATATAAATCGCCTTTATAAAATAATAATTTTTCAGCCGAGCTAACAGGCTCCCAATATTTACCGTCTAGTTCTACCTCTTTTAATATATCTCCTTTAAAATCATACTTCTGTAACTTGCGATCTCTAAAAACATTAACTAAATATAGATAATCATTACTACTGTACAAAGGAACCATATCAAAAGTAGTTCTAGTACCCGATAATGAACTTCCTTTACGTCGCCCTCCTGGTAATAGAATTCTTTGTTCTCGTGTCCCAGATAAATTTAAGATTTCTATAGAGTTTCGGCTATGATTAACTAAATATATTCTATCTTTAATAATTTTTATCAAAGGAAAACCACCTAGATTTTCTATATCATAGCTAAGCCTTTTTTCAAATTTGCCATCACTAGCTCTAAACACATTAATCACTAATTCATCTGATAAAGATTTCATATAGGGAACATAAATTTTATTATCTGCAATCTCGGATAATTCAAACCATTTATCCTGATCTAATTTAAGTCCTTGCTCTAAATTTAATTTTCTAATCAACTTAATATCTTTTCCCACTTCAAATTCAAAAGAAGGTCTACTAAATTCACCTTTTAACTCCAATTGAACTTCTTCTACAAGTTCAGGCAAATCATCAAAAAAAGATCCTATCTCTTTTCTATTCTTAATTGCCAAACTAGTTCCCACAAAACCTATTATTAAACCTATACTTAATAAAATGACTAGTTTATCATCTTTCATTTTTTTCTCCTTTCTTATTACTATCATAAACTTTACGTTTATAAAAGACCCAAACCCCTTTCCTCTCTAGCTCTTTAATTACTTTATAAGCTTCACTACCCTTACTTAACTCCAATTGATTTTCTCTTAATTCAACTTTTTCTAAATTAGGTAACTGCAATAATACTTTGATATCTTTTAATTTATTATCAAATAAATTAATTTGTTTTAAACTTTCTAATCTTAAATCGGTGGGCAAAGTTTCGATTTTGTTGCTACTTAAATCTAAAGTTTCTAATTTATTTAATTTGCTCAAAGAATTTATCTCTCTTATTTTATTAGCTGATAAATTTAAACTATTTAAGTGGCTTAGTTTAGCTAACGAAGTAATATCATCAATATAATTGCCTTCTAAACTAATTTCCTCTAAGTTCTTTAAATTAGCTAAAGGACTTATATCTCTAATTTTACTTCTATCAGCTGCAAAGTAGCTTAACTCTTTTAAATTAGAAACAGGTTCTATATTGTCTACTTCACCAGAAAAATTTAAAGTTTTCAATTGTTTTAATTTAGATATTGCATCTATATTTTCTATTCTTTTCATACTATGAATGTGCAATTCTTCTAACTGTTCTAAATTCTCTACCTGATTTAAATTTACTATACCTTTTACTTGCAGGTTGAGTTTTTTTAACTGCTTTAAGTTAGCTAAATAATCTAATTTAATTGTACCATTTACTTCAAGACTTAATTTTTCTAATGATTTCAAATTAGATAATTCTTTTAAATCTTTAGGCTTGACTTCAGGCAAATCAAGAACTTTTAATTTAGTTAATTTCTGTAACGAAGTTATACTCTCAATTGGGTTTCGAGATATGATAAGCTTATTTAATTCTTTTAAATCTTTTAATGGGGTTATATTTTTTATTTCATTCCCAGGTAATTGAAGTTCTTGTAATCTAGTTAATTTGCTTAAAGAAGAAATATCTTTTATTTTATTGCTCCATAAGTTAAGCTGTTGTAACTCCTTTAAGTTTTGTAATGCTTCTATATTTTTAATTTGATTTTGACTTAAATCAAGCCTTTTTAATTGATGCAAGTTTTTCAGAAAACCTATACTTTCAATCTTATTAGCATTTAAATCAAGTTCTTTTAAATTAGATAATTCTTTTATTGGTTCTAAATTATTTGGATAATTTCTTTTTAAATCAAGCACTTCTAACTTTTTTAATCTTGCTAAAGGATGTAAGTCATGAATATTACTAAAAGGAAGATAAAGCTCACGCAAGTTATTTAATTCACTTAATGGTGCAATGTTTTCTAAAGAATGTGCATGATGAATATTTAGAGTTGCTAAAGAAGTGAAATATTCTAATCCTTCTACACTAGTCAGCTCTGAAACATCAAAATTTAGTTGCTTAATATTTTCTACATCAGCTCTTTTTATTTTCTCTTCTACTTTTCCTATTTTAGTTCTAAGTTCTTTTTCTAATCTAGGATCTTTAATTAACATTCCTGAATTATTTAATTTATCCAATGCAAATTGATAAATTTGATTATTATTTTTACTTACTAATCCTAATTCACCATTCCAATTTAGCAACTGCAGCTTATTACCATCTAAATCGCTAGTAACTAAATCTTCTAATCCTTTTCCCAATCTATCTGACACAGGAATTTCATAATATTTATCAAAGTCTGTGATTAATAATTCTTGATTATCAAAAGCTACTAATAAATCTTGACAGATTACATATTGAGAATAACCTCTCAATTTTTCTTTATTAATTGATCGCGCTCCTAACTCGTCTAGATTTGAATTTAATTTGATTAACTCACTAGCCGTCAAGACATACAAGT
Source organism: Bacillota bacterium (assembly GCA_051744465.1). Classification (GTDB taxonomy): domain Bacteria; phylum Bacillota; class Halanaerobiia; order Halobacteroidales; family Halobacteroidaceae; genus Halanaerobacter. The sequence continues at coordinate 623 of JBNJDB010000210.1, read as the reverse complement.
TCTTATCAGATTTTAAAAACTCTCTTGCACCTGAAACCTGAGCTCTATTAATCAACTGCCCTTGCTTGTTATAACAGTAAATCTCTTCTTTAGACTCATTAAATAAGTACAAATGATTATCTAATATTACTAGATCAATATTTTCAGTTTCAGTATTTACAATAGTTTCTTTATTTTCTAACTCTATTAACTGTATATTTTTATTATCATCTACTACTAAGACTGAACCCTTTTCTTTATTAAATATAAAAACATCATCTTTGCTAACTTCTATCACTGTCTCATCAGAATTTAAATCTGGGGGTAAATTAATAGTAGTAGTTTGAACATCATTATTCTCTAATGAATAACTATTGAAATTTAAATTTTGATTTTCTATTTCAGCAGTATATATCTTATCATCCTCTACAGTAACAAAATCTTGCAAAGATAATTTTTCTAAATCCATCCTGCTTTTTAGTTTAATTTTCCCATTTAATAAACTTTTAGCTACATTATTTGAATTATGTTTTATTAACATTACACTTGAAATAATAATCATTAAAAAAACTATAAACATTATAATCTGCTTTTTATTAATCAAATTAATTGTCTCCTTTCCATCAAAAAATTTATACGAATTT
>JBNJDB010000209.1:0-3551 GCA_051744465.1 Bacillota bacterium | reverse complement strand
TGATAATCTAAAAAGGTCAGAACAGGCTTTAGAAAAATATGAAGATGAGTTAGGGATGACAGAATATTATTTTGCCATGCAGGATAAAATTGAAGAATTAGCTGATAAAGTTGAGCAGATTAATGCTAAGTTGGATACTGAAGAAACAGCAGAATTGGAGAGTGTGTTGGCAGACTTAAAAGCTCATCATGAGGGGGAATTAGAGTGATTTTTGAAGGTTTATCTGAAAAGTTACAAGATACGTTTGATAAATTGAAAGGTAAGGGTAAATTGTCAGAAGATGATGTAAAAGATGCTTTGCGAGAAGTTAAATTAGCTCTTTTAGAAGCTGATGTTAACTTTAAAGTTGTCAAAGACTTTATTAGTAAAGTAGAGGAAAGAGCAGTAGGAAAAGAAGTTTTAGATAGTTTAACTCCGGGCCAACAGGTGATTAAAATTGTTAATGAAGAATTGACTGATTTAATGGGAGGGGCCCAAAGTAAGATTTCTTATTCTTCTAATCCACCTACTGTAATTATGTTAGCTGGTTTACAAGGTGCAGGGAAGACTACTACTGCCGGTAAAATAGCTAAACGAATGATTAAAGATGGTAAAGATCCTTTGTTGGTAGCAGCAGATGTTTATCGACCAGCAGCGATTAAACAGTTACAAGTTTTAGGTGAGCAATTAGATCAACCAGTATTTAGTATGGGTGATAAACAAGATCCAGTAGATATTGCTAAAGCAGCTATTAGCAATGCAGAATCAAATGGTAATGATGTAGTTATTTTAGATACTGCTGGACGATTGCATATAGATGAAGATTTAATGGATGAATTGAGTCAGATTAAATCAGAAGTAATGCCTAGTGAAATATTATTAGTAGTTGATTCAATGACTGGTCAAGATGCAGTTAATGTGGCTGATCAATTTGATGATACATTAGGAATTGATGGAGTTGTACTAACTAAGTTAGATGGTGATGCACGAGGTGGTGCTGCTCTTTCAATTAGCTCAGTAATTGGGAAACCAATTAAATTCTCCGGTGTAGGAGAAAAATTAGATGATTTAGAACCATTCCATCCTGATAGAATGGCTTCGCGGATTTTGGGAATGGGTGATGTATTAAGCTTAATTGAAAAAGCAGAAGAAGAGATGGATGCAGAAAAAGCCCAAGAATTAGAAGAGAAATTGCGGAAAAATGAATTTACTCTAGAAGATTTTCGCGAGCAGTTAGAACAAGTTAGGAATATGGGCTCTTTTAAAGAAATTATGAATATGATACCTGGTGTAGGAAACAAGTTGAAAAATTTAGATATGGATGAAAGCCAGTTAGACCAAATTGAAGCAATAATTAATTCGATGACTATTGAAGAGAAACGTAATCCAGATATAATCAAAGGAAGTCGTCGGAGAAGAATTGCGAATGGAAGTGGAACTGAGGTCCAAGATGTTAATCAGCTATTAAAACAGTTTAAGCAGACTGAAAAAATGATGAAACAATTTGGTGATATGCAAGATGGTGGTGGAGGATTAGGAAGTAAACTAGGAGGGGGAGGAAACTTTCCTTTCATGGGCTAGAAGTTAAAATTTAAGGCTGAGTTTAAGTTTGAGTATAAGTATAAGTTTAAGTCTAAGTCTAAGTCTAAGGCTGAGGCTAATAGCATTTTAGTTTAGGTTTTGCTTAATCTTAAATTTATTTTTAATTATATAATTTTCATAAAGTAGTAGTTTTTCAAGCTTTTAGTTTTGTTTTTTTGACTTTAATTGTCAATTATAAATTATAAATTGCCAATTATATTTAAGGAGGTGAGATACATGGCAGTTAAAATTCGATTAAAAAGAATGGGTTCTAATAGAAACCCTGCATTTAGATTCGTTGTGGCTGATTCTAGAAAACCTAGAGATGGACGGTTCATTGAAGAGATAGGACATTATAATCCTACTACTGAACCTGAAACAGTTAAATTAGATGAAGAAAAAGCATTAGAGTGGTTACAAAATGGTGCTAAGCCATCTGATACAGTTAAGAATTTATTTAGTAAGCAAGGTCTTATGAAGAAATTTGATGAAATGAAATAACTTTAGTAGCATTGGAGGTGCTCCTTTGAAAGAGTTAGTAGAAATAATTGTCAAAAACATTGTTGATAATCCAACAAATGTAGAGGTTACTAAAGTTGAAGGAACTCGTTCAATCATTTTAGAAATAGATGTAGCTGAAGAAGATATGGGCAAAGTGATTGGCCGCCAAGGCAAAGTCGCTAAAGCCATTCGAACTGTTGTCAAAGCAGCAGCTGCTAAAGAAGGAAAAAGAGTTATTGTAGAAATATTACAATAGATTACTTATTGGAAGGCTAGAGATTATTTCTCTAGCCTTTTTATAAGTAATTACTATTGAATGGTAAATTTTTAAGGAGTGAAAAAATTATGCAGATGATTACTATTGGAAAAATAACTAGACACCAAGGGAATAAAGGAGAAGTTAGAGTTAAACCTTTGACTGATTTTCCAGAACGGTTTGAAGAGTTAGAGCAACTTAAATTAATTAAAGGGCGAATAGAAAAAGAAGCTACAATAGAAAAAATTAGATTCCATAAAGGTTATGTGATCTTAAAGTTTGTTGATGTAGATGATATTGGAGCAGCAATGGATTATAAAGGATTTGAGATAAAAATTCCTAAAGAAGATAGATATCAGCTTGCCGAAGATGTTTTTTATGTCGAAGATATTTTAGGAGTAGAGGTCTATCAAGGTGATGAATTTCTTGGAATCCTAGATTCAATTATTGAAACTGGGGCCAATGATGTTTATGTACTAGAAGAAGGGCCTGAAAAGTTATTGATTCCTGCTTTAAAAGATGTAGTCTTAGATGTGGATTTAGAAGAACAAAAAATGATGGTGGAGCTGCCGAAAGGGTTGCGCTAGGAGGTTATTATGCGATTTGATATTTTAACTCTGTTTCCTGAAATGTTTGGCCCAGTGCTGAATAGTAGTATGTTAGCTAAAGCACAAGATAAAGATCTATTAGAAGTGAATTTAGTTAATTGGCGTGATTATGCCCAAGATAAACATAATCAAGTTGATGACGCTCCCTATGGTGGTGGAGCAGGGATGGTAATCAAACCAGAACCAGTTTTTAGAGCGATTGCAGATTTAGATTTAGATACTGGAACACCAGTCGTTTTATTAACCCCCCAGGGCCAACAATTTGACCAAGATGTGGCCAAAGAATTTGCTACTGAAGTTGATCGAATAGTATTATTGTGTGGTCACTATGAAGGTTTTGACCAACGAATTAGAGAAGAATTAGTTACCCATGAGATTTCGATTGGAGATTATGTATTAACTGGAGGCGAGTTGCCAGCTTTAGTTCTAATCGATGCAGTAACAAGATTGATTCCTGGGGTTTTGGGCAATCAAGATTCAGCAGTTGAAGATTCCTTTTATAATGATTTGTTGGATCATCCCCATTATACTAGACCCCAAGAATATCAAGGTTTAGAAGTGCCTGCGACTTTATTAAGTGGGGACCATGCTAAAATAGATACCTGGCGCAAGAAAAAGTCTTTAGA
>JBNJDB010000208.1:0-3552 GCA_051744465.1 Bacillota bacterium | reverse complement strand
TTTCTAGTCTCACAGGACTAAATTAAAAGAGAAAACTATTTTATTCTTTATTAAATGATAATATAAAAATGATTAGTTGTCAATAGATCTTTTTAAACTAGCTACTTTTGGGAAAATAACAAATAAATCTGGTCCCTAAATCTTTTTCACTTTCAGCCTCTATATTCCCACCATAATCAGCCAACAAACTTTTTACTATATATAAACCAAAACCCCTATTATCACCTTTAGTAGAGAAACCAGGTGCAAAAATATTATCTATTGTTTCAGCAGGAATAATTGGTTGAGGATTATGAACTACTAATTTTACATTATCTGGATCATCTATTAATTTTACATTAATCTCTCTTTCAGTAACATTTGCTTCTTTAATTGCATCAATTGCATTATCAATTAAGTTAAATAAAACCTTTAACACCTTATTTTCAGGAACAATTACCTCTTCAAGACTAACTTGAATATCTGTACTAAATTCAATATTATCCTGTTTAGCCTCTTGTCTTTTAGAAATTAAAACAGGAGAAAGTTCATGATCTACTTCTCCAGCATCAGTATCATTTAAATCCAAATGCAAATTTTGAATATAATTTCTAGCTTTATCTGCTTTTCCTAGTTGCAACATAGTAAAGATTGTTTGTAATTCATTCTTAAAATCATGTCTTTGGGCTCGTAAATCTTTGATTCGACTTTGATGTAACTTTAATTTAGTATTCTTTAATTCTAACTGATTTCGCGCATCGATACCCTCTTTTAATTCCTTACTAAACTCACTTCTAAATATATATATAAATCCAATTAATTTTATAGATTGAGCCATATGATATCCCACACCAAAAACCTCTACTTGATCAATATATAGCATCTGAGCAATAAATAAAAACATTAATCCTTTTAATAAAATCAAAATAGTTTTTTCTTTTGTAATTAGATATTCTTTAACGTAAATTAAAATATCAAAAGTTAATATTCCAATAATAACTAGATTAGTAATATTAGCAGCGACAATGAAATTATCCCATAATTGAATCAAAACTATAAAAATAGAAATAATAAATAACAAGCTTGCACAGACAACTGACCAAAAATAATATTTTTCCTTTTTCTCACTCTTCTTAAATTTTAAACCAACTAATAATACTAAAACAACAATCAGTTTATTATAAATTGCAAACAATTCAGAACTACTACCATAGCTAAAAATTTGGTTAGAAATAAAAATAGCATGTGCTAAATTACTAATGGCAGCAAATAAAAATCCAACTGCTGTAAACAATCTACTTGTCTTTTTCATAATATTATAACTATAAATAGATATTAAAAATATATTAAAACAAATAACAACAATAGATAATTCCATAATGAATTCAATAAAAAAATTAAGATGGGCACTACTAGAAATAATATCTAAACTATATAAAATTTTTTCAAAGGGTAGTAGAATTAATAAATTAATTACAATATATAAAATAATTATAATCCAAATTAAATCAAATTTTTCAAGATTGTTTTTTAATTCATCCATTCAATTGCCCCCTCCAAAATTTATAAAATTACCCCTCACTTAAATTATTTGAATACCTTAAAAAAATTTCCTGCATAATTAAACAAAAAAGTCCTTGTTCTTCAGAACAAGGACTTGAAAATTATTTGTTTTCTTCTGGTAACAACAAATTAATCAATATACCAACAATAGCAGCTAAGCCCATACCTTCAAGTTTAATTACCTTTACTAGATTAGCAAATTTATTAAATATTGTAATTCCATCTAAATTTAAAAAATTCATTATTTTGACAAAATCAATTTTAAAGACAATACCACTAATTCCAATCACTAAAATAGTTGATACAATAACTAAATTTCTATTTTCACTTAAATCAACTTCATTTTCAACTAAAGTACGCAAACCAATTGAAGCAATCATTCCAAATAATAAAATTACAATACCACCCATTACCGATTGGGGAATCGTACGTATTAAAGCACCAATCTTATCCACAAAACTAATCCCTACTACAAAAATTGCTGCCAACTCTATAATCAAAGGATTACTAACTCCAGTAATTGCTAAAACACCTATATTTTCACCATAAGTAGTATTAGGAGGTCCACCTAGAAAAGAAGCAAACATTGTAGCTACTCCATCCCCCATTAATGTCCTATCTAAACCTGGTTCTTCAATAAAATCTTCTTCAACTGTTTTTGATAAAGCCAACATATCACCTAAATGCTCAACCATAGTTACAATTGCAATAGGAGCTATTAAAGCAACAGCAGAAATACCCGCCCCCCAAGATTGCAAATTAAAAACAGAATTGAAATCAGGAACTGCTAACCAACTAGCCTCTACTATTGGAGTAACATCAACCACTCCTGTTAGTAATGCTAGTAAATAGCCCGAAATAATACCAATTAAAATTGGGATCACCTTTAATAGACCTGTTCCTAAAACACTAACAAGAATTGTAATTGCTAGAGTAGTAATAGCAATTGGTAAATTATTCATAGCCATATCTTTTGCCGTTGGAGCTAAACCTAATCCAATCGTCATAATTACTGGTCCAACTACAACTGGGGGAAGATAATCATCAATAAAATCAGTACCCACCTTACTAATAACTAATGACATAATAAAATAAATAACTCCTGCTACAAAACAACCCAATAAAGCTGCCGGAACCCCATAAGATTCTTCAGCTGCAATAATTGGTCCAATAAAAGCAAATGAAGATCCTAAATAAGCCGGAACTTGTCCCTTTGTAATCAAATGAAAAATTATTGTTCCTGCTCCCGAAGTAAATAGAGCAACGCCAGGATTTAAACCAGTTAAACTAGGAACTAACACTGTAGCACCAAACATAGCAAATAAATGTTGAATCGCTAATATTACTAAGCGTGGAATAGTTAAATCTGTTTCCTCTAATTTTCTCTTAAGCAATTTTATCTCCTCCTAGATAGTTTAATATAAAGAATTTTTAGCACATAAAAAAATCCCTAGCCCAGGAGACTAAGGAAATAAAAGATTACTAAATTAATATATAAATATAGTAATCAATCCCCTTGTTAGCCTCACAGGACTAATTTAAAAAGGAACTTATGTTTTTTATAAAATTAACAAGAAAAACCTGTCTTAATTTATCTTAGTCACATTTTTCTTGTAGAACTACTGAATCTTCACCATCAATTTCTTTCAAATTAACACTAATTAATTCTTGCTTAGAAGTTGGAATATTCTTTCCTACATAATCAGCCCGAATAGGCAACTCACGATGCCCTCTATCAGCTAAAATAGCCAACTGGATGCTTTCTGGCCGCCCTAAATCCATTAGGGCATCTAAAGCTGAACGGACTGTTCTACCCGTATAGAGAACATCATCTACTAGAACAACCTTTTTATCAGTTACATCAAAAGGAATTTTAGTTTGATGTACAATAGGCTGATTAGCGATAGTTGTTAAATCATCACGATAAAGAGTAATATCTAAACTGCCATTAGCAATTTCTTGACCCTCAATTTCTTTTAAATTGGCAGTAATTCTTTCAGCTAATGGAAT
>JBNJDB010000207.1:0-3558 GCA_051744465.1 Bacillota bacterium | reverse complement strand
CCTTTTCGTAAGTGATCGTTTTTTGATTTTGCTTTTTGGTTTTGAATTTTAATTGTCAATTATCAATTCTCCATTATCAATTAAAAGTGCCACTTTATATAGATATATTTGCATTTTCTTATTGATTTAATAATTATACAAGGGGGATTTTTCCGTGAATCATGAAGTAGTATTAGTGTTGGATTTTGGTGGGCAGTATAGTAAATTAATTGCTCGGAGAGTTAGAGAAGGCAATGTTTATTCTGAAGTAGTACCGCATGATATTTCGGTGGAAAGAATTAAAAAAATAGATCCAGTAGGAATTGTTTTTTCTGGAGGGCCAAATAGTGTTTATGCTGAAAATGCACCACAGATTAATTCAGAAATTTTTGAGTTAGAAGTTCCTATTTTGGGAATTTGTTATGGGATGCAGTTAATGTGCCATGAATTAGATGGAGTTGTTAAGCGAGCTGATAATAAAGAATATGGACGAGCTATGTTAAATGTAAATAAAGCTGAAGGTATTTTTGCAGGATTGGAAGCAGAACTAGAGTGTTGGATGAGTCATGCTGACCGAGTAGAAGAAGTGCCAACTGGTTTTGAAATTATTGGTGCTACTGATAATTCTCCAGCGGCAGCGGTGGGAAATAGTGAGCGAGGATTTTATGGTGTGCAGTTCCATCCCGAAGTAGTACATACACCGCGCGGTGAAGAAATCATAGATAATTTCTTATATCAAGTTTGTGACTGTAGTGGAGATTGGACTACGGCTAACTTTATTGAAGAAACTGTAGCAGAAATTAAAGAAAAAATTGGTGATAAGAAAGTAATTTGTGGTTTATCAGGTGGAGTTGATTCTTCTGTAGCAGCTGCTTTAGTACATCAAGCAATTGGTAAGCAGCTAACTTGTATTTTCGTCGATCATGGGTTATTAAGAAAAAATGAAGCAGTTGAAGTGGAAGAAACTTTTGGAGAAGAATTTGATATGAATTTAGTAGCAGTTGAAGCACAGGATAGATTTTTATCTAAATTAGAAGGGGTAGCTGACCCCGAAGAAAAGAGAAAAGTAATTGGTAATGAATTTATTAGAGTTTTTGAGGAAGAAGCTTTAAAAGTTGGTGATGCTAAGTATTTAGTACAGGGCACAATTTATTCTGATGTGATTGAAAGCGGTGGTAGTGATTCTGCCTCTACAATTAAAAGTCATCATAATGTAGGTGGGTTGCCTGAAGATATGGAATTCAAGCTGGTTGAACCACTAAGAGAATTATTTAAAGATGAAGTGAGAGAAGTAGGAGAAGAGTTAGGTTTGCCAGAAGAAATTGTCTGGCGTCAGCCGTTCCCTGGACCTGGTTTAGGAATTAGGGTGTTAAGAGAAATTACACCTGAGAAAGTAGAAATTTTAAAAGAAGCAGATGCTATCTTTAGAGAAGAAGTTAAAAAAGCAGGTATGGGACGCGAAATTTGGCAGTACTTTGCTGTATTACCTCCGATGCGCAGTGTAGGAGTGATGGGCGATGAGCGAACTTATTCTTATACAATTGGATTAAGAGCAGTTAAAAGTAAAGATGCGATGACAGCTGATTGGGCAAGAATTCCACATGATGTTTTAGAGAAAATTTCAACGGCAATTACTAATGAAGTTCCCCAAGTTAATCGAATAGTATATGATATAACTTCTAAGCCACCTGCAACTATTGAATGGGAATAAATTTACTTTTGTCTTAGAAACAAAAGCAAGCAAAAAGTCATTAGGAAATCAAGCTCACTATTTCAAACAAGTTTTCCTCAAATTATAAAATCTAATAAATGCTTTTCAATAAAAAACACGAACAAAAAATATAATATTAGCAAAAATGTTAGTTTGGTTCTTGAAAACTAAGCAATAATATGCTAATATCATATATGTAGACAAAAAATTTAATAATTAAACATAATTCCGTATAATATCGAGAATAGGGCTCGAGAGTTTCTACCGACTAGCCGTAAACTAGTCGACTACGGATAGCTATAGAGGTATATTATAACAAGTAGGTAATACCTATATTCTATCCTAACTCCTAAGTCTAAATCCTAAGCGGGATTCTAACTTAGGAGTTTTTTATTTTAAGAAAGGGGAATTGATATGACAAAATTGTTGAATTCTGTATTTAATTTAGAGGAGAATAATACTAATGTTAAGACCGAGGTAATTGCGGGATTAACAACATTTATGACTATGGCTTATATAATTGCTGTTAATCCAAGTATTGTGTCTACTATTGAAGGAATTGAAGCGCAACCAATGATTATTGCAACTGCTTTATCAGCAGCATTTGCTACATTATGTATGGCTTTTTTATCAAATTATCCATTTGCTTTAGCACCAGGAATGGGGTTGAATGCCTATTTCACTTATACTATTGTATTAGGCATGGGCTTATCTTGGGAAACAGCTTTAGGAGCTGTATTTATTTCAGGATTTATCTTCTTAATTTTGACCTTGACTAATGTCAGAAAAATTATTATTAATGCTATGCCGATGACATTAAAGTCTGCTGTTAGTGCCGGTATAGGAATGTTTATTGCCTTTATTGGGATGCAAAATGCTGGGCTTGTAGTTAATAGTGATGCAACTTTGGTTACGATTGGAAAAATGACTGATCCCAGTGCTTTATTAGCGATTATAGGTTTGATTATTACGGGGTTATTGATGGCTAAGGATTTTAAAGGAAGTATTTTGATTGGGATTATTGTTACAACATTAGCTGGAATTCCACTAGGAGTAACAGAAATACCAGCTTCTATAATGCAAATACCAACATTTTCTGATTGGGCTCCAGTATTTATGAAAGCAGATATCATAGGAGCTTGGAATGAAGGGATTTTAACGATCGTATTTGTATTTTTGTTTGTAGATTTATTTGATACTACTGGTACTTTAGTAGGAGTAAGTCAACAAGCTGGTTTATTAGATGAGAATGGAGATTTGCCTCGGGCTGATAAAGCATTATTGGCAGATTCAGTGGGAACTATGGCTGGTTCAATGATGGGAACTCCAACTGTTACTACTTATGTTGAGTCAGCATCTGGAGTAGCTCAAGGAGGAAGAACAGGCTTAACAGGTGTTGTTGTTTCTATTTGCTTTATTTTATCTATTTTCTTTACACCCTTAATTCAGATAATTCCTGCTGCTGCAACTGCACCAGCATTAATTATTGTTGGATCATTGATGTTAAAGAATATAGTTAAAATACCTTGGGATGATATTGCGGAAGCATTACCGGCATTTGTTACAATTATAGCTATGCCGTTTACGTATTCTATTGCTACAGGAATTTCTTTAGGATTTATTTTATATCCAATTGTGAAGTTCTTCCATGGTGAAGGTGATGATGTACACTGGATGATTTATATTTTAGGAGTTTTATTTATAGCTAAATATATTTTCTTAGGAAGTTAAATTTTCAATTAGTGTGGGCCTTTGGCCCGCACTTTTTTCATTTTTTGTTGATAAAGTGATTTAGTGCTTTAAATTATTACTCAAACGGGGTACAATTATAATATAGATGTAAGTTTAAGTCTAAGTTTAAGTCTAAG
>JBNJDB010000206.1:0-3594 GCA_051744465.1 Bacillota bacterium | reverse complement strand
TTGTGTTTTTTCAATTGTTAATTGTCAATTCTCAATTTTCAATTAAAAAAAGGGTGGGGCTAGGATGAATAATAGAACCGCGGGGTACTATGGAGAACAGTTAGCCGAAAAATTTTTAAAACAACAAAATTATAAGATTTTAGAGAGGAACTTTTGGTGCCGTTATGGAGAAATCGATTTGATTGCTCAGGAGGGGGATTATTTATCTTTTATTGAAGTTAAATCGGCCTCAAATCAAGATTTTATTTATCCGCAAGAAAAAGTAGATAGCAAGAAACAAAAGAAAATTAAAAGAGTTGCTCAATATTATTTGCAGTTTCGGGAGTTTGGATTAGACTTGCGGTTTGATGTAGTTGCGGTTATAACTAGTACTCCTAAACCGAAAATCAAATTAATCAAAAATGCATTTTGGATAGAGGAGAGGGTCTGATGTTAGCTAAAGCATATAGCAATGCAGTTGCGGGAATAGAAGGCTATTTAGTCGAAGTAGAAATTGATTTGGCCCAAGGATTACCCGCTTTTAATATTGTTGGTCTGCCCGATGTGGCAGTGAAAGAGGCAAAAGAAAGAGTGAGAGCAGCAATTAAGAATTCCGATTGGCAATTTCCTGTAAAACGGATTACAGTTAATTTAGCTCCAGCTAATATTAAAAAGAAAGGTGCTACTTTTGATTTGCCAATTGCGATTGGTATTTTAGCTGCAGGAGGAGTAGTAGCTGAGTCTAAATTAGAGCAATATACTTTAGTGGGCGAATTATCATTAGATGGGACAGTCAAGCAGATAACTGGAGCATTATCGATGGCTCTAGCAGCAAAATCAGACGGAAAGGCAGGTATTATTTTGCCCCAAGAGAATGCTTCAGAAGCTGCTATTATAGATGGTCTTGAGATTATAGCAGTAGCAGATTTAGCTGAGGTAATTGATTTCTTCAACAATCAGCACTCAGAAATAAGAGAAGTAGAGCAAAGTTCAGCTATAACTGATGAGTATAAAATTGATTATCAAGATGTCAAAGGGCAAGAACATGCTAAACGAGCTTTAGAAGTAGCTGCAGCGGGAAGACATAATCTAGTTATGATTGGCCCACCTGGAGCCGGGAAAACAATGTTAGCTAAGCGAGTACCAACAATTTTGCCCCCATTGACCAAAGAAGAAGCTATAGAGGTTACTAAGATTTTTAGTATTATTGATAAATTACCAGCGGGGAAATCATTGATTGAAAATCGACCTTTTAGAAGTCCCCATCATACTATTTCTAATGCGGGGTTAATTGGAGGAGGGCGAATTCCGCAACCAGGTGAGATTAGCTTGGCCCATCAAGGAGTACTTTTCTTAGATGAACTGACTGAATTTCAACGAAAGGTATTAGAAATCCTTCGCCAACCATTAGAAGAGAGAAAAATAACTTTAAATCGTTCTGCTATTACTTTGACTTATCCATGTGAATTTTTATTAGTAGCTGCTTTAAACCCCTGTCCTTGTGGTTATTATGGTAGTTCTGGACAGGACTGTAGTTGCACACCTTATCAACGAAAAAACTATTTGAATAAAATCTCAGGGCCAATTTTAGATCGGATTGATATTCATTTAGAGATACCGCGATTACAAGCAGAAGAATTAACCAATTATCAGCGGGGAGAAAGTTCAGCGGAAATTAAGAAGCGGGTTATAGCAGCTAGAGAGCTACAATTGCAGAGATTTAAGGAGAAAAATATTAATTATAATTCAGGTATGGATAGTGCTGTCCTAGAAGAGTTTTGCAAGTTAACATCAGAAGCTAGTGACATGCTGGAAGGAGCAATTTCTAATTTGAATTTGAGTGCTCGAGCTTATGATCGGATACTAAAATTGAGTAGAACAATAGCTGATTTAGCCAATTCAAAGATTATAACTGTTAATCATCTAGCAGAAGCAATTCAATATCGCAGTTTAGATCGGCGATTGTAAAAAAATTTAGAAATTGTAAAGTAAGTAAATGTTTTTGAATTATAAGTTGAACTAATCCTTTTGAATTTAATTGTCAATTTTAGATTATCAATTGTCAATTAATAATTGGAGTGGATAGATTATGAACTATAAGCTTTATTGGATTTGGTTAACTAAAATTAAAGGTATCGGACCTATTAAAGTAAAAAAATTATTGGAAGAGTTTGCAACAGCACAAGGTATTTGGGAGGCTAGTAGAGAAGAACTTAATAATGTGGCAGGAATTGGTTCAGCCTTAAGTTCGCAGCTTATAAAGTCTAAAGATCATTTTTCTCCTAGTTTAGAGAAAAATAAATTAAAAAAACAAGGAGCAAATCTTGTAACTTTGCAAGATAAATGTTATCCTAAGTTATTAAAGGAAATCTATAATCCACCACCTATTTTATATTACCAAGGTTCTTTAGATTATTTGCAGGCGCCTTGTATTGCAGTGGTCGGCACTAGAAACTGTAGTCGCTATGGTGAAAAAATAGCCCATAAGTTATCTGAGCGCCTTGCAAGAGAAGGTTTTACAGTAATTAGTGGATTGGCTAGAGGAATTGATACTAAAGCTCACCAAGGTGCGCTAAGGGCAGGTGCGACTTATGCTGTATTAGGCTCAGGTTTGGATAATATCTATCCGCCGGAGAATGATAAATTAGCTACTAAAATTGCTCAACAAGGAGCAGTTCTGACTGCTTATCCCTTGGGACAAAAACCTGCTAGAAAGAACTTTCCGGCCAGAAATAGGATTATTAGTGGCTTAAGTTTAGGTACAATAGTAGTAGAAGCTCCCAATAAAAGTGGGGCATTAATTACTGCTGATTTTGCTGTGAAACAAGGGAGAGAAGTTTTTGCTATTCCAGGAGATGTTACTAAAGAGCAGAGTGTTGGCCCGCATAAATTAATTCAAACTGGGGCTAAATTGGTCCAATCATTAGATGATATTACAGCAGAACTGTTAGTAGAAAAGACTATGTCTGCTCCAGAAAAAAATGAATTTAAAGCTAGCAATAATAAAGAAAATGATTTAGAAGATCAGGAGAAAATAGTATATCAATCCTTAAATATTAGAGCTCAGCAATTTGAAAAAATATTAGCGGATGTTAAAATAAAGGCAGACCAGTTGAATTCTATTTTGTTGCAATTAGAAATTGCTGGTTTGATAGAGCAATTACCGGGGAATCGATTTCGGAAGATTAATTAGAAAGGAGGCAACATAGTAACTACCGGTTGCTATGTTATTATAATTATGAAAGAGAATATATTTGAAATAATCAGCCAATTAGTGAAACGACTATTATATGAAGAGGAAGAAGTTAGCGATAGTGAACAGTTAATTAATTCATTAAAAGAAGATGGTTATGATATAGATGAAATTACTGAAGCATTTGAATTTATTTTTGCTGATAGTCAAGCAGGGCAACAAGAAAATAATAATAAGGAGATGCCAATGGATTTAATAGATAATGATAATGGAGTTAAACAACGAGTCTTTAATATTAAAGAAAAAGTAAATTTTAATTTAGAAATTCAAGGTGCTTTATTGCAATTAGGTGGATTAGATGCAATTAAAGAAGAAGAATTTGAAACTTTGATTACTAAGATGTTAATGCGTTATCGTGGGAC
>JBNJDB010000205.1:0-3600 GCA_051744465.1 Bacillota bacterium | reverse complement strand
AATTAGAAACTAAAGAAAGCTGGTGATATAATTGCTAAAAAAATTAATTTTATTAACGTTAGTTGTAATATTGGCTATAGGAATGACTGCTTGTGGTGATCAAGAGTTCATGACTTTGCGGGGCCAAGTGATTGATAGATTTAGTGGGAAGCCATTAGCCGGTGTTGATGTAGAAGTAGGTAATCGGATTGTACAGACTGATGAACAGGGCAATTTTTTGGTCGAAGATATTCCGGTTGTAGATGATATTCCTGTAAAAGATAGAATGTTGAAGGTTGCTTCAGCTGGTTATAGAACTTATGCTAATCCATTAACTTTGGAAGAGGGAGATAAATTACTTGATATCAAATTAGAAAGCAAATTAGAAGTTAAATTTTTCTTCGTTAAAGATGATGATGGTCAAGATATTTATCAAACAGATGTTTATGGAGAGCAGATTAATAATTTAACTGATAATCAAGCAAATGATTGGGCTCCTAATTGGTCTGCTAAAGAAGAGAGGTTGTTATTTTTATCAGATCGTGATGGGCCAACAAATATTTATGCTATGGATGCTGATGGATCAAATTTAGAACAAATTACTAGTACTAAGACTAACAAAGAATCTCCTGTTTGGTTAGGGGAAGATCAAGTTTTATTTGCTTCTGATCGTGATGGTGATTTTGATATTTACTTAATGGATTTAAGCAAGGGATATTTAAAGAGATTGACTAATAATGAATATTATGATGGTCAACTTAGTTATTCAGCTAATAGAGAAGAAATTGCTTATATTTCTGAAACCACGGGTAACCCTAAGCTACATTTAATGAATACTGAGGGGGATAGTAAAGTAAAGTTGAATCAAGGTTATGGTTCTGATAGTAATCCACAGTGGATTGATGATCAGATACGGATTTCATTTAATAATATTGATGGTGATTCATCTAAAATAAAGCAGATTAATCCTAATGGTAGTGGGTTGAAAAAAATTAAAGAAATCAATAAAGAAATTACTGATTTTGCTGTTTATGATAAAACTACTAGATTGATTTTGTATGTTGTTCAGGAAGATTCTAATTCTAAATTAAAATTAAGTACTGAGCAGAACCAAGAGCGAGCTATTTTAAGTGGTGAAGATATAGAATATTCAGATCTTGAGTGGAAGAACTAGGGGGCGAATAAAAGCAATGAGAAAATATCAAAAGCTAATTGCATTAATTATAATTGTATTTGTTGCTGTAACTTTTGTAGGTGCAGATTTTGCTAGAGCCCAGGATTTATCTATGGATTCTACCAATCAAACTGATGAAGAATCAACTAAAGGTGCCTTGATTATTTTAGGAGTAGTTGTAGTAGCAGGTTTAACTATGAAGATGATTGGTGGCTATAGAGACAAGAAAGATTATGAGAAACATTTAGAGCAAGGGAAGGAGTATTTAGATAGTCAGAATTATTCATTAGCAGTTGCTAAATTAGAACAGGCTCAAACTAAAAAAAGAACAACTGAGTTGAAAAAATTATTAGCAACAGCCTATCAAGGTCAAGGTGAAATAGATTTAGAAGAATCAGATTATAAGGCAGCAATTAAAAATTTCACACAAGCTAAAAATTATAGACCGAGTAGAGAAATAAAAGATTTGTTAGAGCAAGCTCAAGATAAATATCAATTTAAGCATTACCATCAGGCTTTAGAATACAAAGAGGATGGTAAATTAGTACGAGCTTATCAAGAGTTAGAAAAGGTAATGACACATGGTAGTTATTTAGATGCTAAGCAACAATCTAAGGAACTGTATAATGAGTTAAAAGAGTTAAAATTAAAACGGATTGCTGTGCTAGATTTTGAGGATACAACTTATGGTTATGGGAATTTAGGTAGTAAAGTAGCGGGGCTGTTTACAGGTTCATTGTTAGCTAAAGATCCTAAATTTATTGAATTGATTGAACGGGGCCAGTTAAAATCAATTTTAGATGAGCAACAGCTCAGTAGTACTAGTGGTCTAGTAGATTCAGCAACGGCACAAGAGCTAGGTAATATTTTAGGTGTTGATTATTTATTAGTAGGGAAAATTTTAAGTGCTGATGTGGATACAAATACTAGTAGCCAATATCAAGAAGAGTATGATAGTAGTCAAGGTGAATATGTAGAAAAGAAGGTGTATACTAAAAAACGAGAAGCTTATACTCAGATTATGTTTAAACTATTAGATGTGACAACAGGAAAAGTAACTAATAGTCGCACAATTAAAAACACACTTGTTGATAGAGAAAAATATGAAAGAGGCGAATCACCAGATTTGATGTCTGAGAATAAATTATTCGACCAAGTCTTAAGTGAAACGGTAGGAGAATTTGCTGATCTAATTTATGATAAATACGAGATTTAGAAGAACAATTGGCAATGTAGAATGGAAAATTGACAATTAAAGATGAAAAAACAGTTAAGCAGTGGAACAGTAAGAACAGTAAAATTTATTTGTGGTCTTATGATTTTTAGTTTGTGAAGTTGATTTTATGGTTTTAATTGTCAATTCTACATTATCAATTCTAAATTGTCTTATAATGCGGGAGGGAAAAGATGAAGATTTTGAATCTGAAATTAATCACATTATTATTAGTAGTTATAGTTTCAATTGCTCTAACAGTTAGCGGTAGTGGTTTGTTTCAATCTACAGCTTTAGCTGATAGTGATAATTCTATTGGAGTAGGTGCCTTAGTAGTTTTAGGTGTCTGGGGTAGCTATAAATTATTTACTGATTATCAACAGAATAAATATAGTAATCATCTTGATCATGGTCAGCAGTATTTAGAGGCGGGGAATTATGAATTAGCAATTAAAAATTTGCAAGTAGCTCGTAAAATTGAAAATAGTGTTCAAGTTAATCAATTATTGACTACGTCTAAAAGCAATTATCAAGAAAAATATTACGAAGAAGGATTAAAGTATTTCAATAAAGAAAATTGGGAGTTAGCTTATCAAGCATTTGATAATGTGCAACAATATGGAGAATATTTAGATAGTAATTTAAAACAAGAACAAGCATATAAACAGTTGCGGAAGCAGAATTTAAAACGAGTAGCTGTAATTGAATTTGAAGATAATAGTTTTCGCTATGATTTGGGGACGCGGACAACTGGATTTTTAATATCTGAGTTATTAAATCAGGATCCAGATTTTTTAGAGATTGTAGAGCGTAATAAGTTGAGTAGAATTCTTGATGAGCAGAAGCTCCAAGCTAGTGGCTTAATTAAGGCTGATGATGCCCAAGAAATAGGGGATTTGGTTGGGGCCAATTATCTACTAGTAGGTAAAGTAATTAGTGGTGAAGTGAATAGCGACCGGACAGAAAATATTTTAACTAAAGATGATGGATCAGAGGTAACTGAGATAAAAGTTGAAAAAGAAACATATGTAGAGGTTTTATTTAAACTTATAGATGTTTCTAATGCTTCGGTAGTAGTCAGTAAAAGCTTTGATCGAGTAGATTCTTATCGGGAAAGCTATCGCGAAGATGAACCGCAGGTAATAACTTCTGATGATCAATTATTAAATACTGCTTTGAAGAATGTAACAGCTCGGTTTGCAAGTATATTAGTTAGGAAGTATAGTCTTTAAGT
>JBNJDB010000204.1:0-3635 GCA_051744465.1 Bacillota bacterium | reverse complement strand
CTAATTTCGTTATTTAAGCGAATTACTTTGCTTTTATAGGCCTGTGGTTGTAAATTTAAGTCTAATTGTTTAGGTTTAACTGTAAATGCGCCCAATTCTGCTGCACTTGGTAAATCAAACTGCTCTTCTTTGACTTCAATATCTTTCGCCTTAATAATTTGACCATTCTCTCCATATTTAAAGAAGATCCGTAGTTTATATTTACCCGGCGTTATCCGTTTCGTTACTTGCCCTAGATATCCTACTTTACTGCCGGGATACATTCTTGTTTTATTAATTTTGGGTTTGTTCCCTTCCGGACTTTTTAAAATTACCCGCTCGACTAAGCGCCGTTTTTGATCGCGAATAGTTGCTTCTGCTGCTACTAAGTAATCTGTCTTAGATAGATTGGTTAACATTGCTTGGATTTGTGGTTGCTTATCTTTATCTGCTTCTAAGCCAAAATCAACTACTTCTGCTCGGGGATAAATTCCTGGACGTTCAACTCGAATATTAATCCGAATTGCATAACGCACTTTCAACTTTAATCCGTTTTTTCTCCGCGTTGTTTTCTGCGGTTCCACCATCACTACTACTGTATGTGAACCTCCTGCACTAAAAGGAACTTTAACTTCTCCTTTAACCGTTTTTTTCTTATCGGGATAGACAGTAACTTGTTTAGACTCAAGGTTAACCCAATCTCTAGCAGCAAACTCAGCTGGATCCTGTTTATATTTTAAGCCTCCTGATACTAATTGGACTGGCTTACAAAGAGAAAAATTCACTTTCTCTTGTTTGCCTCCTGGAGTTAAAGTTAATTCAAATTTATGTGTATCCCCCGGCTGGGCCTCAACATCAATTACTAATGGTTTCACTCCTGCCGCATAAACATTTGTTACGCTTGATAAGATAAAAAAGCAGATTCCTAGTAAAAATATTGCTAGCTGTTTATTAGTTATCATTACTCAATGCCCCCTACTTAATCTAAATTAAAAACTAAATATTTTCTAAAATGCTTCAACAGTCAGAGTAATCTTGCCTACATAATGGCCGGATTTAACTCGCCAAAACTCCTCCGGCATGGCAATTTTCGATGCTAAAACATACTTTGTAGTTCCATATCCGCCAGGTAAACAAGCCGATTTTCGTCCTGGAATAATCTTGCCCGGGACTTGGAAGTCATTACCACAGAAAGAAACTGGGAATAAATAACCGTAAAATGTTTTCGGTCTACCCCATTTATTGTGTAAAGTAGAATTATTATCACTATGTACAGGATAACTAGCTCGCGCTCTAATTCTAAATGGAGTATTAGATCTAACTACTACTTCCTGCCGGGCCCATTTAACTTCTCCACCTTGACCAGTAAACGATGAACCTTCTCCATTAGTAGAACTTTTATCTTTTGATCTCCACAATCTAAACCATAACGGTTCCCACTCTGGAGCCCCATAATCAATCCACGCATCTTCTTCAATATCATTACAATGAAGTTTTACATACTTGTCTACTCTACAATTAATATTAACTTCATTATTACTAGAATCAAGAGCACTGTACGCCGGGCCAACTGCTAAAAATACAAACAAGAGCAGTAAAATACTACTTTTTATAATTAATTTCATAAGTTATGCCTCCTTTAATTAAAAAAGCAGGTGCCTACTCTCAAGGAATAGACACCTGAGTTATATGATTTTATTATTGACCTGCTACAGTTACAGTAACAGTTCCAGTATACTTTCCAGCTTTAATTCTTTCCCAAGCACCTTCATTTTCATCATCTGTATCTTTAGCTAATGTAGCAGTTACACCAATGTCATCACTAGTATTAATTCCATTTTCAAATTCATCATAAGTGTAACTATCATCTTCACCAGTTTCTAAATCAAGTTGTTCTTTTTCAGATAAATCTGATTCAACATCAGAAGTTACAGTTACAGAAGTATTAGCTTTTAAAGTATAACCAATTGTACCAGTAGCTTCATTGTTTTCTGGGTCAATATTTCCTAAGTCAAGCTTAGCAGAATCAACATCAAGTTCAGCATACTCATCAACTTTCACTTCAACATTTACATCTTGAGAATCGCCTAAGTCATTACCTGCCATTGTGACTGCACTAACACCTAACACCATTACCAACGCTAAAATTAAAGTTATTACTTTTTTCATGAGAAATTCCCCCTCAGTTTTTTTTAGGTTTTAAAAATCCACTTCCGACTTACCTCGTAACAGATAATTATTTTATCTGTTATGTATTGCCTCTTTTTTTATTCCTATCACCTCCCAAAAACAAATTAGTGTTTCCGGATGAGTTCAGTACTAAATTCATAGCACTGAGCACAAATGCAAATTTAATGTCCTCTCCAGCATAATTGATAATTTATAATGGAGAATTGACAATTGAAATTCAAAAGCATACAAGCCAAAAATAAAAACATTACTTTATTGCATTTTAATACTTTAATTACATTATATGGTAATTAAGTCTCTAGGTCAACATTTAATAGAATATTTTAACCCATCTTTTTACCTCCAAATCTATATTATGAAATAATTCTTAAATTATTCGTTAAAATTGAAAAC
Organism: Bacillota bacterium; assembly: GCA_051744465.1. Taxonomy (GTDB): domain Bacteria; phylum Bacillota; class Halanaerobiia; order Halobacteroidales; family Halobacteroidaceae; genus Halanaerobacter. The sequence goes on along the minus strand of JBNJDB010000204.1, from coordinate 1,073 downwards.
TATTCCGAGGTAGATTCTTCCATCCGGATTCTGTTGCTCGCTCCATTCCACTATTAATCCCCACTGCGGGGTAAAATTATATTCTACAGCAGCCTCACTAAAATAGTCATCATCCATTTTACTTTCTACATAGGAAATATTCCAATCTGCAGCAGTTACTTCTAACTTAGCTTCTATGATCGAATCTAGTTCCTCAACTGCTTCTGAACCGTATAACAAAGGAAAATAAGCCACTTCTAAATCTACGAATTGACCATAGCCAACCTTATCTCTAACACCTAACTCAGCCATGTCCTCTTGCTCTGCAGTCCCTAGATTGTTGATTCGACCTACTAAAGACAAACTACCTGGTTCCCAAAGACTATAACCTAGATCAACCTCATAAAAAAATTCTTCATCCTCTGCCGTTATTTCAACTGCCGTCTGTAGTCTCTCCCCCCAATAATCATGTCTAATCTTTGCACCTTCTTCAGCTAAATAAAAAGCTAATTCACTTGCCCAGAGAGTAGGAGTCTCCTTTTTACGGCCAAATAAACTATTAATATCTTTCATATTGCCCATTGCTATAAAATCTGCATCATTATTAAGAGCTGCTTCATCTACAATTGTTCCTGTCAGATAAAGGGCAAAGTATTTATAACTATCATGATTACTTTTATTTACTTTCTGCCTCAACACTGCTGCCGGGGCCAATTTCATTGGCTTGACTAAACTAGTCATTTCTAAAGTTGACTTATTTCCTGCAGCACTCAAATGTTTGAAATTGATTTTAGTTGAAATGTTCTTTTGATTGTGGTCAATTCTTTTCGGCTGCAGATGAAACTTAAATTGGGCCTGTTTTTCATTATCATCACTATCTTCATCAACATCAATCAACCGTTCCAATAATTCAATTTCAGCCTGCTGGTGATTGATCGTAGTTAACCAGGTATTATAATGCAGTCTATTGCGCGACTTCTGTCTACCCCCTTGGACAGTAAAAAAATTTTTACGCTGCACTGTCTGAATATAGTTTAACCATTCTTGATCATTAATTACCCGCCACTCTTTTTCTTCTCCTGATTGCTCATTAT
>JBNJDB010000203.1:0-3681 GCA_051744465.1 Bacillota bacterium | reverse complement strand
GAGTATTATACAGGAAATTATAAAGTTAGAACATATCAATTTAATAGGATTAGGAACCAATTTGGCTTGTTTCATGGGGGTTTTACCTACTAAAGATAAGATGGAAGAATTGCTTGCTATTAAAAATAGTTTAGAAGATAAATTAGATATAGATTTGCCAATTATATCTGGTGGTAATAGTAGTTCCTTACCTCTCTTGTTAGAGGATGATTATCACTCAGTGATTAATCAGTTAAGAGTTGGTGAGACTATTTTATTAGGTCGTGAAGTTCCTAGTGGGGACTCGTTTCCGTTAACTACTAGAGACACTTTCAAACTACAGGCAGAAGTAATTGAACTAAAGGAAAAGCCAACAGATATTAGTGGCAAAAGAGGGGCCAATGCTTTTGGGGAACAAAAAGAGTCTATAGATAAGGGCGTTCGAACTAGAGCTATCTTAGCTGTAGGAAAACAAGATATAGATCCGTTGGGCTTAACTCCGTGTAATCCTAATCTTAGGATTGAAGGTGCTAGTAGTGATCATCTAATACTTGATGTTACAGAAATGACTGATATTGAATTAGGAGATAAATTAGAGTTTACAATGAATTATTCTTGTTTATTAAAAGCAATGACTTCTACTTATGTTGACTTAGAGTACGTTAGAAATTTATAATTTGAAATTGGGAATTGATAATGAAAATCTAAAGAGGATTAAGAAGATAGATAATAACATCTTTATAATTTTGCAATATTTCCCAGTATAAATTTTTTAATTATTAGCTTTTGAAATTGATTTTATGGTTGTTCCTTCGTGTTTTATTGTTTGGTTGCGTTCTTTCCATTGTCAATTATCCATTTTCAATTTTCAATTAATAAAAAGGAGTGATAATATGAGTGGTATTGAATTTGCAGGTTTAGCACCTCATCCGCCGGTTGCAGTTCCTGAAGTCGGTCAAGATGCTATCAGTGAAATTAAAGAAACTGTTAATAGTATGAAAAAATTAGCTCAGCAAGTTAAAGAGAGTGATCCAGATTTAGTAATTACAATTAGTCCTCATGGTCCGGTTTTTTCTGATGCAATTAATATTTTGAATAAATCTGAGTTGAAAGGTGATTTAGGTGATTTTGGGGCCCAAAATGTAGAGCTAAGCTATTCTTTGGATGAAAAATTTGCTGAAGAGATTGCGAAAGCTTGTAATACTCAGGATTTACAGATAGTTAGGATTGATGAAACAGCAGCCCAACAATTTGAGGTTGATTTGAAGTTGGATCATGGTGTTATAGTACCGATGTATTATTTAGATCAAGCGGGAGTAGATACACCTATTATGCCAATTAATATGGGGCTGTTAGCGTATGAAGATCTCTATAAATTCGGTAAGATAATCCAACTAGTGGCTCAACAATTGGATTATAAAGTTGCTTTAGTGGCTAGTGGTGATTTATCACATAGGTTAAAACCAGGGGCACCGGCTGGGTTTAATCCGCGGGGGCAAGAGTTTGATGATGCATTAATAAATTATTTAGATGATTTAGCTGTAGAACGAATTATTAATTTTGACCAGTCATTAGTAGAAAAGGCGGGAGAGTGCGGTTTAAGGCCAACAGTTATGATGTTAGGTGCAATAGATGGACTTGATGTTAAAGGAGGTCTATTGTCGTATGAAGGACCTTTTGGCGTAGGTTATGCTGTTGCTTCTTATCAAGTTGAAGGTAAAAGTGAGCAACCAGGCTTTTTAGAGCAACTTGAAGAGAATAAAAAAGAAAAAGTAAAAGAGGTTAGAGAAGAAGAAAGTGAAGAAGTTCAGTTAGCTCGTAGAGCGGTTGAAGAATATGCGAAAACTAATGAAATGATTGAGTTACCTCAGGATTTGAACCCTGAATTACTTGATCAGGCTGGCGTTTTTGTTTCAATTAAGAAAAATGGCAATTTGCGGGGTTGTATTGGAACTACTAAACCAACTAAAGCTAATATAGCTACAGAAATTATTAAAAATGCTATTAAAGCTGGGTTTGAAGATCCTCGTTTTGATGCTATTGAAGTAAATGAATTAGACCAACTAACTTATACAGTAGATGAATTAGGAGAACCAGAAGAAATTGATGATAAATCCCAATTAGATCCTACTAAGTATGGTGTAATTGTTAAAAAAGGTCGCTCAACTGGATTATTACTGCCAAACTTAGAAGGAATTAATAGTGTTAAAAAGCAGATTGAAATTGCTAAAAGAAAAGCTGGGTTGCCGCAAGAAGCTGAGGTAGATTTAATGCGCTTTGAAGTAACTAGGCATGAGTAGAGCAGTTAGTAAATAATAATAAAATCAAGCATATAGATTGCGCAGAGTACTTGGCAACAAAGATAGTAAGTAGGACTACACGAAGTGTTTTTTTAGTTTTTAAAAAACACGGAGGGACGATAGTAAAGTCAGTATACAGTTGACAGTGTACAGTTGACAGTTGAGAGAAGGAAAGCAAACAATAAAAGCAATTAACAATTGATAATGTAAAATTGAAAATTAAAAGAAATAAGTAGAGCAGTTAGTAAATAATAATAAAAGCAAAAGCTAAAAAGATATATCAGATTTTGTTTAATCTGATTCAAAGGTTGTAATTCATTCTTGCCTGCTAGTTTTTGATTTTAACTTTCAACTTTAACTTTTAAACTGTCAACTGTTAATTAATCCGGGAGGGATATTAGTGCAGGAAGCAGCTTATTATGAACAGCAAGGTGATACAATTAAGTGTTTACTTTGTCCTCATTATTGTCAATTAGGTGAAGGGGACACTGGATTATGTCAAGTACGGCAAGTTAAAAATAATAAGTTATGGGCTACTAGTTATGCTCAGGTTAGTTCGGTTGCTCTAGATCCGATTGAAAAGAAACCTTTATATAATTATCACCCTCAAAGTCAAATCTTATCTGTGGGGAGTATTGGTTGTAATTTGAGTTGTCAATTTTGCCAGAATTATCAGCTAGCTCAAGAATTAGATATTCCAACTAAGCAGTTAAGCTCTCGAGAAGCAGTTGAGTTAGCAAAACAGAAAGACTCTTTTGGAATTGCTTATACATATTCGGAACCATTAATCTGGTATGAATATGTCTTAGATACTGCCCAGTTGGCCCAGGAAGAGGGATTAAAAAATATTCTAGTGACTAATGGGTATATTAATCCAGAACCGTTACAAGAGCTGTTAGCTTATATTGACGCCGTTAATTTAGATCTTAAAGCAATGACTGATGATTTTTATAATCAGACTTGTCAGGGCCAATTAGAGCCGGTAAAGGAGACTGCTAAAATAATCAATAAATCCGATGCCCATTTAGAGATTACTACTTTGATTATTCCCGATTTAAATGATGATTTAGAGGAACTAAAAGAATTAGTAGACTTTATTGCTAGTTTAGATTCTGATATTCCTCTACACTTATCGCGCTATTTTCCTTGCTATCAATTAGATAAGCCGTCCACGCCTAAAGAAACTTTATATCAAGCCCAAGAGATTGCTGAAGAAAAATTAACTAATGTTTATCTGGGGAATATTTAAATATAAATGCTAGTGAGAATTAAAAGCTAAGTTTATGTTTCGTATCATATTTAGTGCGATCGATTCTCCTTTGTGGTTGAAGATATTATACCACAAAGGAGATTGGTCGCACTTTTTTTATTTTAAAGGGATTAAAAAAAGATATTTTGAAAA
>JBNJDB010000202.1:0-3700 GCA_051744465.1 Bacillota bacterium | reverse complement strand
GCAAACATATTGTTTAAGTCTAACTTAATTTTCATCGATTCTTTCCATTCAGCATCTTCATATCTGTTAGTCATTAATATCTCCCCTTCAAAAATAATATTTTTTTATGTAATTTATCCACGCATAATATTATAACTTAAATTTCTTCCTACTGCAAAAAATAAAAACAAAAAAACTTAATCTAGCAAATTTTGCAGTTGCTTTTGTGCTTCTAAACGGACTAATTCTTGACTATCAGTACTCAATTCTCTAATAATTGTCTGCAATTCTTCATCGTGGGGATGAATAGCTAATAAGGTCTGCAAAGCTTGATAGCGCAACCACATCTCATTCTCAGAAAATAGCAATTCTTTAATCTTCTCTTCTAGTTGTTGGGATTGACTTCCTGTTTGAGCAATCACTTTTAACAATGATTCTTGTTCTCCTCTATTAGTAGCAAAAAATTCCGCAGTAACTTCTTTAGCAACCAGCTCTGAATCTAAAGCAAGTAATAACTTGATTATCAGCTCTTCTAATTCTCCATCAGCTCTTTTCAACAAAGTAATTAATTCTTCTACTATATTATAGTTTTGTTCTAAAATCAATTCTTTTATAAGAGTAAAGTCTAATTTCTCAGCAACAAGTTTAGGAAGTAATACTTCTAAATCCCAATTCCTAGTCTGTAACTTTTCTTTAGCCAATTTAAAAACGGAACGATTATGGCTTTGCACTAAATTCAAGAGACTATAAATATCATCTTGCTGCTTAACTTGATAGAGTTGCCACTGTTCTACTAGAATTAATACTCCAGCCCACAACAACAATCCAATTCGGAAATAGACTGCAAGTTCTACTCCTAGCTGATTGATAATATCTACAGTTAAAATACTACTCACTAAATAAAATAGATAAGTACTGACGATAAACTTCTTTTGCCAACTAGTAATTATAGCTATGACTAATGGACTCAAAACTAAACTAATATACTCTAAGATATTCAATTGCTGCCAATTAACTTGTATCAATTTAAAGTTGGCCCAGAAAATTTCTTGCAACATAATTACTACAGGTAAGACTACTAAAAATAATAATATTGTTAAAAAGACTCCAACTACTTTATATTTTTTTATCCAATATAATAATAAACTAACTAATAAAATCCCACTAACTAACTGCGGGCCAAATTTTTTGAAATAGTAATACGAATCTACTTGAGCCAAAGTTTTTGTTTCAGAAATCATACCCGCTCCCAACAAACCTCTTTCATATTTAGAATCAGCAATCTCAGTTGCATTAGTTAAGATTAGTTCTAATCCTTCCTCTGCTGACAAATCAGAACTTGCCCCTACTAATTTGGCTAATAATGCTACTACACGAGGTGCCGAAAAAGAAGTCCCGACTGCCTTAAAGTTTTTCACACTGCGACCTTGGGGCAGATAAGAACGAGAAATATAACTTACATCACCTGCAGCACAAATATCAATCCAAGGACCATAATTAGAACTAGTTGCCTTAGCTTCTTTAGTAGCATTGCCCACTGCTATAGTATCTTCAAAGCCCGCCGGATAAATTGGCTGACTAGAATTATCATTTCCTCCGGCTGCTATGACTACTACACCTTGCTTAATTAAGTTATTAATCAACTTCCGATGTTTAGATTCAGCTTCTGAAAAGCCTAAACTAATATTCACTACCAGCTCTTCATCAGGATTTTCTTGGCGATAATCAGCCACTTTTTGCAAGGCTTGATAGTAAAGTTCCTCTTTAATTCCCCCATCCTCTTCTACTCCATACGACAATATCTTAGCCTGAGGTGCTTCCTGAGCTATTATCCGTCCTACAATACTACCATGACTAATTTCACCGGCCATATTTAAATCATTTACAAAAGAATAATCCACTGTAGTATCTAGAATAAAGACAGTTACTTGGGAGGGGTTATCAGCTGCAAGTACTGAACTAGATAAGCTTAAAAAAAATCCCAACAGAACAAACAAAATTATATAGTTACAGTTTGATTTCATTCACTAATTCAAACCTCCAGCACTCCTATTTTTTAAAATACTATCTGCGCATCCTCTTTTTCTTTAGCTTGATATAATAATTCATCAGCCTCTTCTACTAGTTTTTCTGCACTTTGCCCATCAAATTGAAATAATCCGCCACTAATAGCTATTTCTATACCTGCTATTTGTTCTTCACTTATTTTCTCTTCAATTCTTTTAGTTACTTGACAAGCATTATCTAAATCTGAATTAGGAAAAATAATTAGGAATTCATCACCACCATAGCGTCCAACTATATCCATCTGCCGAATATTATTCTGTAATTTTTCTGCTAAGCCAGTTAAAACTTTATCTCCTTTAACATGACCATAATTATTATTAACTGCTGTAAAATCATCTACATCTAACATCATTATCGTCAAATCTGTATCTAACCGCTCCGTGCGACTAATTTCATCTTTTAACCGCTGCATAATTTCACCGTGGTTATATAAGCTAGTTAAAGAATCAGTTAAAGCCTTCTCTTTAAGTTGTTTATTGGCCTTAATTAATTTCTCTTCTAATTGCTTTTGCTTTGTAATATTAATTACAAAAGTTACTTTTTTATAGTTACCATCTTCTCCTTTAATTCTTATTGCATTAACTAATATATTTATTTTTTTACCAGTTTTATTTCTTACCACCCATTCAGATTCTAACTCTGCTCCGTTATTAATAAAATCTTGATATAGTTTATTTAATTCATTTTTATTTTTATCAGTTGCTACAATAGTAAAATGTTCGCCAATTAACTCTTCTTCTCGATAACCATAAATATCACAGTAAGCCGCATTAACTTCTTCAAAATAGCCTTTTTCATCTGTAATACAAAACCCTACTGGCACTTCATCAGTAATTGTATCATATTCTCGAGCTCTATTTATTAATTCATCTCTAGATAAATCTTGGTAATCCACTAATATCCCCCTCATTATAAGAATATTTTCAGTTAAATTTATTATTATCACAGGACTGAAATCATAAACTACTGAAAAAAATGTAATTATTTATTTTAAATAGAAATCTATGTAAAAAAATAATTGTCTATATGTTAATTATATCAAAAAAAAATAAAAGCACAAAATACTATGGGGGCTACTTAGTTAAAAAATAGCTTTAGCCTTGAATTTCAAGGCTAAAGCTGCTTTTCACTAAGTTAATGGGTTGTTACATCATTAGCTCCCTCATCACGTAATATACCAGCAAGATTATCAATCTTTTCTTCTGCTGTATCTTCTGCTGCTACCAGAATTTTTCCCTCTTTTACTTCTTGAGCATACTTTTCTCCTGCTTCTTCATCTAATCCATAGTCAACTAATCCACCGGTGATTCCTCCCGCAGCAGCACCTGTTATACCTCCGGCTAATGGTCCTGCTGCTAAAATGGGACCGACACCAGGAATAGTTAATAAACCAACTCCAGCTAATATTCCAGCTATGCCACCTAAAGTTCCTCCAGTGGCTGCACCATCAGTTACTCTGTCTTTATTATGTCCTCCAAGTTCTTCACTAGCTTCCATATCATCATTTTCTCCTTGATGCTTAGCTATTAATGAAATTTTTTCTTCAGAAACTCCTTTTGTCTTCAGTTTATCAATCGCATTCTGAGCTTGGTCCTCACCATCAAATACACCTAAAACTGTTGGCATAATCTAATCTCCTCCTAAAACAAATTTG
>JBNJDB010000201.1:0-3731 GCA_051744465.1 Bacillota bacterium | reverse complement strand
GCTTCTTCTAACAATCTTAATTTAGCAATATTAATTTCATCTTCTGAAATATTATATCCAATACTTTCTAATGATTCTAAAACCCCTTTGTCAACAAAACTATCTTTAACCGACATCGGAATATAACGATTATAAGACTGGGTTTCAATAACTTCTCCTAAGGGATTACCTAGCGACTCATCTAAAACTTTCAGCATTTCATTAATTCTAAATTTATGTTCTTTAGAAGCAATATATACTTCTTGTTGATCTGTTAAACCTACTACTTGCATTTTTGAAAACTCCTTTCAAAATTTAAGGTCGCTGTGAAACAATTTTATATTAATTCAACGACAGTTTTAATTTAATTGTGGGGAGGATTCAGGCATCTTTTAACTGACCTTAAATATTTTTGTTTGTGGTTATGAAATTAAAGGTTAACTAAGATAAGAATTGATTAATAATTTAATCTATCTTAGTTGTCCTTTAATGAAATAAACTAAAAGATTTGTTTGAAGGAAAAAGATGCCTGAACCGTACCACAGGAAGTACAACTTTATATAGATAATTTAATAAACCCGATCACTCCGTTTCGAATGAAATAGTTTCTGCTTTAAATCTGGATCAAGATAATTATCAACTAAACCATCCATCATTTTATTACTGATCCGAACTTCATTATCAACTATATCTAGCCAAATGGGTATCCCACGACCATCTTGAGGAGTTAAGGTGTAAACCACTTGCGCCACAAAATCGAGCGCTGACTGTTGTTCCTCTATCATATCTAAACCAATTACGCCTGGATCACGGGCTGACCGCAAAAATGATTTCTTAAAACCTTGGGTTAAATTGATATCTTCTATTGTCAGCATTTCTCCTAACTCTAATAAACCAAATAATAGTTCGCGGTCATAAATATTATGCATTTTAGATGGTAAGTGATTCTTTAAGGTTTCACTTATTTTATGAGTTGCTATTTCTTCAATCACTCCTACTAATAAAACTTCTTCTCGAATCGCTAATTCTACTAATTGCTCCCAACTCTCTTCAGCTTGAAACTTATAACGTGATAATGAACCATCCATTATTATCAGCTTCGGTTGCCATTTTCTAATACTTTTCTTGGCAACTTCAACTTCTAAAGCAGCTAATAAAGAAGTTCTAATCTTACCTGCTACTTCTTGAGCATTATCTTTATCTGCTCCTTCTTTGTTTAATTTTTTAAATATCTTTTCTTTATCACTCTCAATTAGAGGACTAAAGACCTCATGACTAACAATCTCTTCTTCACTCTTAACTGTATTCTTAGCTAAAGCTTGCAATAAGGTTAAGTAATGAGGAAATACTTTACCCATAGTATTAACTGAACCATCAACTCCAATAATCGAACCAGATTCAGTCCAAGTCTTTAAATCATCTTGCTCTAATTTAGCTAAAAGATTAAACGTACCCAATTGCTTAGTTATTAATTCTCTTAATCTAGCTTCACTAATCTCAGATTTATAGTTGTATTTTTCTCGTAGCTGTTGATTACACTCTTGTAGTGATTCTTTTAAATTAGAAGTTATTTCTAACATTTACTCATCACCTCTATAATTTATAATTTCTCTAGAATAAATATAGTCCCTGCTAAATAATTGCTTTAAAATTAATTAACAATCCTTTTCAGCACAAATTTAATATTATTGGTGAAAAATATAACTAAAACAAGTTCTACACTGTCGAAAAAAGTTTTTTTATAAAATTTAAGTCTATCTATTGACTTAATATGAAATTTATGGTATTATTTAATTACAAAATATGTTTATGTAGTTATTATAATCAAGTTTAGGAGGTAAATACATGAAGTCAACAGGTATTGTAAGAAAAGTGGACGAGCTTGGTCGGATAGTCATTCCTATAGAATTAAGAAGAACTCTTAACATTGATACAAAAGATTCACTCGAAATTTATGTCGATGAGGGTAAAATTATCTTCAAAAAATATCAACCGGCTTGTATCTTCTGTAATGATGCTGCAGATATAATCAACTTTAAAGGAAAGAATATTTGTCCTGATTGCTTAGAAGAAATTTCAGAGAATCTTGAGCAAGTAGAAAGTGCTTAAACAAAATTTTGAATTAAATCCGTTTAATATATAAAAGCAGGGCCTAATTTTTTAGACCCTGCTTTTATATATTTATTTATTAACTCTAATTTTTGTAGCAATTTGATAGACTTCACTTTTAGGCAAGGATCGCTTAGTAGCTACTAACTTGATGGCTTCCTTCTTAGTAGCACCTTGTTCCATTTCTAGCTTAACATGCTCTAAAAGCGATAAGTTTCTCCAATTAATATCAGTTTCATCTTTAGATCCACCTTCTAAAACAATTACAATTTCACCTTTAGGACTCTGGTTTTTAAATTCAGCTAGCAACTGATTAATTTTTCCACTCTTCTTCTCTTCAAATTTTTTGGTTAATTCTCTACAAACAGTAGCGTTTCTATTACCTAATACATCTAATATATCTCGTAAAGACTTTTCTAAACGTCGTGGTGATTCATAAAAAATCATTGTTCGCTCTTCATTCTCTAAATCCTGTAAATATTGTTTACGCTCTCCAGTTTTGCGCGGTAAAAATCCTTCAAATACAAACTTATCCGTCGCTAAGCCTGAAACTACTAACGCACTAGTCATAGCTGTTGGACCAGGAATAGGAATTATCTCTATTTCTTCTTCTCGCAATAACTTAACTAGCTCATAGCCAGGGTCAGATATTGTCGGCATTCCCGCATCTGAGACCAAAGCTATATTTAAGCCATCCTTCAATTTAGCCAATAATTTCTTCTTTTTTTGAGTAGCATTATGTTCATGATAGCTAGTCATTCTAGTATCAATTTCATAATAATTGAGCAACTTTTGGCTTCTTCTCGTATCTTCAGCAGCAATTAAATCTACTTCTTCTAAAATTTCTAAAGCTCGCAGGGTAATATCTTTTAAATTTCCAATTGGAGTTCCACAAATATATAAACTACCTTTACTCATCTACATCATCCCTAATTAATTGTAATTTTTGTTTACGACTCAATTGTTTAATCTTGTATTCTCTTTTTTGGGCCAAGCTTCGGTTCGAAAATTCTTCTTGATGACAGAGCTTAACGGGAGTTCGTCCTCGTGTATACTTAGCTCCCTCACCCCTATTATGTTCTGCAATTCTTCTCTCTATATCAGTAGTATACCCAGTATACAAAGTATCATCAACACATTTTAGAATATATATATAATGTCCCATGGCTTATTCCTCCGCATAATAGATATCTTCTATTTCTGTTGTATAATCACCATTACTATCGTATACAATTAAAGGAGGAGCAACATCTAAGTTGATGCCCCCTCCTTTTTTTGCTTCTACTAAAACTAAATTAGCTGGGCTATCTGTGGTGGAATGAACCATTCTCAATCTTTTGCAGGTTAAATTATACTCTTCCATTACTGCTATTAATTCCGACAACCGTTTAGCTCGATAAACATAAGCAACTTTCCCGCCATATTTAACAAGTTGATTACTAGCTTCCACTACATCTTCTAAATCACATTTTAATTCATGACGAGCAATTGCTATACTTTGTTGTGGATTTGTTTTGCCACTTCCTTCTTTAATATAAGGGGGGTTGCTTATAATATAATCAAAAGTTTCTGTTCCAAAATGATCTAAAGCAGCACATAAATCTAGTTCAATAAAGTTAAGTTTATCTTCTAATCCATTATGC
>JBNJDB010000200.1:0-3734 GCA_051744465.1 Bacillota bacterium | reverse complement strand
TTTAATATTTTGATGTTAGGGTTTTAATTATCAATTCTCCATTATAAATTATCAATTATATTGGAGGTGCTAAAAAACTACAAACAAAGCTCAATTCTATGAACTAAGCAATTGTTTTAGTTGAGAGTACTATAAGAGGAAAGGAGGGATTAAAATGGAGAAAACTGAAAAGCAAGATAGCAAAATGGAAGAAGCAGATGATAATACAATGAATATCTTAAACCAGCAGTTAACTAATATTTCAGCTGAAAATCAATTTTTAACTTTTGAAGTAGCAGATGAAGAGTATGGAGTAGATGTGCTGAAGGTGCAAGAAATAATTCGGTATCATGAGCCTACTGCTATGCCTAATGCCCCAGAAGTAATTAAAGGTGTGATCAATTTTCGGGGCGAAGTAATTCCCGTAGTTGATTTGAGAAAAAAGTTTAATTTAGCTGATAAAGAATATGATAATTTCACAGTGATTATTGCTTTAGAAGTAAAAAGTAAAATTGTAGGAGTTATTGTAGATCAAGTATCTGATATAGTTAGTTTTTCTGATGAGGATATTCAAGCCAACTTAGATTTTGGTTCACAAGTTGATACTGAATTTATTAAAGGTATGGCTCGGTTAGATGAACGTTTAATTATCTTGTTATATTTAGAAAAATTACTGTCTTTTGAAGAATTTAAAGCAGTTAATAAAGTGGGGAGTAATGCAGAAGCAAAAGCAGCAAAAGAAACTGAGGAATAATTCAAATTGATTTTAGTTCAGAAAGTGGGATCATAGTGGAAGAAATTAGTGAAAAAATATTTAACCATATTAGTGATTTAATCTATCAAAAAATTGGAGTGCATTTGCCGCAGAAGAAAAAAGCAATGGTTAATTCAAGATTGAGTAAGCGGATTAGAAAACTAGGGCTGAAAGATTTTGAAGCCTATTGTCAATATTTAGAGAACAATAAAGAGGAGTTGCTGCATCTCTTTAATACTTTAACTACAAATGTAACTCATTTTTTTCGTGAAAAGCATCATTTTGATTTTTTATGTGAAAATGTATTTCCCGAGATTAAAAGAGATAAAGCAGATAAAAAGATACGCTGTTGGAGTGCTGGTTGTTCTAGTGGAGAAGAGGCTTATACCTTAGCTATTTTATTAGCAGAGTTTTTTAGTGATTCTTGGGATTTGAAGATTTTAGCAAGTGATATTAATACTGAAGTTCTCACAGTAGCCCAACAAGGGATTTATCATCAACGGCAAGTGAAAAAGATTCCTTATGATTTATTAAAAAAATATTTCAAGCTAGGAACTGGAGAGAACCAAGGTTTATTTAAGGTTAAAGCTAAGCTTAAAAATTTAATCGAATTTAGAAGGTCTAACTTAAATCAAAAACATTATCCGATCAAATCTGATTTAGATTTTATTTTTTGTCGCAATGTGTTTATTTATTTTAATTCCGAAACCCAAAATAAGATTTTGAATCGCTTTCATCATTATTTGAAAGCAGGTGGATATTTGTTTTTAGGACATTCTGAATCTATAGATAAGGATGAACAAGAGAATAAATGGCAGTCTATAGGGAAAACCATTTATAAAAAAGTATAAGTGAGGTTTTTCGACTGAAATTATGGTAATAGCTTAAGTTATTTTCTGTAGTTGTGTAAGGTTTTAATTTTATGGTTTTGTATTTAATTGTCAATTATCCATTATCAATTCTCAATTTTAATGGAGGTGGCAGTAAATTTGCATTTGTGCTCAGTACTATGAATTAAGCAATTAATTTAGCCGAGAGTACTATAAGTAAATTAGGAGGGGAAAATATGAATTGGAATTGGAAAAATTGGAAGATAGGAACAAAATTAACTGTAGCTTTTGTATTAATTATATTTCTCGGAGTAGGAATCACAGGTTATTTAAGTTATCAAGAAGCTTCTGAAGCTGTAATTCATGAAATCGAGAATGAATTACAAGCTGTGAGGCAGTTAAAGAAAAATGCAGTAGAAGATTATTATGATGGTTTAGTAGAAGAAATAGAAGTTGCTGCTGATTTGCATGAAGTAAAGAGCAATATGGAAGAATTTGATGAGGCTTTTGACCAAGGCACAGATAGTCCAGAATATGAAGAATTAGCATCTACAATAGGTGCTGATTTAGATAATTTTAAGAATCAATACGGTTGGTATGATGTATTCTTAATTGATACTGATGGTGATGTTATTTATAGTGAAGCTAAAGAAAGTGATTATGGAACAAATTTAAGAACGGGTCAGTATAGTGATTCAGGTTTAGCTAAGGCTTACAGCAAAGCAAAGAATAATACTGTAGTCACTGATTTTGAATATTATGATCCTAGTGGAGAACCATCTTCTTTTGTAGCTGCTCCAATTAAAGATGATGATACTAATCAATTATTAGGGGTAGTAGCTTTACAAGTGCCTACTGATGAAATTAATACCCTTATGAAAGAAAATACAGGACTGGGTGAAAGTGGAGAAACATATTTAGTCGGTTCAGATAAGTTAATGCGTTCTGATTCTCGTTTTAGTGAGAAAAGCACTATTTTAGATAGAAAGGTTGATACTGAAGCAGTCGCTGAAGCGCTAAACGGGCGCAGTGGAGTAGAAGTTGGAGAAGATTACCGCGGCACAAATGTATTTAGTGCTTACACTCCTCTGGATATGCATGGCTTAGAATGGGCTATGTTGGCTGAAATAGATGAAGCAGAAGTAATGGAACCACTTGATATTATGATGCGTGATATTTTGATAGTCTTAGGAATAGTAGTAGTAGTAGCAATTGCTATTAGTTACTTCTTGATTCGCGGGATTATTGTTAACCCTATTAAAAAAGTACAAGAAACATTAGCAGATGTAGCAGATAATAAATTAGATGTACAAACTGAAGTTAGTTCTAATGATGAGTTAGGAGAAATGGCCCAAGATTTAAATGAGACTATTAGTTCATTAAATAAGGCGTTGACTCAAGTTCAGCAGTCAGCATTAAATGTGACCAATGCGTCTGATGAAATTGCTGAAGGAAATCAAGATTTATCTCAGCGTACACAGGAGCAGGCTTCTTCTTTAGAAGAAGTATCAGCGACGATTGAAGAAATAACTTCTTCGATTCAAGAAGTAGCGAATAATTCTGAACGAGCTGATGATTTATCAGATGAGACTATGGAAGCTGTGCAGGAAGGTTCTGAAGTAGTAGACGAAACTATGGATTCTATGGAAGAAATAACAGCTAGTAGTAAAGAAATAGCCGAGATAATTACGACAGTTAATGATATAGCCTTCCAAACTAATTTATTAGCGTTAAATGCTGCGGTAGAAGCTGCTAGAGCAGGGGAACATGGTAAAGGCTTTGCTGTAGTAGCAGCAGAGGTTAGGAACTTAGCTAGTCGAACTGCTGAATCGGCTGATGAAATTGAAGATTTAATCAGCAATATTATTGATCAAATTGAGGATGGTAATCAATTAGTAGAAGAGACTGGAGAGGCTTTAGATGAAATTATTGAAAATAGTAAGACGACTTCTGAAGCTATTTCTGAGATTGCAGCAGCAATGGAAGAACAATCTTCTGCAGCTAATCAAATGCAAGGAGCAGTAGAAGAATTAGATGAAGTAACTCAGCAGAACTCTTCAATGGTAGAAGAAATAGCAAGTTCTAGTGAATCTTTAAATGGAGAAGCTAATGATTTAGCTTCTGTAGTGCGGAGATTTAAATTAGGTAGTATGCAGCAAAATAATTATCAA
>JBNJDB010000199.1:0-3759 GCA_051744465.1 Bacillota bacterium | reverse complement strand
TCAGCAATCTGATAAATCTCAATCCCTTGTTGCTTTAACTTTTTTAGTAACTTCTCACCCCGATAATTTCTTAATAAATAATCAGAATAAAACACTTGATACAATTCTACATTTTCTTGAATTGCTTCTTCTATTAATCTTACTCCTTCTAATACAAATTGATTATATTTACGACGATATTTTTTCTTATATAACGAACGCAAATATTTGATTTTATTATTACTTGAACTAGTAATTTTCATGCTTAGCCCTCCAATTTTTTCACTTCAACTTTATCAATCCACTTCTTGATCCCCGTTA
Organism: Bacillota bacterium; assembly: GCA_051744465.1. GTDB lineage: Bacteria > Bacillota > Halanaerobiia > Halobacteroidales > Halobacteroidaceae > Halanaerobacter. The sequence goes on along the minus strand of JBNJDB010000199.1, from coordinate 3,459 downwards.
CATCTCCTACTTTAGAGCCGGGCAATAATATAGTTGCTACACTCATAGCAACAGCTGATTGAATCATATCTGAAGCAGAATTACCACCCAAATAAGCTACAGCTAATGCACCCACCATACTATCACCAGCACCAACTGTACTTTTAACTTCTACTTGGGGAGGAGTCGCCTGCCAAACGCCTTCTTCAGTTACTAACAAAGCTCCTTTGGCCCCCCGAGAAACTACTACTATTTCTATTCCACTAGCAACTAATTCTTGACTAACAGAAATCAACTCTGAAAAAGATAGTTCTTTCCCTCTAATTTCTTCTAATTCTCTAACATTAGGCTTAATTAAGGTAGGATTGGCCTGCAAAGCTAATCTCAATGGTGTTTCAGAAGTATCTAAAAAAACTTTTGTATCCTCAGCTTCTAACTTTCTAATCAATTTTTGATAAAAATCATCAGCAACATTAGTCGGTAAACTACCTCCTAAAACCAATAAATCAGCATTAGCTCCTTCAGTGATTGCTTTATTAAATATACTATCTACCTCATCTTCTTGCAATGCTAACCCTCGTTGATTAATTTTAGTTTCATTATTCGAGTTATCAACTACTTTAAAATTAATTCTAGTTTCATTCTCTACCCACTTGAAATCAGTTACTATATCCATTTCTTTTAATTCTTTCTCGATATAACGTCCTGTAAAACCACCTACACAAGCAAGTGCTGTGACTTCTTCATCTAAATTACTAACAGCCTTAGCTACATTAATTCCTTTACCCGCAGCAGCTTTAGCTAAAAAGTCAACTCGATTAACATCTCCTAATCCCACTTCATCTGCTTGCAAAGTATAATCAACTGCCGGATTGACTGTAACTGTACTAATCATTATTAGCCTCCTACACTAAATTTTTTTAATTTTTCCAAACTATCATTTGACCCAATAACAATTAAAGTATCTCCTTCTTCTATCTCAGTTTCAGCATCAGGTGATACATCTATCTTTTCATTTCGTTTAATAGCTACTACATTAACTCCTAATTTACTCCTTAAATTTAAATCCAATAAGTTTTTTTCATACATTCTCTGACTAGCTTTGATTTCAATCACACTATAATTAGGGGCCAACTCAATATAATCTAGTATTTGAGCCGAGACTAAATGATTAGCAATCCGAGTTCCCATATCATGCTCAGGATAAACAACTCTATCTGCTCCAACTTTAGTCAAAATTTTACCATGCAATTTGTCTTGAGCTTTAGCTACAACTTGTTTGACTTGTAATTCTTTTAAAATTAAAGTAGTTAAAATATTAGCATGAATATCCTCACCAATACTAACTACCGCAGTATCAAAATTATTAACTCCTAAATTTTTAAGAGCATGTTTATTAGTAGCATCCAGTTCAACAGCATGCGTTACTGTCTCACTTATTTCTTGAACTTTTTCTCCATCTATATCAATCGCTAATACATCATAATACTTATAAGCTAAAGTTTCAGCTACACTAGTTCCAAACCGTCCTAGTCCAATTACAACAAATTGTTTCATCTTTTTCACCTCCAGGGCTTACTTAAAATTAACATTTCCCTAAATTACTTTATTTATAACCTAGAGGTGAAAAGTTTTATCTTTAGTTAACTAATTTTAATAAAACATAATTATATAAGTCATCTAATTAATAATCTTTTAGCTGTCCTATATCCTCTTCTCTACCCATTACAACCAACACATCACCCTTGCTCAATAATTCAGTAGCATCAGGTGATACATTTACTCCTGTATCATTTTTTATAGCTAATACATTAACTCCAAATTCTTGCCTTAAATTCAATTCCTTTAGACTATGACCTGCTAAATTATCAGCTGCAATTATTTCAGCAATATTATAGCCAGGGGCCAATTCAATATGGTCCAACACATTAGCTGAAATCAAATTATTAGCTACCCGAGCTCCCATATCTCTTTCCGGGTAAACAACTTTATCAGCACCAATCTTATTTAATAGCTTACCATGCATACCATCTTGGGCTTTGACAACAACATTAGGTACACCTAATTCCTTCAAAATTAAAGTTGCCAAAATATTGCCATGGATATTATCTCCAATACTAACAATACCAATATCAAAATTATTAACCCCTAAACTTCTTAACGCTTCTTCATCTGTAGCATCAGCTTGAACAGCATGAGTTACTACACTGCTAATTTCTTCTACTATTTCTTCTTGTTTATCAATCGCTAATACATCATAACCTTTATTAGCTAAAGTAGTTGCTACACTAGAACCAAATCGCCCCAATCCAATTACAACAAATTGTTTCATAATTAATCCCCTTTCTAACCTACAATTATTTTTTCTTCTGGATATCTAATATTGGCTCGTTTCTTTCTTTTTTCTCCAATTGCAACTGCAATTGTTAAAGGACCTACTCGACCAGCAAACATAGTGAAAATGATTAAAACTCGACCAATTGCTGATAAATCACCTGTTACACCAGTTGATAAACCAACCGTTCCAAAAGCTGATACTGCTTCGAAAAAGAGCTCAAGAAACCTCGCTTCTTCTGTGATTGATAGCATCATTGTCACAGCTACCACTAATAATAAAGCAATTAATATTATAGATACAGCACTATGAATAACATCTTTAGCTATTCTTCTCTTATAAAGCTCTACATCTTCTTTACCAGTTACTGTAGTATACAACACAGCTAAAAGAGCACCAAAAGTCGTGGTCTTTACCCCTCCACCAGTAGAACCTGGTGAAGCACCAATAAACATCAATAAAATTGTAAAAAATATAGTAGAACTTCTTAATGAACCAGTGGGAACAGTATTGAACCCAGCTGTTCTAGGAGTTACTGATAGAAACATTGCTGCTAATCCTTTTCCTTTCCACGATAAATTACCCAAAGTTGCTGGGTTAGAATATTCTAAAGCAAAAGTAACTATTGCTCCTAAAACTAATAATAACAATGTTACACTTAGAACCAGTTTAGTTTGAAGAGAAAATTGTTTAAACTTTTTCCCATCATACAATTCAGCAATTACCGCAAACCCAATTCCTCCTAGAATAATCAGACCACAAATCACAAAATTAACAGTAACATCACTAGTGAAATTTTCTAAGCTATTCCCAAAAATATCAAAACCTGCATTATTAAACGCAGATACAGCATGAAAAATTGCAAAATAAACTGCCTTTCCTAGAGGCATATCTTTAATAAATCTTAAAAACAGAAATAAAGCACCTATACCTTCAATAGTAAAAGTAACACCTAATACATATCTAACTAACCTTACTATACCTGATAGTTGAAATTGGTCTAGATCTTCTTGAATTACTAATCTATGTCTTAGAGTTAATTTCTTACCAATTAAAAAAGCAAATAAGGTTGACATTGTCATAATCCCTAAACCACCAATTTGAATCAAAAGCAAAATTACACTTTGACCAAACATTGTAAAAAA
>JBNJDB010000198.1:0-3819 GCA_051744465.1 Bacillota bacterium | reverse complement strand
AATTGAGCTAAAATAAAGTTGTTAGTTATTGAGGCAGTCATGAAAATCAATAATAATTTTCCTAAATCAACCATTCCCCAAGCCTCCTTAAAATTTAAATTTTTTCACTGTCTAACTGTCAACTATCTTTATTACCTTCCTTACTTTCTAACTATTTTTTCTCTTGAACTTTATCGTGAACTATAACTCTCAATTTTCAACTGTCAATTCTCAATTACTTTTTACTGTCTTTCTGTCAACTATCTACACTCTATCCCTGACCATATTTAAGACACCTAATACTACTCCCAAACTCAAAAATGCTCCCGCTGGTAAAACCATTATCCCCCATGGTTGGAACCAACTAGTCAAACCAGGAATCGCACTACCAAATACAGTACCAAATCCTAATACTTCACGAACAACTCCTAAAGAAGTTAATGCTAAAGTAAAACCTGCTCCCATACCTAAAGCATCAGCAATTGCTCGATGAACTGGTTGTTGCGAAGCAAATGATTCAGAACGACCTAAAATTAAACAGTTAACTACTATCAATGGTATAAACAGACTTAATGATTCAGCAATTGTTGGCACATAAGCTTTAGCAGTATAATCAACAATCGTAACAAAAGTAGCAATTACTACAATAAAACTAGGTATTCTGACCTCTTCGGGAATCAATTCTTTTACAGCTGAATTTACCAAACCACCACCTAATAATACAAAAGTAGTTGCTAATCCCATGGCAAACCCATTAGTTGCTGTATTAGTTACTGCTAAAGTAGGACACATTCCTAAGAGCATAACCCAAACTGGATTTTCCTCCCACAAACCTTTAACAAAATCTTTCCATAGTTTCAACAAATCACTCACCTCCGACCTTAAAATCAGCTAAGCTTTACTATTTGAATTATATATCTGTATTTTCTAACTTATTAATCGCATCTTCAATTACATCAGCTATAGCCTGCGAAGAAATAGTTGCCCCAGAAATAGCATCAACATCTTCTTTAGCTGTAAAGGAATCAGAAAAATCTTTTCCCGCAAACTGAGATTTGAACTCTTCTTCTGAAATCCTAGACCCTAAACCTGGAGTTTCTGCTTGGTCTAAAATCTTTATTTTTAATAATTCATCTTGCTCCAAATCAAAACCAATCATTAATTTAAGGACACTTTGAAAACCTTGACCAGAATTTGTCATTGCATAACCAACAGTATTACCAGAATTATCAATACCTCTATATAGTGTTAAGCCATCTTTACTTTCTTGTTCATACTTTTCAGCTCCCGGCAAAACTGTCAAAATTGCTGATTCTTGTTTTTCCTTGGCATGCTGGTCAATGATCGGTTTCGTCTTTTGTTGAACAAAAGTTAAAATCCCAGCCGAAATAATCATTATCAAAGTTAAGACAATCACTAGTTTTGGTTTTAATTTATTAGCCATTAGATTTCACCTCACCATAAACACGAGGTAAAGTATATTGATCAATCAAAGGCACAAACATATTCATCAGCAAAATAGCATAAGAAGTTCCTTCTGGATATCCACCATAAATCCTAATTAAAACCGTTAACAACCCACAACCTAAACCGAAAATCCAGCGACCTTTTTTAGTTACTGGAGTAGTAACCATATCAGTAGCCATAAATAAAGCTCCAATAATAACTCCACCTGCTAATAAATGAAAAATAGGGCCCCGAGATCCTAAGAAAATTGTTAAAATAGCTACACTACCCAAATAAGAAGTGGGAATTCTCCAATCCACATATCCTTTATATACCAAATATAAAAAACCAATTACTAATGCAGCTACAGATGTTTCACCAATACTACCGCCAATTTTCCCTAAAAACAAGTCTATATAATTTAAACCAGTACCACCTAGACTTACTTCAGCTTGCGAAGCTAATGGAGTAGCACCTGATGTTAACTCAAAAGCCTTCCAGTCTACTACTAATGGATTCCAATCCCACGTTGTCATCGCTTTAGGAAATGAAGCCATTAAAAATGCTCTACCAACTAACGCAGGATTAAAAAAGTTAAATCCTAAACCACCAAAAACTTGCTTACCAAGTGAAATACCGACAATAGTACCCAAAATTCCCATCCAAAGTGGTAAACCACCTGGAATTATTAAAGCAACTAACAATCCTGTTAAAGCCGCACTACCATCTGTAACTGTACCACTTGTCCCTCTAATTTTTTCCCAAACTGCTTCAGTTAAAATAGCTGTCGCGACACAACTAAGCACTAATAATAAAGCATGCATCCCATAATAATAAACGCCAAATAAAGTGGCAGGTAACAAAGCAACAATTACACTTTTCATGATTTCAGAAATCGATTCTCGACCCCTAATATGTGGCGCAGGAGAAACAGTTAAATTTGATGTCTCTTCCATCATCTTACCTCCTATCCCTGATCTCTCTTTTTAGCTCTTAATTTTTCTTTTCCTAGTTGAATTCTCTGAACTAACTCAATGTTAGATGGACAAACATAAGAACAAGAACCACATTCTATGCAATCCCCTAAATTATTTTCTTCAACTTCTTCTATCATACCTTCTTTTATCAGATTAACTAATCTAGTTGGAACTAAATTCACAGGACAAACATCAACACAATTAGCACATCTAATACACGGACCAGCTTCAGAATAATCTTTAGTTTCTTCTTGATTTAATACAAGTACACCCGAAGTTCCTTTAGAAACTGGGCTATTAAGATTATTTTGTGCTTGACCTGTCATTGGCCCCCCTAAAATAACTTTTCCCGGTTGGCCCTTAAAACCACCACATTCTTCAATTATCTCTTTAATTGGAGTTCCTACTTTAACAATTAAATTTTGAGGGTTTTTTACCGCACCTGTAATTGTAACAGCCCTCTCAAATAAAGGCTTTCCTCTTTGAATTGCTTCAGTAATAGCAAGGGCAGTCCCAATATTATTAACTACCACTCCTATATCTAGAGGTAACCCCCCAGAGGGAACTTCTTCTTCTAAGATTGCTTCAATAAACTGTTTTTCTCCTCCTTGAGGATATTTTACCTTAAGAGGCACAATCTCAATATTATCTTTTGAACTAGTTACTTCTTTCATCTTTTCAATTGCATCAGGTTTATTTAATTCAATACCAATATAGCCCTGCTGAGCATCAGTAGCCTTCATTAAAGCCTCTAATCCAAATAATACTTCTTCAGCATTTTCAATCATCATCCGATGGTCAACAGTTAAATAAGGCTCACATTCCGCCCCATTTAACATTACTGTATCTACATTTTTATCATCAGGAATAGAAACCTTAACATGGCTCGGAAAAGTTGCTCCTCCTAATCCTACAATCCCTGCTTCCTGAATAATATCTCGTATTTCTGATGGTGTTACTTCTGACAAACTACTTCGCGCTACTAAATTAGTAGTTTTATTTGAACTACCATCATTTTTTATTTTTACTACTAATTGATCATCTTCTTCTTCTATAGCAGTAACTTTACCTGCTATACTAGAATGAATATTAGCAGAAACAAAACCACCAGCCTCAGCTATTTTTTCACCTTGTGCAACCTGGTCTCCAATTTCTACTATTAATTGTGCTGGAGCACCAATATGTTGCTGAATTGGAATTATTACTTCATCAGGTTCATCAGCCTCCTGCAGAGCTTTATGATTAGTTTGCCCTTTATTATAATTAGGATGAATCCCCTGTTGAAAGGTTTTCGCTTCCATTTTTTCACCTCTTTCTTTCTTTATTTTGTATCCACATTATTAAATTTTATTAGTTAATCTTCAATAAGTCAAGTAAATACCGGTTAGTTATTATTTTCACTTTTAAATGTGATTTT
>JBNJDB010000197.1:0-3839 GCA_051744465.1 Bacillota bacterium | reverse complement strand
CGAAATATTCTACCTGAATTAGGAGAGGTGATTGACTCTATATCCATTAGTTTAAATGCTTCTAATGCTGAGAAATATCAAGAAGTCTCGCAGTCAGAATATGGTAGAGCAGCTTTTGGGGCAGTGATTAATTTTATTAAAGAAGCTCAAGAATATATTTCGGAAGTACAAGTTTCAGTCGTTGATTATGGAGAAGTAAATTTAGAGAAGTCCCAAGAAATAGCTGATCAATTGGGGGTTGTGTTTAAAGTACGTTAACCTTATTTGATAGTATGATTAATTTCAAAAAAAATAAAAAAAAGGAAATTAAAAAAGGGATTAAAAAAGTAATATAGAAATCACTTTATTAGGAATATTGTAAAAAAATTGATTTTTATAATGATTATAAGTATATAACTAAAATATGATTAAAAACTTAGGGAGGGATAATATGCAAGAAAATTTTAGTAGAACAGTAATACTTGTAGTTGTTTTTTCATTATTGTCATTTGGCTTTGGGTTTGCAACTAAAGGTTGTATGTCAAACAATCAAGCTCAGCAAGTTGTTCAGAATTTGAGTAGACATGTAGAGTCTATTGATATCCCGGAAGAAGAGCAAAACGATAAGACAGATGATGAAAAAAAGACTAATCAAGAAGATGCTAAGGATAAAGATAGTGAGCAAACAGTAGCTGATAAGGAAGATGAAACAACAAAACAAGATACTGATACAGCTGCTTATGATTTAAAAGATGTTAATCAGACAGTAGAACTTAAATTTTGGGAGAAACATCCTCCAGGTGTAGATGATACACTAGATAAGTATATAGCTAAGTTTGAAGAGGAGTATCCTAATATAAGTATCGAAAGAACTCATATGGGACCAGAAGATTTAAGAGAAAGTACTTTGACTGGTTATATGGGCGGGGGAGGTCCTGATGTAATTTTAAGTCCGTTTGATCACATTGGCCCGTTTTCTGAAATGGGAATTGCTCAACCAATTGCAAATTTAATGAGTTCTGAAATGAAGGATATGTATTTGGATAATGCTCTACCAGGAATGACTTTGCAAGATAAAGTTTATGGAGTTCCTGATACAATGGGTAATCATTTAACATTACTGTATAATAAAAATTTAGTAGAAGAAGTACCTGAAACTTGGGAAGAATTAGTTGCTATAGCTAAAGATAAAACCAGTGATGGTTCTACTGAGCAATATGGTTTAGTATATAATTTAAATGAACCATTTAATTGGATGCCATTCTATACTGGATATGGTGGTTGGATGTTTGATAAAGAGTATAATCCTACTTTAGATAATGAAGCAGCTGAGGATGCTTTACAATTTGTTCATGATTTGAAATTCAAACATCAAGTTGTGCCTAGAGAATGTGACTATAATCTAGCGGATAGTTTATTTAAAGAAGGTAAGGCTGCTTTTATTATTAATGGTGATTGGTCATATAGTTCTTATGTTGAAGCAGAAGAAGTAGACTTAGGGATTGCTAAATTACCTAAATTCAAGAAGAGTGGCGAATATGCTCATCCGTTAACTAGTGGTTCAGGTTATATAATGATGTCAGAACGTTCTGAGCAGAAACAAATTGCTATTATGAAATTTATTAAATATATGACTGGTACTGAAATACAAAAGTCTATGGTAAATGAACATAAAATATTACCTAGTAATCAGACTGTTTATGATTTACCAGTTATTACAGATGATCCAATCATGAGTGGGTCAGCTGAACAGATAAAAGAAGGAAGACCAATGCCAATTGTAGCAGAAATGAGAGCTATTTGGGATGGAACTCGGCCAGTATTAGAAAGTGTTATGGCGGGAAATTTAGATCCTAAGGATGCACCGGCTCAAATGCAAGAAAAAGCTGAAAAGAAAATGGATAGTATAGACTAAAAATATTTTAGTAGCTTATGGGGGCTTAAGGTCTCCATAAGTTTCTTTTATAAAGGAGGGAATTGAATGAGTCCACAAATTAAGCCAGAAGTTAATGAAGATAGTCTATTAGATTTTTCGCTAAAAGAGTTTTTAAGGAAATATGGGTTTGCTTATTCGATGTTATTACCGGCTTTATTGATAGTATCTTTTGTTATTATTTATCCGTTCCTTTATAATTTTAATTTATCGTTAACTAATTTAAATAGGACTACTTTAATTGATTTCTTAAGACAAGGTAAATTGCATTATGTTGGATTGGATAATTTTGTTGAAGTACTAAGCCAAAGTACATTTTGGACAGTGTTTTTAAGAACGATTATTTGGACAATTGTTAATGTGTTTTGTCATGTTACTTTTGGGATGTTCTTTGCAATTTTATTAGATAGGGAAATGATGTTCAAGGGTATTTATCGAGCACTTTTGATATTGCCATGGGCAATCCCTCAATATATTGCGGTCTTAGTCTGGAAAGGGATGTTTAATTATAACTATGGAGCAGTAAATATTTTCTTACAACGAATGAGTGAAATTTTTGATTTCAGTTATCAACCCATTGCCTGGTTAAGTAATCCTAGTACTGGTTTTATGGCTGCTATTATAGTTAATGTTTGGGTTGGAATTCCATTTATGATGATGATTGCTTTAGGAGGTTTGCAGAGTATAGACCCTACTTATTATGAGTCAGCTGAAATAGATGGCGCTTCTGGATTTCAACAGGTTAAGAATATAACATTACCATTATTAAAGCCAGTTATGATGCCTGCAATAATTTTAGGAGTAATAATGACCTTTAATAATTTGAATGTTATCTATTTATTATCTTATAAAAAATTAACTGAGAAAATAGATATACTAGTAACTTATGTATACAAATCTGCTTTTGGTTACTTTAGATTGGGTTATGCAGCAGCTTTTTCAGTAGTTATATTTTTGATTTTATTAGGATTTAGTATGCTATTTTTACAGCAAAGTGAAAGTTAATTTTAAATAGGGGTGATAAAATGTCTGTAAGAAAAGATGGTATAATTAAACGTTCATTAATCCATTTAATTTTAATTATTTCGTCTATTTTAGCTGTTTATCCAGCTTTACGTGTCTTAGGAATATCATTACGGTCTAATGATGTTTTATATACGACTAGTCTAAAACTTATTCCTGATAGTGCAACTTTAGCTGCTTATCAGAAGTTGATCTTTGAAAAACCATTTTTGATTTGGTTTAAAAATAGTTTAATTGTTTCCTTTTTTACTGTAGTTTTAGGAGTTACTTTAGCTTCTACAGCCGGATATGTATTTGCTAAAAAAAGATTTCCTGGTCGCAAATCAGGCTTGATTTTCTTTTTAATAGTACAGATGTTTCCTTCAACTATGCTTTTGTTACCTATGTTTTTATTATTGAGAAAAGTTAATTTAACCAATAGCCATATTGGTTTGATTGTAGCATATACTACTTTTGTATTGCCCTTATGCATTTGGCAAATGAGAGGTTATTATGAAACAATTCCTGATAGTTTGGAAGAAGCAGCATTAGTTGATGGTTTAAATCAATTTCAAGCTTTTTATAAAGTGGTTCTTCCTTTAGCTACTCCCGGTTTAGTAATCACCGCTTTATTTTCTTTTATGAGCTCATGGAATGAAATAATGATTGCTAAAGCTTTAATGCAAGAACCTGATATGTATACCTTACCGCGGGGATTGCTTAATTTATCGAGCCAATTTAATACTGAATGGTCAACTTTTGCAGCGGGGTCAATTGTGATTATGATTCCAGTAGTCATTTTGTTTTTAGTTTTATCACGCTATTTAGTTGGAGGATTGACCTTAGGAAGTGTAAAATAGAATAATTTTTTAATTACTAATCGAGTGGTTATGATTTTCATGACCACTCGATTTTTTTGCTTAGT
>JBNJDB010000196.1:0-3882 GCA_051744465.1 Bacillota bacterium | reverse complement strand
TCAATTAAATCACCAATCTTTAAATCAAATATTATATTAACTACTGTATCTCCTCTAGAAGCTCCCTCAACATCTATTGCAGATTCATCAACTTCTAATAATTCTGCCTCAGGAGGAGAAATATTCACCTTATCTCCTTCAAAGAAATCAGACATTGATGTAGATGCTGAACCCATCATCTGATTCATAGCTTCTCCTACAGCACTAATATGCATTTCATTTAATTCTTCAGGAGGAGCTGTTCCATCGCCACCCATCATTAAATCAGTAATAATAGAAGCATCTCTAGATTCAAGAATTAACTGATTACTGCCCCGCAAACCTTCTGTATACTTAACATCAACTATTACACAAGGACGTTCATAATCTTTAACTAAATCATCCAATATTTTCACTTCTACTCGCGGAGTAGTAATTTCAACTTTTTGATTCAACAGACCATATAATGCTGTAGCAGCAGAGCCCATAGAAATATTGGCTACTTCCCCAATAGCATCTTTTTCCATATCTGATAATGCATTCTCAACTTCATCAGCTGTTTCCTGCGTTTCTTGATTGCTATCTTCTTCATTTTCATCATCATCTAATAATGAATTAATTTCATCTTGTGATAAAACATCGTCACTCATTTTCTTCCTCCTCCCAATCATCTTCGTCAGATATCTCTGAAGTTATTTCTACGGCTATTTTACTTCCCTTTTTACCCGCTTTAGCCCTAAATTTATCTCTATCATCTACTTTAATAGTTAAGTCGTCACCTTTTTTTGAATCTAATCGCAACACATCTCCTTGGCTCAAATTTAATAACTGATTTATAGTTACATTAGTCTTACCTAACTCTGCTCCTAATTGTAAGTTTGCTTTTCCTAATCTGTTTTTCAGATCTCGCAAACTTTCCGATTTAGAATCGTTCATTGTAGTAGCAAACCAATATTGAGCACTAAGTTTAGAAACTAATGGTTCTAATACAATATAAGGAATACAAATATTTATTAATCCTTCTGTATCACCAATCTGAGTATCAAATGTAGCCAAAATAACCATATCATTACTTGGTACAATTTGAGTAAATTGCGGATTAGATTCTAATTCACGTAAGCGAGGACGTAAATCAGCAACATTTTCCCAAGCTTCACCAAAACTATTTAAAATATGCTTATTAATTTTTTTAAGTACAACTTCTTCAATATCTGTAAATTCTCTTCCTTCTGCAGTTGCTGTTCCATCTCCTCCACCGAAAATTCGTTCTACAATTGCTAATGCTATTTTAGGGTTGATTTCAATGATAAACTCCCCATTAAACGGGTGAAAATCACAAACCCCCATTACAGTCGGCTGAGGCAAAGAACGTATAAATTCATCATAGGATAATTGTTCTATCGATGTTACATCTATTTTAACCATTGTCCTTAATTGAGTAGAAATTTCTGTACTAACTAGGCGCCCAAAACCTTCATAAATCATTCTTAGAGTTCTTAATTGATCTTTAGATAATTTATTAGGCCTTTTAAAATCATAAACCTCAATTCGATTCTCCTCTTCTTCCTCTTTTAATTCTTCAGTTCCCACTTCTCCAGAAGAAACAGCGTCTAATAAATTATCTATCTCATCTTGTGATAAAACTCTATCTGAGGGCATATTACTACCTCCCATCTCAACAAACTAAAACTAATTTTAGTCAAATTATTGAACTACAAACTCAGTAAAGAATACATTTGTTACACTTCCATCAGCTAAATATTGATTAATTGCCGTTCTTATTTCTTCACGCAAATCTTTAGCTTGAGGATTATCTTGAATGGTTTTTATTTTTTTAGATCGCAATATTGAAATAACTGTATCTCTAATCTGAGGACTTCTCGTCTCAATTTCCTCTATTACTTCTTCTTTATCAACTTCAACTGCAATATTAATTTTAACATAACTATTACTTTCTGATAAATTAACTAAGAATTGCTCTAAATTATGAGTTGGTCCTAACCTTTGCACTTCTTTTTTGGTCTCTTCTTCTTCAGTTTGCTCTTCTTGATTTGTAGATAGCCCACCAAACCTCATCATCATAAAGTATGACATACCAGTAGCTAATAATACAGATAAAACTATAGCAATAATCATGCTTATATTAAATCCGTTATTTTGATTTGTTCCTTCTTCAGCCATCCAAATTTACCTCCTTATCTTTCTCCTGCTGGTCCATACGTAAAATGACTATATCTACTCTACGATTTTTCATTCTATTCTCCCAATTTTTATTAGCAACAATTGGTCTATATTTTGAGTAACCTGATGCTGAAAGACGACGAGAATTAATATCATTTTCTTCAATAAAATACCTGATTACAGTTGTAGCTCGAGTAGTTGATAATTCCCAGTTAGATGGGAAATCAGAATTATTAATTGGTAAATCATCTGTATGACCTTCGACCATTACATCATTGGGGACTGTCTTAATAAATTCAGTCATATTATCAAGTATTTCTTTAGCATTATCTTTTATTTCTGCTTCTCCTAAATCAAATAGAACTTTGCCCGTAAAACGGACTGTCAAACCTTTATCAGTTATTTTAGTTTCAACTTCATCAGTTAGTTCTTCTTCTTCAATATATTCTTCTACTTTAGTATTTAAATCACTTAACTGTTTAGCTCCACTACGCTGATTAACCATCCCAGCATCAATCATCTTCGCTGATGAAATAGTCTTGCCACCAGGTAAAACTCCTAATTTCCCTTGCAAACCTTCAATCATCATCTCAAATTTGTTAGCATCTAAACTAGAAAAAGAATAAAGTAATACAAAAAAAGCTAATAATAGCGTCATCATATCGCCATAAGTAGTCATCCAATCAGCATCACTACCACCATCATCTTTATCTTTTCTATCCCGCGGCATTAGCGTTCAACTCCTCATCTTCCTCTTCCACTTCTGATCTAGTAGATGGTGGTAAGAAAGCTTTTAGTTTTTCTTCTACAATACGCGGGTTTTCTCCTGCTTGAATCGACAGAATTCCTTCAATTATAATTTCTTTTACTAATATTTCACCCTCACTTTTAGTCCGCAATTTTTCAGTAATCGGAAGGAAAACCAAATTACTTAATAAAGCTCCATAAAAAGTTGTAATTAAAGCTGTTGCCATCCCTGAACCTAAACTACTGGGGTCTTCTAACTTACTTAACATTCCAATCAGACCAATCAAAGTACCAATCATCCCAAAAGCTGGCGCTAACTCTGCACCTTTACCATAAACACTCTGATTAATTGAGTGTCGTTCAGATAAAAAATCAAGTTCTGTTTCTAATATATTCTTGACTAATTTAGGATCAGTACCATCGACAACTAATTGAATCCCTTTTTGTAAAAATTGATCTTCTAGCTGATTAGCTTCTTCTTCTAAAGCTAACAGTCCTTCTCTTCTTGCCTTTTCAGCAAAACTAACTAAAACAGAAATAACTTCACTAGCTTCATCTTGTTGCGTTGTAAAAACAACTTTCAAAGCTGATCCAGCATTTTTTAACTGTTCAAAAGAGTATGCTAAAATTATAGCTCCAAAAGTACCCCCTAATACAATTAAAGCAGAAGTTAAACTAGCAAAAATAACTAGTTTCCCTTGTAAAAACATACCAAATATAACAAGGGCTGTTCCTAAAATCAATCCAATAATTGATGCAAAATCCATTCTACCACCTCTATTTATTCAGGCTTGAATTTAACTTGTTGCTGATAATCAATAACTTTTTCAATAATTTGATCAGTATCTTCTTTGACAATAATCGTATACCCTGACGTTAACTTAATTACAGTATCAGGAGTAGATTCTACAGTTTCAATCAAATCAGCATTAATAACTACTTCAGAATCATTAAGCCGAGTAACTTTTATAATTT
>JBNJDB010000195.1:0-3921 GCA_051744465.1 Bacillota bacterium | reverse complement strand
GCTTCAATATCAACAACTTGGCCCCCGACCATTCCTTTATTTCCAGCTCCTTGGGCCAACTCATTAGTAATAGATTTAATCTTGGCAGCACTAATATCATCTATATCAGATACTAACTCAAAAGCTAAAGTTAATAATGCATCACCAGCTAAAATAGCAATTGCTGGACTATATTGATTATGATTACTAGGTTGACCTCTCCTAAAATCGTCATCATCTAAATCTGGCAAGTCATCATGAATTAAAGAATAATTATGAATTAATTCAATTGCACAAGCAGCCGGGAGAATCTTACTTTGCTCTTCATCTCCTACCAGATCTGCTGCTGCTAAAGTCAAAATAGGACGTAATCGCTTACCCCCGGCTAAAACACTATACCGCATAGATTGATGCAAAGTAGTTGGTTTCAAATCAGCCGGCGGCAAATAAAAATCAAGCGCATCATTAATCACTTCCGCTCTTTGAGCAATAAATTCTTCAACTCCCATTATTAATTCCCTTCTTCCGTATAATTTTCTAACTCTATAGAGCCTTCTTCATCTCTAATTATATCTATTTTTTCTTCGGCTTGCTTTAATTTATCAGAACAAAATTTACTTAACTTAACTCCTCGTTCATATTCCTCTAAAGCTTGGTCTAAACTGATATCTTGTTCTTCTAAATTATCAACAATATCCTCTAACTGAGTTATTGCCCCTTCAAAAGATAAATTTTGCTCTTCCATAATAATCCACAACTCCTTACAATTTGATTCACATCTATTAATTCTCTACTAAATTATTATCCCCTGCATAAACTTAATTTTAACTAACTAGCTAGTCAATCTCCAACAGTAATATCTTCTACATTACAAAGCAGTTCTCCATCCTGAACTACAACTTCTACTAACTCATCTATTTCTACTTCAGAAACCGACTTAACTTTTTGCCCAGTTTCTTTCTTTTTAGTCAAACTATAACCACGGGCCAAGGTATTCAACGGAGATAAAGAACTCAACTTTCCGACAACCGCCTGCAATTGTTCCTGTTTTTTAATTAATTTATCTTCCATATTTTTATCTAATTGCTGAGCTAAATCATCTACTTTCTGAGCTGCTTCGTTAAGTTGCTCAGGGAATAATCTAAAGGCCCTTCGCTTAGTTAGACTAGCAAAGCTCTGCTTAGCTTGACTCAATTTGTTTTCTAAAGCTTGCTCCAAATTATTTCTCAACCGCTGTAAATATTTTTCTAACTCTTTTCGATCAGAAACTACAAGCTCTGCTGCCGCTGAAGGAGTAGGCGCTCTTAAATCAGCCACAAAATCAGAGATTGTATAATCAGTTTCATGACCGACTGCTGAAATAACTGGTGTTGGTGAATTAAAAATAGCCCGCGCCACTTGTTCTTTATTAAAAGCCCACAGGTCTTCTATAGACCCGCCCCCCCGACCAATAATAATCACATCTACATCAAACTCATCATTTAATAATTCTAAACCGCGCAATAGAGTAGGCGCGGCATTATCCCCCTGTACTGTAGCTGGAGCAATCATTAATGAAACATTAGTAAATCTACGTTTGACTACACTAATAACATCTTTAATCGCTGCTCCAGTCGGTGAAGTAATTATACCAATTTTTTGCGGAATATCTGGTAAGTCTCGTTTATGTTGCTCAGCAAATAATCCTTCTTCTTTTAGCTTGGCTTTTAGCTGTTCAAAAGCAATATGCAACGCCCCAGTTCCTTTAGGCTCTACATTTTCTACTTGAATCTGATATTCTCCCCGTGGGGGGTAAACTGTAATTTTCCCTTCTAGTATCACTTTCATACCATCTTCTAAATCAAAATCCAATTGTTGCTTTTTTTGACTAAATAAAACAGCATCTAATTGAGTATCTTCATCTTTTAATGTAAAATAAACATGCCCTGAAGAATAATGAAAATAGTAATTCGAAACTTCTCCTTGGACTAATATTTGTTGTAAATTAGGATCATATTGTAAAATCCCCTTAATATAATCATTTAATTCAGTTACAGATAAAACTTGATTCATCAAATCAGTCATTTTAGTTCCTTCTCTGTTGACAAGCAGTAATAGTATTTTGCAATAAAGTAGCAATAGTCATCGGGCCTACTCCACCTGGAACAGGAGTAATAGCAGCAGCTTTATTTCTTACCGCTTCAAATTCGACATCTCCTACTAAACCATCATCAGTTCGATTAATTCCCACATCGATTACTATTGCACCTTCTTTGACCATATCAGCTGTCACAAATTCTTTTCTACCTACTGCAGCAACTATAATATCTGCTCTTTGACAATGACTCTTTAAATCTGCAGTCCGACTATGACAAACTGTTACTGTAGCATTACTAGCTAATAACATATTAGCTATTGGCTTACCAACAATATTACTTCGACCAATCACAACTGCTTCTTGGCCTTCTAATTCTATATTATATTCATTTAATACATTCATAATCCCTTTAGGAGTACAAGGTGCTAAATCCATTTGATTTTGCGTAACTAATTGACCTACATTAACTGGATGAAAACCATCTACGTCTTTAATAGGATCAATTGCCTTAATTATCTTTTCTTCATCAATATGATCAGGCAAAGGCAGCTGAACTAAAATACCATCTACTGTATTATCTTGATTCAAATCCTCTACTTCAGCTAACAAATCTTCTTGGCTAACATCGGCAGGCAAATCAACAATATTTGAATTAATACCTACTCGCTTACATGCTTTTTCTTTATAAGAAACATATACTTGCGATGCAGGATCACTGCCCACTAAAACAACTGTTAAACCTGGTTCAATTCCTCTTTCTTTCAAATCATTAATTTCAGTTTCAAGATTTCCTTCAACTTTATTTGCCACTTTTCTACCATCTAAAATTTTATCATCCTTTAAATCCATAATTAAATCCTCCTAATTTTAATTTTATAAATTATCACTTATATTATAGCATAAAAAGAAAAATAATGAAAAAACAACCGACACACATTGCCCACCCTAAATCTAACAATTAGAGATGAATTCTTCTTCCTGCTGTAGATGATTTGTCAGCAAAGTCTATTAAAGCCTGAGTCTTAATATAATCTTCCGCTGAAGAACTAGGCTTATTTCCCGTATCTAAAAAATCAATAAATTGCTTAATAGATTCTTCTAAATATAAATCATCACTAAAACTTTCTGTCTCCATTACTTTACTATCTTTAATCAATTTTAACTGATGATGACTTATTTTAATCACACCAGTATTACCTTCAATTATCCAATCTCCTAACCAATCTGTTTCTTCTTCGCGAGCAACTAGACTACCCTCATATCTAACTGCAACATCATTAGTTAACTCCATAACAGTCTCATTGGCAGCATTCCCTGTAAACCAGCTATGATCAGGATTAAAATTGTTAGCTAAAATAGAACTAACTTCTCTATCAGTCAAATAACGTACTAAATCAAAGTGATGAATAGCTACATCAAATAATAAGGGATTTTCTAATCTTTTAAAATATTTTTTATCAGTCTTAAACTCTTTTTGGAGATTAATATCTATACTTTGCAACTCTCCAATTACCCCACTTGTAATATACTCTTTAGCTCTTTTAATAATCGGAAAATTACGATAATTAGCTGCTATGACGAACGGCAATTCTTTCCTTTCAGACTTTTCTACTATTTTAACTGAATTAAAATAATTATCTGCAATTGGCTTTTCCGATAAAACAGGCACTTGATTATCAAAGGCAATATTATTTATTTGATTATGTACAGCAGGAGGGGTCAGATTAACTATAAAATCTGGCTGCTCTAAGTCAATTGCTTTTTCTAGCATAGTATAAGCAACAATTTGATCTTGATCAGCAATTTTTAAATTAGCTTCTTTTTTGTCGACAACTATTAGCTCTAACTGATCCATCTGCTTTAAA
>JBNJDB010000194.1:0-3921 GCA_051744465.1 Bacillota bacterium | reverse complement strand
TGATTTTCAAAATACTATTGAAGATAAATCACTAAGAGGAATTAATTATCAAAAAACAATTCAAAATAGTAATGATTTTTTGGCATACACCTCAGTTTCAGGTAAAGCTGATAGAGGAGCTAAGGTTACGCTTTATCTGAATGGAGAAAAATATAGAAGTAAAAAGTTAAAAGAAGAGAAAAAATATAAATTTAAGCAGATTAACTTGAAAAAGAAGAGGTTAAATAAAATAGAAGTGATTGTTGATAATAAAAATGATAAACAAATAAAAAGAGAAAAGAAAGTTTTAGGCAGCCCTAAATTATATGAAATGGGTAGGAAAGAATTAGAACTTATCGCTGGTTTATATAAAGAAAAGGAAGTTGATAAATGGGATGGGAGAGTGATTGGTTATAAACATAATGCTGCTATTTCTAAAGATAAGACTTTTAACTATGAATTATTAGCTAATAGTAAAGAAAATAATCAGTCCCAATATGTAGTTTCAGATTTGGGGTTAGTAGCTAAAACTACTAATAATATTCTTACTGATGCTGACTGGTATTTAACTAGAGGAGAAAATATGTGGCAGCAAGGAGGACAGTCTTCTCTGTTATATTGTTTTGAGGATGGATATTTAGAAGGGGAAGGTTATTATATCCCCGAACAATTTTCTGATAGATTATCTAGAAAAAGTGGTAAAGGATTAATTTTAACAGAAGATTACAATTTTAATGATAAACAGAATTTGAACACAGAAGTTACCTATAATCACCCTGATGTTTCTTCGAATAAGCAATATAATCTGCAAACAGAAGTAGAATATTCTCAGGGGGATATTTGGGAGGGGATTACTTCTTTAGGGTTTCAGTTTAATAAGAATAGATTTGCTTATTCAGATGATATTGCAAGCGAAGAGTATGTTAAAAAAAATAAATATGGATTAATTTTTGCACATAATAAACTAGGTCAAGATTTTCGCACTAAAGGAAAATTAGCCTTATTTAATAAGAAAACTAATTTAGGTGGTAATAAAGAAGAAAATCATAAGAAAATTAATATACAAACTGACATATATAATAAACCTTTATCATCTGTTTTAATTAGAAATGAAAGTGAATTAGATGGGAAAAGAGATTTTTCTAACTTAACTTTAGAAACAAATTCAAAAGTTAAATTTAGTTTTATTAAGGATACAATTATTGCACTTGGTCAGAAATTAAAAGCAGAAAGTAGCAACCAAGAATTTAAAACTAGCAAAGCTAAATATAACTTTGATTTAAATTATTATGTGACTAATAATGATATTTTTAGTGTTGGAGTTACTAATAATCAAGCCCAAAATAGTCGAGATCATATGTCTTATAATTTTGGATTAACTCATTATGGTAATCGAAACAAGAATAAAGCTAAATTATATTTAGAAAGAAGTTATCCTCGCAACGAAAGAACAAATTTTAGAGATGATATTACATTAGACCTTCAAAACCAGTTAACTAAGGATTTAACAATGAATTTAAGTTTAGGGCAGACCTATAATAATACCTTAGGAGAAGAAGAAAGATTTGCTAGTTTAAAATTTACCCAAGCTTTTGGTCTAGCTAAGGGGGATTTTTTTACTCATGAGTATAAGACTGATGATTATACTTCGCACGTAATAGGGCAAGTATATTTAGATGAAAATAATAATCAGATATTAGATGAAGGAGAAGAGACAGTACCTGATATAAAAATGGCTATGGATAATTTAATTGCTACAACTGATGATCAGGGCAGATTTGAATTTGAAGTTATAAGACCTGGAATGTATAAATTAGATTTCAATTTCAATTCTTTAAATGCCAATTATACAGCAATTGATAAAGAAAAGATGGTTAAAATAAAAAAGAATGAAAATTTGAAAGTTAATTTTGGTTTAACAATGAATGGTTCTGTTGCGGGGCGAGTATTTATAGATGAAAATGCTAATGGTAAATTAGATCAAGATGAAACAGCAGTAAACCGGGTGGGATTAACTCTTAATGATCGAGAGCAAACAACTTCTACTGATGATAAGGGTAAATTTCATTTAGAAAATATTCCGTTAGGAAAACATTCTATCAAGCTTAATTTAGATTCTTTGCCTAAACATTTGCAACCGAAGAAAAGAGATGAGTTTAATATTATTGTTAAAAAGGATAAATTAGATCATCGCAATTTATTAATTCCTCTTGTTTATGATTTTGATGAAAAGGAGTGAAAACTAATAATTATTATGGGGAATAGAAAAAATATTTTGTTAATTTTAATTTTATTATTACTTATTTGGTCTCAAAATATAGTTGCAAAATCTAATCTAGATTTTGGGACAGTAAAAACTAAGCAAAAGAAAGTTCAGCGGAAAGTTAGATTAAATTTAACTATTGAATCTTCTAAAGTTTCTACTTTGCAGCTAGAATTAAAAGCGGGAGATTCTGATTTAGAGAAACTTTCTAAGCAAAACCTAAAAGTTAAACTCAAAGATAAAATTAAGCCGCTGACTAAAGAAGGATTAAAAATTGATCTGCAAAATTGTCAGCAAAGTACAGCAAATAAAGTTGTACTACCTTTAATAATTACTATTGCCCCTAATGAACAACCAGGAATTTATCAAAGTCAGCTGATTATAAGAAAAATTTCTAAAAATAATAGTAGGTTATCTACAATTAAAAAATTAATAAAGGTAGAAGTGGAACCATGGTTAATCATGAAAAAAATTAATTCTAAAGAAAAGATTAAATTAAATAGGATTAATAATAAAGAGTTATCTAGCTTTAATTATCCTTATTTAAAAATTGTTTCTAATGTGCCCTGGAGATTGTATGGGAGTATTAAACAAGATTTATTAAAACAATCAAGGTTGTTAATTAATATTAGTAGTAATGCTAAACATTATAAAAGTGTTAATAAGGAGGATGTCTATTTGAGGCCAAAACCACAATTACTTGCTAAAGGTAGACCGAGTAAAGAAGGGATACAGTTTTATTTTGAGCTTAAAATAAGTGATTTTTCTAAAATGAAAGCTGGGATAATGGAATTGCCATTGCAATTTTATTTAGTGTCAGCTTATAAAAATAAATAGATTAATATATCCTAGAGGGGGAATAGAAATGAAAAAAAGTTTAGTAATAGTTAGTCTTTTAATTATGGTTTTTGCAATGTCTATTGGAGTAACAGCAGAAAATAGTGATGATCAAGTTTTTAGTGCGGAAGAGTTTAAAGAAGAATATGATTTTAATGAGAATTATTATAGTCATTTTGCTGATGATGGTGTAGCTTGGGAGAGTAAAAAAGGAGAAGAGTATGTTAATGTAAATGGAATTAACCGGAGAAGATATACTAAAGATGCTGACAATATGAGTGATGTTGAGAAGGTAGCAGTTACATTAAATGCTGAAGCATATATTCCAAGTTATTTAGAATTGACTGTAACAGGAAATGAAGGGAAAATAGAGGGAAAAAGTTTTGGCCCAGGTGCTCAGACAGCTAGAGAAACAGAAGCTGGTAAGCTAATTTTTGATAATGAAATAGGTGGCTTTGTTAATGAAGATTGGAAATTATTAGGTGCAGGAAGAAATGCTGAAATAGAACCAGGAGCTGATGTTTATCTTCAAGCTTGTGATTTATATAAAGTTGAAGCTTATGGTAATACAAATTATAGATATGAAATTAAAGCCCAATCTTTAGTAGCAACTAATAATGGTGATAATAAACTTCCTTTAGAGATGCGATCTAGTTTAGATAAAGGAGATAGTTGGAGAAAAAATATCAAGTTTTCTGACCAAAAGATTGAGGTAATTTCTAAAGAAGATGCTACAGATTCTTTGACTACTTTTCATCAATTTAGAGTTCCCTATAGTAGAGATGTAGTTCATGGTAAGTATGAAGGAAAAGTTACTTTTAGAGTAGTTAGTTTATAAGAGG
>JBNJDB010000193.1:0-3936 GCA_051744465.1 Bacillota bacterium | reverse complement strand
GTAGACAATAATTAAATAGTTACCTTATTCAGAGTGGTGGAGGGACTGGCCCGTTGAAGCCCGGCAACCAGTAGGAAACTAAGTTTAAGTCTAAGTTTGAGCCTAAGTCTAAGTTTAAGTAGAGCATTAAAACCTTAGGATTTATGGTTTTACTTAAGCTTATACTTAAGCTTAATCTCTTTTCCTATAGTGGTGCCAACTCCTGCAGAAGATAAAACTTCTGATAAATAAGGGGATTTTATCTACCCTCTTTTTTTCAGAAAGAGGGTCTTTTTATGTGAGGTGAATTATTATTAAAAATACTAAACTTAAGATTACTAAAAACGAAGTAAAAAAACAATTGGGATATCAAGCCCAAACTGTTTCTAATCAAAATATAGAAAGATTGATTGCGCAATCAATTGAAAGAGCAAAGTCAATTATTAAACCTCAAGGTAACTATATTAGACTAGAAGAAATAGTTATTAAAGGAGATAAAGTAGACTTAGGAGCAGGACAACTTAAATTCAGTAGCCAAGATATTGCTGATTTACTTGCTAATCAACAACAAGTTGCTCTCTTAGCAGTAACGGTTGGCCCTGAGATAGAAGCTAAGGTTAAAGAATTATTTGCTGATGATCAATTAACCAAAGCAACTATTTTCGATGCCATTGGATCAGTAGCAGTTGAAAATTTGGCTGAGCAATTAAATCAAACTATTGCTCAAAGAGCTAAAGAAATTGGCCTGCCCTCTTTAACTATGCGCTATAGTCCTGGTTATGGCGATTTGAGCTTAGAGATTCAAGATCAATTATTAAATTTAGTCGAGGGCCAAGACTTAGGGATTAAAACCAATGATAGCCAGCTATTGATTCCCCAAAAGTCAATCACCGCTCTAATTGGTTTAGGTCAAACTAAAAGTCAAGTACAAGCTAAGTGTGATTTTAATTGTGCAAGTTGTGATTATGACAGCTGCTTATATAAATAATTGAGAATTGACAATTAAAAGTGTATAATTCAACTTCAAAATCTCAAACTATATAAACCTATTAAAAGTTTTCAAGCATAAATACAACTTTTGAAATAGATTTTACTAATTATTTCTGAGACTATAGAAAATGAATTTTTTATTCCCTGGTGGAGAATTTGATTTTGAATCTTAATTGTCAATTCTACATTCTCAATTTTCAATTGAATTATAGAAAGGAGTATTGAGTAGATGAGTAATTTTTTAGAACGATTAGAAAGAGAGATATTAGTATTAGATGGTGCTATGGGAACAGAACTACATAAAAAAGGATTAGAAGTTGGGGACTGCCCTGAAGAACTAAATTTAACTAATCCCCAAACAATCATTGAAATTCATCAGTCTTATGTAACTGCAGGTAGTGATATTATTCAGACTAATACCTTTGGTGCTACCCGAGTTAAACTAGCAGAATATGAGCTAGGAGACAAGGTTAGAGAAATCAATACTACCGCAGTTAACTTGGCCCAGGAGGCTGCTAATGACGATACATTAGTCGCTGTATCAATGGGTCCTACTGGTAGATTAATTGAGCCTATGGGGTCCTTTCCGTTCCAAGCAGCCTATACTGCCTTTGCTGAACAGGCTCAAATAGCAGAAGAAGCTGGAGCAGATTTGATTAATATTGAAACAATGACTGATTTACAAGAAGCTAGAGCAGCCTTAATTGCCGTTAAAGATACCACTGAGTTACCTGTTATTTGCCACCTAACTTATGAAGATAGTCTTAAAACAATGACTGGTACCGACCCCGTGACTGCTATTGAAGTTTTAGATTCTATTGGTGCAGATGTAATCGGGGCCAACTGTAGCATGGGACCAGAGGGTTTATTGGAAGTAATTAAAACAATGAATCAGTCCACTTCGGCTCGCTTATCAGTAGAGCCAAATGCTGGGCTACCTATATTAGATGAAAATGATCAGACCGTCTTTCCGATGGCAGCTCAAGAAATGGTTGCTTATGTACCCCAATTTATTGCAGCAGGAATTAATGTAATTGGTGGTTGTTGTGGCTCTACTCCTGAATATATCAGCTTGTTAAAGGATAAAGTCAAAGGCTTAACTCCCCAACCCCAAGATGAAGAAAAGATTACAACCTTAACTAGTCGCTCTCAGCGAGTAGAAATTAGTAATCAACATCCCACCCGCATCATTGGTGAGCGAATTAATCCTAGCGGACGGGAAGAATTTTCGCAGCAATTAAAAGAAGGTTCTTTAGAAACAGTTACTAGCGAAGCAACTAAACAAGCCCAAGCAGGAGCAGATATACTTGATGTGAATATGGGAGTTCCAGAAGTGGATCATGCTAAGTTAATGAAACAAGCCGTTAGTGCTGTACAAAATACCACTAATCTCCCAATTTCGATTGATACTACTAATGAGGAAGCTTTAGAAGCAGGATTACAGAATGTTGTTGGGAAACCACTAATTAATTCTGTTACTGGAGAAGAGAAAAGTTTAAATCAAGTCTTACCTTTAGCTAAGAAATATGGCGCAGCAGTTCTGGGGTTGACACTAGATGAAAATGGCATCCCCCCTACTGCAGAGGGAAGATTAGCTGTAGCTCGCAAGATAGTTAATAGAGCAGAAAAATTGGGTATTAAACGAAGTAATATCTTAATTGATACTCTTACTTTAGCTGCTAGCGCTGAACAAGATAAAGTATTAGAAACAATAGAGGCCATTAGATTAATTCAATCTGAATTAGGGGTAGCTACTGTCCTAGGAGTCAGTAATATTTCTTATGGGCTACCAGAACGTAATCAAGTTAATACAGCCTTTTTAGCGATGGCTATTAGAGCCGGATTAAATGCTCCGATTATGGATCCGACTGATAAAGCAATGAAATCAGCATTATTAGCTAGCGATTTTTTGGTCAATCGCGATCCTGCTGGTACACGATATCTTGATGAATTTGTCGGAGAAAATAATCAGGAAGAAAGCACAACACCAAAGCAATCTTCAACTACAGAGTTAGGTCCTTTAGAACAAATTCACTCTTCAGTCTTAAATGGAGACCAAGAGAATATATTAAGCCAAATTGACTTGGCCCTAGAAGAATATTCAGCTTTAGATACTATCAATAGAGGTTTAATCCCTGGTATTAAAGAAGTTGGAGATAAATATGATAAAGGCGTTTATTTTTTACCGCAGTTGATGATGGCTGCTGAAGTAATGAAAACAGCCTTTTCTAAATTACGACCTATCTTAGAAGCACAACAAGATCAATCCAGTCTAGGCACTATTGTAGTAGCTACTGTTAAAGGTGATGTTCATGATATCGGTAAGAATATAGTACAGGTAATGTTAGAAAATAATGGTTTTGATATCATTGATTTAGGTAAGGATATTGCTAATCAAGAAATAATTTCTACAGCTTGTGAACAAGAAGCTGACATTGTCTGTTTAAGTGCTTTAATGACTACTACTATGCCACGGATGAAAGAAATCACTAATGAATTACAAGAAGTTGCTCCAGCAATAAAAGTTATGGTCGGTGGAGCAGTTGTTACTGAAGAATATGCTACTAATATAGGTGCCCACTATTCTGATAATGCAGTCCAAGCAGTTAAAACAGCCAAAAAATTAATTTAGGTTATTTAATAATAGTATCGAGAAGGGAGCAAGAATATGAACTTAAAAGAAAAATTAGCGAAAAAAGATTTTATTATCACAGGAGAATTAACTCCACCAAAAGGAACCGATTTATCAGAGACATACCGCGTTGCTCAGGATTTAAAAGGAAAAGTAGATGCCATTAATGTTTGTGATTCACCAATGGCTAAAATGAAGATGAGCTCAATTATGGCTGCGCATCTCATTGAAGATAAAACTGGCTTAGAAGCAATTCCTCATGTTACTTGTCGGGATAAAAATATTATTGCTATTCAAGGAGATCTATTAGGAGCAGACCAATTAGGTATTAAAAA
>JBNJDB010000192.1:0-3963 GCA_051744465.1 Bacillota bacterium | reverse complement strand
AAAGTATACAGATTGCGCAGTCAGTATAGTACTGAAGATTGTAACTAGGACTACACGGAGAGTCTTGTTTTTTAAGACTCGTAGGGAACGATAATAAAGATAGTTGACGGTTGATAGTGTACAGTTGACAGTTGAAAGAACGCAACCAAGCAATAACTTTTGTATATAGATTGCGCAGTCAGTATAGCACTAAAGTCCAATTGAAAATTGAGAATGGAAAATGGGCAATTAAAGATCAAAAAATAGATAATGTAAATCTTTTGGGGGGCTTGAAAAATGGAATTAGAGAATAATTTAAAAACAGAAACAGGTTGGGAGTTAATCACTAATAAATTCGATCCGGAGCAAACAATTATTACGGGAAGTAATTTTTTAATAGGCAATGGCTATTTAGGTTATCGGGGTACATTAGCAGAATGGGATAAAGAAAATTATGTAGGATGTATTGTTACAGATACTTATGATATGGCTGATGGGAAATGGAGAGAGTTATGTAATGCCCCGAATGGATTATATACTAAATTAAAGATTGATGAACAGGAGTTATCTGTTTTTTCCGGAGAAGGCGAAACTATTGATTATCAACGTGAGTTAAACTTAAAAAATGGTGTTTTGAAAAGAAAATCGACGTGGAAAAGTGATGCTGGGAGTGAAGTTGAGTTAACTACAGAACGTTTTGCTAGCTATGATAATCTACATTTACTAACAATGGACTATAGTTTTGTAGTTGATAAAGAAACCGAGGTGACATTATTAACTGGGATTGATGGTGCAGTCTGGGATTTGAATGGAGAGCATTTTAAAGACTACAAGTTGCTAGAAGAAGAGGGCTTAATTGCGATTGAAACTATTACTGGTGAAGAAGAGATTAAGCTAGATGTAGTAGAGGGGATTAATATTGCAGGAGCTAAAGTACAGCGAGAAGAAATTATTAAAAGAGATAAAAAAATATTAAGAAAATTGACTTTTGCTTTAGAAGCTGGACAAGAAGTTAATTTAGAGAAATATGTTGCTATCTATAGTAGTAATGACCTCTCGCATCCATTAATATCTGCTATGGGTGATGTAGAAGGAGCAAAGCAAATTGGTTATGATAGTTTAAAAGAAAATCAGATTGTAGAGTGGGATAAAATTTGGAATCTATCAGATATTAAGATTACGGGTGATTTAGAAGCACAGGCAGTTTTAAGGTTCAATCTCTATCATAATACAATTTGTACTCCAGCTCATACTGATAGATTACCAATTGGAGCGCGGGGATTGTCTTGTCAAGCTTATCAAGGGTCGGCTTTTTGGGATCAAGAAATATTTAATATGCCGATGTTTTTATATACTAGACCAGAGGTTGCTAAAAATTTGTTAAAGTACAGATACCATACATTAGATGGGGCACGAAAAAAAGCTCAAGATTTAGGTTATTATGGTGCTTATTATGCTTGGATTAGTGGTAAGACTGGCCAAGAGCTATGTCCAGATTACTTTTTTGAAAATGTACTAACTGGACGTAAGATTAGAAATCATTTTAATGATTGGCAAATTCATATTTCACCAGATATTGCTTATGCGATGTGGCAGTATTATCAAGCAACAGGAGATTGGGAGTTTATTGTTGATTATGGAGCCGAGGTAGTTTTTGAGGTAGCGCAATTTTTAGTAGCTCATGCTTATTTTAAGAAAGATAAGAACAGATATGAATTTATTCGGTTATTAGGACCTGATGAATATCATGAGAATGTTGATAATAATGCATTTACTAATTATCAAGCGCAGTATGCTCTTGATAAAGCAGTCAAGATTTATAATCGTTTGCAAGAAGAGAATAAGGATCGATTAGAGGAGTTAACGACTAAATTAAACTTAAGTTTAGCTGATCTTAAAAATTGGGAAGAGATGGTTGAATTAATTTATTTGCCACAACCAGATGAGGATAGTTTATTAATTGAGCAGTTTGATGGCTATTTTGACTTAGAAGATATCAGTCCCCAGGAAGTGGAAGACAGGTTACAAGACCCACATGAATATTTGGGTTGGCCTGTTGGA
Source organism: Bacillota bacterium (assembly GCA_051744465.1). Taxonomy (GTDB): domain Bacteria; phylum Bacillota; class Halanaerobiia; order Halobacteroidales; family Halobacteroidaceae; genus Halanaerobacter. The sequence continues at coordinate 1,923 of JBNJDB010000192.1, read as the reverse complement.
GTAGCTACTAGAACTCAGGTAACAAAGCAGGCTGATTTATTACAACTATTTAGTATGCAGGATAGATTTAGTCAAGCAGTCATGCGCGCTAATTATGATTATTATGAGCCCCGGTGTGAACATGGTTCTTCTTTAAGTCCTTCAGCTCACGCAATTATTGCTAGTAAAATTGGTTATCAAGAAGAAGCTTATAATTATTTTATGGAATCGTGTACTGTAGATTTATATAATACAAATAAAGCTATTCATGGGGGAACTTTTATTGGTGGAGTTCATACAGCAGCTTGTGGGGCAGCTTGGAAAATGATTGTGCAAGGTTTTGCTGGTTTGAATAGTTCCGGTGACAAATTGGAATTTAACCCCAATTTACCTGCTGAATGGGGTAAATTAGAGTTCAATTTGCAATATCAAGAGAAATCGTTAATAATAGAGATAATAGAAAATAAATTTAGAATTGAAATTGTAGCTACTAAGGGCCAACCTCTAACTATTAAAGTTAATGATACAAGTAAAGTAGTAGAGGGGGGGCAAGTAGCAGAATTTGAAATCAATTAAGCTAGGGGTGGAATTTATGAAAGTAACTATGAAAGATATTGCCCAGGAAGCAGGTGTTTCTAAAGCAACAGTTTCCCGGGTGATTAATAATGATAAATATGTCGGTGAGGATACAAGAGAAAAGGTGATGAAATTAGTTCGCAAGTATGATTATGAACCACATACTGTAGCACAGGGCTTGGCCCGTGATTTGTCTCATACCATTGGATTGATGATTCCAGGACCTCCTCGAGATATAACCGATCCCTTCTTTTTAGAATTTCTACATGGGGTTGGTAATCAAGCAGCAGAGTATAGCTATAGTTTATCTTTACCTACAGTTAGTGAAAAAGATAAGCAAGAATTATATGAAGAAGGAATTAATTTTAATCAATTAGATGGTGTGATTGTAGTTAATCCCAAAGTAAATGATTTTAGAATTGATTATTTTCGAGAAGAGAATTTACCGTTTGTATTTTTGGGTCGACCATTGGAAAATGATGAAAATATCTGTTGGGTCGATGGTGATAATTTAAGTGGTGCTTATGAGGCAACAGAATATTTAATTGAACGAGGTCATCAACAAATTGCTTGTATGACTGGTCCAAGTGAATTTGTAGCTAGTCGAATTAGAGTCAAAGGTTATCGGCAAGCATTGGCAGAGCACAATATAGAGTACAAAGATAGTTTAATGATTCATGGTGGATTTACTAGAGATAGTGGTTATCAGCGGATGAAAGAACTATTAGCTCAAGATAAATCATTTAGCGCAATATTTGTTGTCAGTGATGCAATGGCAATTGGAGCTTTACGTGCTTTAAAAGAAGCAGATATTGCTGTGCCCGAAGAGTGTGCAGTGATGGGCTTTGATGGTATAGATTTAGGTGCTTATACGGAGCCTAGTTTAACTACTGTTCGTCAGCCTGCGTATCAATTAGGAGAAGAAGCTGTGGAAAGTTTAATCAGCTTGATTAATAAGCAGGATGATTTTGAGTTGCATAAGGTTTTAGATTTGGAATTATTAATTCGTGACTCTGTATAATCGCTGAATTTGCTGGGATAGAAAGGAGTGATGACATGAAAGAGTTAGCTAATAAAACAATTTATGAAATCAATCAGTGGAAAATCATTGAAACGGAATTTGATATAGCAAGTAATTATCGTGATGAAACTATATTTGCTCTAGGAAATGGCTATATTGGGATGCGGGGTACTTTTGAAGAAGGTTATTCTGGTCCAGAAGGGACTTCTTTAGAGGGGATTTATTTAAATGGTTTTTATGAAGAACTCCCCATTCATTATGGTGAAGAGCAAGCAGGTTATGCTCCCAACACTGAAACTATGCTCAATGTGACAGATAGTAAAATTATTAAATTAGAAGTAGCGGGT
>JBNJDB010000191.1:0-4006 GCA_051744465.1 Bacillota bacterium | reverse complement strand
TGGCTGACTGTCTCTAATAAATTATTATTCTTCTTTATGGTCTGGTTCTATCCAAACATTTGTCAGAGGTAATGGTGTCTGACCTGTAAATACATAATCATGAACAAATGGTTTTACTAGCACTGGAGTAGAATAATAATAAATTGGTACCCACGGTGCATCATCAACAATTTCTGCCTCTATTTCTTGATAAAGATCAAGTCGTTCTTGACCGCGGTCCATTTTTCTTGCCTTTTCTAATTTTTTATCGATTTCTTCGTTTTCATAGAATGCATAGTTTCCACCTGGACCTGCATTTTTGGAGTGGAATAAAACATGTAAAAAGTTATCTGGATCAGGATAATCTGCAATCCAACCCATTCTCAACAAACTAAAGTCACCCTGGTCTGCTTTATCCAAAATTGTACCCCAATCCATATTAACTAATTTTACATCAATACCAATCTGTTTTAGGTTACTTTGGATAGCTTCTAGGTTTCTTTGGTGTTGGTCACTTGTATTATAAATAATCTCATACTCGCCAGGTAATCCATCTTCATAACCAGCTTCTGCTAATAATTCTTTAGCTGCTTCAATATCCTCTGGATACCCTTCTAAATCTTCATTATAACCTGGTATTCCTGGTGGCAAAATACTACGTGCCGGATTTACTGTATCATTTCTAACTACTTTTGCAATTACATCTTTATTAACTGCATAATTCATAGCTTTACGAACTTTTTTATTATCAAATGGTTCTTTTTGATTATTAATTGCTAAATAATATGTTCCTAATCTATCTACTTGAGTATAATCATCAGCAAAATCACCTTCAGGGTCCATCACTCGTTCCATTTGACCATCTGGGATATTAGAATCTAATTGATAAATATTACCTTGTTCATACTCAGGAAAAGCTGAAGTACCTTCAACAATAATTCTATAAACGACTTTATCTAAATAAGGTCGATTCTCTTTATAATAATCTTCGTTCTTTTCTAAAATAACTTTACTATCCTGTTTCCAAGATTCAAATTCAAATGCACCAGCACCAACCGGATTCTGTCCAAATTGTTCGCCAAGTTCTTGCACTACTTCTTTCGGCACAATAGAAGCATTCTCCATACATAACATAGACAAGAATGGTGCAAATGGCTCTTTCAAACTAATTTTTACAGTATAATCATCAACTGCTTTCAAGCCCGCAACTTCCTCAGCTTCTCCATCCTGAAATTCTTGAGATCCTACAACATTTTCAAATAACCAAGCCCGCTCAGACTTAGTTTCAGGATCTAACAATCTACTAAAGGAATAAATAACATCAGATGCTTTAACTTCTCTACCATTATGAAATTTAACTCCCTCTTTCAATTTAAAAGTCCATTCTGTTCCGTCTTCAGAAGATTCCCATTCTTTAGCAATAGCAGGTTCCACTTCCAAATCTTCATTATATTCTACTAATCCATCAAATACATTTCTCACTACTCTACTAGAAGTAGTATCAGTTGAATGAGCTGGATCCAAATCTGGTGGATTAGAACCTAATCTACCTCTAAAAGTTCCACCCATTTTTTCACTTTCAGTAAATTCTTGAGCTTGTTCTTGTTCTTGTTCTGCTTCATTATCTAATTCAGTTTCCTCTTGTGAACCACAACCAACCACAAAAAATACCATCAATGATAAAATTAAAATAGAAATTCCTAGTTTTTTAAACATTAATATTATTACCTCCTTAGTTTTATATCTAAAACCATTCACAAAACCATCAAACCTATTTTTAGGTTGATTTAAGTGATTGTGAACATTGGTATTGTATGCTATCAAAGTTAAAATATGTTTATTATCTTCTTTAACTTGTATCTTTAGCTCATAGAATTTATTAATTACAAACTTCCATCTTTAATCAGAAGAAAGTGACAATTTAAGTAAACTTTCCTGCAAGCTAATTTAAGTAATCTCAAAGAACAAACATAGTTATACTTATAACATACAAATCAATTTTTATTATACTTAATAAAAATTGATTTGTCAACCTCTGGCGTATGGATTAGCAGTAGTTCAGCACCATTATATCAAACATCAATTAGCAGGATTCTAAAGTAGTTGCTAATATTGGATCTCCAGTTTCTAGCGTTTCTGTATTACTAGGTCTAACTAAAATTTCAGTTCCCTCAGACAAAGTAAGACCAGGAATGGTTTGAATAAAAGTTGACCCTAACCAAACTGTTGTTCCATTAATTAAATTAGGACTGATAAACATGTTAAAACCAAAGGCTCCTTCCTTGCCTGGTAATTCGACTAAACCCTCATAGCTATTAAAGCTATTAATTTCATCCGGCAAACCTGCAGCTGCAACACTAACAATATACTGATCTCCTCCCACAAATTGAACAGAAGCTATTCCTTTAGCATCAGGAAATTGTGATGTTTGGGATACTAAAGCCAAAGCACATGGTAAGTCAACTGGAGCTTTACCTGGTACACAAAGTAAATCACCTGGATAAATAATATTAGGATCAGAAATATGAGAGTTAACTTGAATTAATTCATCTAAATCACTTTCAAAAGTTTGCGCTATATAATACATAGTGTCACCTGGTTGAACTACATATTGTCTTTGAAAATTTTCTGGACACTCTTCTGGTTTCCTTACCATCTTGTTACCTCCTTTCTACTATTAATATTATTATATGTCTTAACATCAAGTTGTTGATTAACTAAAATTACCAAATAAAAAATTCTGGCCTATTGCTAAATAGACCAGAATAATAATATAATACTCCGCATTATTTCATTTTAAATTTCTTAATATTATTCACTTAAAAAATTTTCAACTTCTCTAGCAGTAGAATAACTTAATGCTTCTCCAGCTATCTCTTGAGCTTCTTTTCGACTTAAGTTTCTAATCTGATCTTTTACTTCCGGAATTGAGACTGCACTCATACTAAATTCATCCAACCCTACTCCTAATAAAAATGGGGCCAATCTCTTATCGCCAGCCATTTCTCCACACATACCAGCCCAGTTTCCTGCTTCATGTGCTGCTTCTACGACTCGTTTAATCAAGCGTAAAATTGCTGGATGAAATGGTTGATACAAATCAGCAATCTGTTCATTCATTCTATCTGTTGCTGTTGTATACTGAATTAAATCATTGGTTCCGATACTAAAAAAGTCTGTTTCTTGAGCTAAAACATCTGCTATCATTGCTGCCGCAGGAACCTCAATCATCATTCCTACTTCTAAATCTCCATCAAAGTCTATATCTTCTTCCCGTAACTCTGCTTTTACTTCTGCTAAGATTTCATTTGCTTCTCTTAGCTGTTCTACAGCAGAGATCATCGGATACATGATCTTAACTTCGCCATAGGCACTGGCTCGTAAGATTGCTCTTAGTTGCACCTTGAAAATCTCTGGCTTGTCCAGACTCATCCTAATTGCTCGATAGCCTAAAAATGGATTCATCTCTTCGGGCATATCTAAATAAGGTAATTCTTTATCTCCACCAATATCCATAGTTCTAATTACTATTGGCCCATCTATTTTTTGGGCTACTTCTTTATAGGATTTAAACTGTTCTTCTTCTGTAGGTAATGAATCGCGATCCATATAAAGAAACTCACTCCGATAGAGTCCAATTCCTTCTGCTCCATTAGCCAAGGCACCCTCTACATCAGCAGGCGTCCCGATATTAGCTACTAACTCAACTCTATGACCATCTGTAGTTTCAGCCGGTAGTTCTTTTAACTCGGCTAATCTCTCTTTACGAGCTTGATATTCTTCTATTTGCCGTTCATAATCTATTAATTCTTCTTTAGTGGGATCAACAATTACTTCTCCAGCTAGACCATCAACAACAACCGTCGTTCCTGTTTCAACTTCTGATAAGATATCAGTTACTCCTACCACTGCCGGTATCTCCATTGAACGAGCCATAATTGCAGTATGAGAGGTTCGTCCACCAACTTCTGTAGCAAAAGCCCGCACTAATTCTTGATCTATCTGAGCTGTATCGGATGGTGCTAAA
>JBNJDB010000190.1:0-4009 GCA_051744465.1 Bacillota bacterium | reverse complement strand
AAATTAATGGATAAAAAAATATTATTCACCTTTATTCTGGTTATGAGTCTGTTTTTAGTTAGTGGTTGTAGTGCTATTACAGATAATTTTACGAGTGATAGTATTAGTGGTCATGTAGTATTATCAAATACTGAAATTGACGCAGAACAGTTTGATTTAGCTAGTTTTGCAACAGAAAAAAGTAGTACCGATCTAGAAGATGAAGAGCAGAAGAATTATCGCGAGGATAGATTGGTTATTAAATTTAAAGAGACTGATTCTGAAGCGCAACAATCGTTGCTAGCTAATCATAATTTGACAGAAGTTGAATCTTTAGAGAGCGGTCAAGTACAGTTGGTAGCAACAGAAGAAGGAGCTGACTTGGAAGAATTAATTAATAAATTAGAAACAGAAGAAGTAGTTGCTTATGCAGAACGCAATATCTTGTATTCGATTGCTGCTGAGCATCCTAATGTATCTGATTATAATAAGCAATGGCATTATTCGGCTATTAGTCTACCGGATGCTTGGCCAAATGAAAAAGCTGTGCAGGAGCAGGAGGAAGTTACTGTGGCAGTAGTGGATACTGGTATTGATGATAGTCATCCTGAATTTGGTAATATGGATGGTTATAATTCTATTGAAGATAATAGTAACTATACTGATAATAATGGTCATGGAACTCATGTAGCGGGTACGATTAATATTGCTAATCGAGAGAAAGTGGTAGGAGTTAATCAAAACATAAATCTTTTAGCTGTCAAAGTTCTTGGTGAATCTGATACTGAATCTGATACCACTACTAATATGGATATATCTGATGGAATTAAATGGGCAGTAAATCAAGGTGCAGATGTTATTAATTTGAGTTTAGGAGGGTCTCTTCCGTCTCAACTTGTAAAAGAAGCAGTTAACTATGCTCATCAACAAGGAACTACAGTTATTGCTGCTAGTGGTAATGATGGTCGAAGTGCTGTATCTTTTCCTGCCCGATATGAAAATACAATTGCAGTAGGTGCTATAGATCACAATTTTGAATTGGCTAATTTTAAGCAAGATGGTAAGAGTTCAAGTAAAGGATTGAATTTAGATTTAGTAGCTCCGGGAAAAAGTGTTTATTCTACCGTACCTGAATCTAGTAGTTATAGTGGTTATGATACTTATTCAGGAACTTCAATGGCTGCGCCTCATGTTAGTGGAGTTGCTGCTATGCTATTAGCTAATGATGTAGTAGATACTCCTGAGCAGTTGAAGAGGCAGTTACAAGAAACTGCGCAAGATTTAGGTGCGCAAAACTCTGATAACCAAGGTTGGGACCCTTTTTATGGTGCTGGATTAATCAATGCTCATGCGGCACTAACAAATGCAAAGATTAGTAAGTCTAAGGTATTTGCGGGACAAAAAGATGGAGATGTAATTACAAAAAGTAGTAATTTTACTAGTGTAACTGAAGATGGATTTTATGAGCTTGATGCAACCGATGCAGACTATATCTTCGCATGGATTGATGTAACGGGTACGGGGGAAATAGAGCCTGGTGATTATTTTGGAATGGTTGAACGGGATTTAAGTACAGACTTAGAATTAGAATTACTTGATACGAATTATATTTTACAATAGTAGCAATTAAATAGTTTTAATAAATGGAGTCGGCTGATGCCGGCTTTTTTCTTTTTTTGAAAATGAAATTAAATTTTGAACTTTACAGTCTTAATCAAATAATATATAATATAATTAAATGGGATAGTCCCACAGAAAGAAGGTGATTCAAATGTCCGAAGAAAAGATTGTAACTAAAGTTGATGATAAAGGAAGAATTACGATACCTAAAAAAGTTAGAGAGTCTTCTGGAATAGATAAAGGAGAAGTATTATTTTTAGATTCAGAATTAGGTCAAGTAAAATTAACTAGAGCTATCGAAGATCCGATAGTGAAACTTAAAGAGTATACTGAAGAGGAATATAAAAGAGGAAAGACTAGAAATTTACGGGATTATGCTAAAGAAAAAGGGGTCAATTTAAATGAGTAACTATTCAATTGAGATGACGAAATCAGTTGAAAATGATTTAGATGATTTAAAACATCATCGCGATAGAGCAGTTGAAAAAATATTAAATTTAGAAACTGAGCCTAAAGAGAAGAGTTCAGCTTTAAAAGGTAATTTACAAGGTTTGTATTCCTATAAATTTGATTTGCCTGGTTCGGGTACTTTCCGGGCAATTTATTTTACAAAAGAAGTAGATCAAGTCTGTTTATTAATTATTGTAGCCGCTAGAGAAAATATTTATCTCCGAGCTAATCGCAGATATCAACAATTAAAGGATCAAGATTTAATTAAATAGTTCTAATAATGGAGTCGGCTGATGCCGGCTTTTTTCTTTTGGCTAATTTTGCTTAAAGGGTTTTAAAGGATCAACTTGAAGCTATCCTATATGATATTTTTAAATTAGTTACCTTGTTTTGATTTTATGGTTTTGAATTTAACTATCAATTGTCAATTTTCAATTCTCAATTTTTTTATGGCGGAGGAAGGTGGGCAGAAAATGTATAGTATTTCTATAGTAGTAATTTTAGTAGTAGTGGGTGGGTTGATTGCTTATCTAGGAGATCGGATTGGGATGAAGGTGGGCAAGAATAGGTTATCTTTATTTGGTTTGCGACCAAAGTATAGTTCAATTATTGTTACAATTGTTAGTGGGGTTTCTATTGCTGTTATTTCGCTAGGGTTGATGTTACTTGTTTCGGAAAGGTCGCGAGTGGCGATGTTTGAACTGGATAATTTATTAGAGGAGATAGAAGAATCGCAAGTCGAATTGAAGTCATTGCGTCAGGAAAAGCAAGAATTAAAAGGTGAAATTGATAACTTGGCCCATAATTTAAGGCTGTTTGGTACGGGATATATGGAGCAGTTAAAGGGTGATATAATTTATAAAAAAGGAGAGCAAGTTAGTAGTTTGGTGATTAGTAGCGGGTCACAAAAAGAGATTGCTAGCCAAATTAATAAGTGGCTAGCAGAGATTAATCAGCAAGGAGCAGAGTTTAACTTTAAAGAGTTAAAATATAATTCTCGTGCAGTAGATAAGTTGATTTCAATTGTAGCTATTGCTCACGAGGAGAAATTGATACGTCTAATAGCAGCTAATAATGTATTTGCTGGTGATAATTTAGTAGTTAGTTTTGATATAGTAGGTGATGAGTTATGATCCTTGCTATTGACCCAGGTCGAGATAAATCTGGTCTAGCAGTAGTAACTGATGATAATCAAATTATTGAGCAGATGGTTATTGGTACTAGGGAATTAAAAGATATAATATTTACTTTTGGAAAAGAATATAATATAACAGAAGTTGTATTAGGAGATGGAACTGCCAGTGGAGGCGTTAAAGAGTTGGTCAGTGATTACCATTGGGATGTAAAAATGGTAGATGAGACTAATTCCACTTTAGAAGCAAGAGAATTATATTGGGCTGATAATCCCCCGCGAGGGTGGAGGAAATTGATTCCAACTGCATTACAGACGCCTCGACGAGCGATTGATGATTATGCTGCTATAGTCTTGGCCCGGCGTTATTAAAATATTAATTTCGCTTAATTAGGTACTTGTCATAATAAACTATTGACTTCAAGCGGGTTTATGCTTATAATATAAATATAAATAAATTGTTCATTTTAATTGAAATTAATATCTTATTGTAATACTTTATTGTAGTTAATAAAGTGATAGAGTGATTAATTATTCATTAAAAAAATAATGACAGTATATAAATTTGTAGATTAAAACAGTATTTTTTGTTCTTAATCTACAATTTATATAGAAGAGAAAGTAAATAATTTTAACAGCTGGAAAGGAGGTGAACCCCGCAAGCTGAAGAAAAATTATTTACTTTTGTACTATTTAACTTGTTTAAAATTGAATGTTCTAAGGAAATCAAGGGGGAAATAAGATGAATAATAAGAAAATAATAAGTGTACTTACTGCTTTGTTGATTGTGGCGATGGCTGTACCTGTGTTTGCTGATGGTCATATGGA
>JBNJDB010000189.1:0-4016 GCA_051744465.1 Bacillota bacterium | reverse complement strand
AGGGGAAACAGTTAAAATTGAAGAGTATGTAGATAAGTTAGTTAGCAAATATATTGAAGATAAGGTTAAGTTGAAATCAGTATTAGATCTATTAGAAAAGTATATTAAATATTCTCATGCTGAAGAAGAAATGATCACTTATTTTTCTCTATTGAGCAAATATAAAAAGCGAAGTAATTTAATAGATAAATTAAATGATAAAGTCTACGAAGATTTTGAATACAAATCTTTTTATCAGGGGCTCCAGCATTACAGAGATAATCAATTAGGGGCTGCAGTTAAGAAATTTGCTGAATATAAAGATAATGATTTTGCTAAAATATACTATTATAAAGCAAAATTTTTAGAGCAAGGACTGTCTGAACAAGAATTATCAGAAGTAAATAGTTTGCTCCACAACCTAGAAGAATTATTAAATGGTGATAAAGTTGAACCGAGGGAAAACTTTTATCAGCAAAATCAAAGAATAGTATATGTTGATTGTTCAAATACTAATCATTATTTTCGTCTTTATTTAAAGTTGGCTTTAACTAAGTTAGATTACTTATTCACTAATGGTAATTATGAAGATTTTTTTGCAAGTTTAAAGAAGATTAATGAAGAATATTTCAAATTAGATTTCACTGTAAGTAATAATTGCAAAAGAAAATTGGCCCAATATTATAATTTCTTCAAAGAGCAATCCTCGTCTGAGAAAGAAGAGTATATATATCAAATATTAAAAAGATATTCAACTAAGATAGAATTAGAAGGATACTTGAATCAAAATCATGACTTTGATAAACAGATTACTGATATTTATGAAATTAGTGACCAGCAGGTTGAATTTATAGAATCTCCGTTTTATCTTGGTTATTATGTTACTAATCGAGCTAGTAATAAACAGCATATTATGATAGAAACTTATGTTGAAAATTTAAATTTATCTAAGATTGAAGCAAAACAAGAAGCCATTAAGCGAGAACGAATTTTAGGAAATAAATATGATAATTTTGCTAATGTTTATCAATATTCTATTGAAGATGGTATTACTAGAATTATTTATTCTGATTTTAAAAATAGTTTAAAGCGTTATATGGAACATAATTCAGAATTTAGTACCGAGACAATTGAAAAGAAGAAAAAATTGGCATTGGATTTAATTCAAATCTTTACTGACTTAAAGCAAGAGGAAATAATTTTGGGAACTTTACATCCAGATAGGTTGATGATTGACCAAGATGACAATTTAATTTTACGTGATACATTTCTTCATAAAACTTTTAAGTCAGAAAGTTCTAGTTCTATTCAATCAGAAAAGACTTTTAAGACTAATAAATATAGAGTGGTGGATAAAAGAAAAGATAGAAATAATAAAAGCAATTATTATTTATTAGGTTTAATTTTATATGAATTGTTTTATGGAGAGTACATTTTTGCAGGAGTTAAAGATTATATGACAATTAGACATTTGCATGCTAATCGTAAAGTTAATAAAAAGTACGCTGCTAGTTTAAAAGAGAGATGGATTAAAACTGATGATAGTACTAATGTAAGAGTAGATAAAGTTAAAATTAAAACGGAAGATAATAATATCCCTGTTGAATTACAGAAGATGTTACGAAGTTTACTATATACTAATAAGGCAAAACGACCTTCGGATCTAAATAAATTACGACAAATAATTACTAATTTAAATGAACAAGAAATTGAAGTTGATATTTCTAAACCGATTAGTCAACAGGAATTAATTAAATTTATTGCTAAGCAGTCTCATCCGTTAGTACAATTAGAAGATAAGCAGTTAATAAATTTGATCGAAAATAATGTGGAAGAAGTTGAGATAGATAGTAGTGGGGCTGATAATTATTATTTAAAAGTTATGACAGATGGACAAAATTATGGAGTTAATAAATTAGCCTTGAGGTATAAAATAGAAGAAGTGGGAGGCAAAGAAAAGCCGCAGCAGAATCTAGACCTGCAGACAGCAGATCCAGAACGCAAAACAATTAAAATTACAGATTTGATTGAAAAAACAGAACATTTATTAACAGTAAGAAATGAAGAAGGCGATTTTTTATATCAATTAGAAAAGATTTTATATGATATTGAAGCAGATAGAGGTTTTTTAGAGAATCTTGACCAATATTTCTTAGAAGAATTAACTGCTGTCATAAATAAGTTAGGCTTAAAATCAGAAGTCCAAGAATTGTACAATCAAGTTGCAAATAAAAACTGCACTCAGCAGCAATTTTTAGAGTTGGCTGCTGTGGTATTAGAGGAAATGGAGTGATAACTAATGTCAGGAGAATTAGAGATAGCTGTAGAAGCCATATCTAAAGTAGGTGAAATGATAAAAGGAGAAATAGAAGCTAGGCGGGCTAGAAAAAGAAAATTAAAAGAATCTCGTTTGCGATTAGAACAGTCTAGGGAAAAATTCACTTCTAGTTTAGATGATTTAGATAATACAGTATCTAACTTGGAAGAACAGCGCCAAAATAGTAAAGAAGTTTTAGAACAGGTTAAGGACAATACAAAAGAGGTTGAAGAAGATATTAAAAAAATGCAGCAAAAGAAGAATTTAACTTTGCAAAAATTTAAGAAAGAACGCGTTAAGGGGATTAATGAATTAGTTCAACAATCTAAAGAATTGGATATTAATTTCTCTATGGATGCCGAGGATACAATAAAAAAGATAAACAATAGTGATGATAAATTAGATATTATAGAGGCTTATACTAATTTTAAGGCTAAAGCTGAAAGTGAAATTGAAGAAAAAATAGAAGAAGAGGAAAATGAATTAAGACAGTATGAAAAATTCGGTATTGAATCAGAAGCAGACCTAGCAGATGAAGAAAAAGTTGCAATGTTAAATATGTACCAAGAATTAAAAAATATGGGTTACCAGCCGGTATATGATGAAGAAGAGGAGAAGATTATTGTTGAAAAAGAGAATGGAGATCAGATTGTGACAGCTCAAGAAGAAGATAAATTAACATTACAGTTTCATGATTATCACGGGAAAGATTGTGTGACTGACATGAGAAAGATTGAACAAGAACTTAAGAATAATGGGACGTTGGAAGAGGGAACAAGGGTTTATACAAATTGGTATACAGCAGAAGAAAAAGAAAGAAATAAAGAAGCTGTTTTACAGAATAAGACTATTTATGAAGAATACAACCGCCAAAATAATAAGAGTAAAAAGAAAAGTAAGAAAAGAAATAGCTAATTTCAATCTATAGAGTGTATTTTTTTTGCAGGTTTATTTTAATTTATCTCAAAATAATAAATGGGTCTGTCAGTATTTTCTTGAAGTTACAGCAGAGATGGAAGCTTATCAACGGCGGGAGATTGAACCTGCAGAGCGAGAGGTTGAAATTGTTTTCGATTATCAAACTTTGGGAACTGCGGGTAAAAGACCAAGCTCAGGGAATTCCAGTTGAATTTATAGAAGAACAATAAAGGGTGGTATCATATTAGTTCTAAACCGCATGTCAGAAAAAATCCTTTTGTGATTGATAAGAATTATAACCGGGGGGTTAAAATTAGTTTTTTGGTTAGAAGAGTGGTGGCAGGTATAAGCTGGAGATTATTGTGGTGAGTTAGGGATTCGAGTTAAGTAAATTAAAAAGTAAAAATCATTTAAATTGCAGACTATATTTATAGTTTGCAATTTTCGATTTTAAAATAAGTAATTTTATAAATGTTTAGGAAATTTAAAAATAAATCTCCAAAGAGTTGACTTATTAACAAATATTTTGTAAAATACAATTGTCGTTGAAAATTTGTGAGGTCGGTAAATTATTAGTGTATAAATATGCGAACATTGATAATTGCTGTTTTATCAGTAAAAATAGCAGTTCAATTTTTACGGCAAAATTGCCGAAAAGCCTCTATATGCATAAATATGCGAATTATACATAGGGTAAATCGGCAATTTAAGTGAGAAGTAAATTGTTGTGAAGCCCGAGTTGCTAGGATTATTATGTTAACACGGGTTATAAGCTACATTCCACTAAAACAAGGATTGAAAC
>JBNJDB010000188.1:0-4022 GCA_051744465.1 Bacillota bacterium | reverse complement strand
CTTGTCAAGAAAAGATTGATTTAATATATAAGACTTAAATCCGGCTCCTCTTTCTAAGCGACACTAACTAATCTATCATACAACTTGGCACTTGTCAAGAGAAAATCAAACAAACCAAGCAAAGCTAAATTGCCTCCCTCTTTCCAAGGACATTAACTAATTTATCATATGATCTGATACTTGTCAATAAATTATCAGATAAATCTCAAGCTAAAAATATGGTCCATTAATCTTAACCTTATTTTTAATAATTGATATTTGTTAAGTGCCGCTCATTATATTAAAGAATTTACTATTTAATCACTAATTAAATCATCCTTCATTACTTTCAGTTTTTCAAGTTCAGCTTTTCTGTTCTCAACTTTTTCTGATTTATTTTCTTGCTCATATATTTTAGCCAATAGTGAATTAGTATTGATCAATGCTTCTATTGTTTTTTCTTTTCTATTTCTTTTATAGCTTTTTTTAGCTGCTATTAATGCATCTTTTTTTAACTGAACTCCTTGCTGGAGAATTCTTATCGCTGAATCAACTTGACCTTGTTGATAATAAAAATATCCCAAATCTAAATATCTATTAATTAAATATGAACCATACTCCACACCCTGGGCCAAGTGTTCTTCAGCTTGCTTCTCGTTACCTAACCGCCAATATATTTTCCCTAAATGATTATGATATTCCCCTTGGATAGGACTTAAGTCAACAGCACTTTTAGCTGCAGTCAAAGATTTATTTAAGAAAGCCTTGTTCCCAGTATTATTAAACAATCTCAAATAATTTTTACTAATAAAATAATCTGTTTGTGGATTAATCGGGTATATTTTAGACGCTAACTTATACTTACTATTTGCTCTAGCAGTTTTGCCTTGCAACAATAATCTATATCCCTGATTAGATAGTTTATCAGAAACAAAAGGTGCTAGCCCAATCACTAATAATATCAATAGCATGGTTAATGAGACTCTTTTATTTATATTAATCCTCTGTTTCTTAGCTGAGTTATCATCATCATTTGCTATTAAGATACCTATCCCTACAAAGAATAATACCCCAACAGCAGAAAAATTCCAACTGAAATCGACTCCTATATGCAACAAGAAAGCTAACAGAGCCGCTAAGAGCCCAGGCAAATAATCAGAATATTGCTGTGATCTTATTTTTTTCCAAGCTATTTGCAGCAATGAAACTAAAAACCCCACAAACAAAATAGCTCCCATGACACCTACATCAGATAATATTTGCAAATAATAATTATGGACAAATCTAGAATAGGAAACTCCACCTTCATATTTCAGATAAGAAGCAACATGATAAGACCCTAATCCATAACCAGTTAAGGGCTTATCGCTAAAAAGTTGTACAGCTTTATCCCAAAACTTCAATCTAGCGGCTACTGATGATGAAATAAAACCTTCTGAATCAATTAAAATCTTTGATAATTGCTGCATCTCTATATTTTCTTGCAAATAAGGAGCACTAACTACTATTATCTGAACCATTATTAATGCCACAATCACAATTGAAACAGTTTTAAAAATACTCTGATATAATTCTTTCCCCTTTAAACCTATAAATAATAAAGGTAAAGACACGAAAAAAGCAATCATAGAACCCCGCGAGCCACTTAAAAACAACCCAATCAATAAAATGATTACCCCAAAGTTAAAACTTTTTTGTTTAGTTCTTAAATCTAAAGCCCATTTAAAACAAAACACCATTGCTAAATAAACCCCAAATGGATTCGGATTATAAAAAGTACTCTGCAGGGAATCTTGGCTAACAAATAAATATTTTAAAATTCCTAAAGAAACTAAGCCTATAGCTAATAAGAATATCATTCTAATCAACTTATTTATTTCTAATTCACTTATTTTAGTAGCAAGCAAGAAAACTAACATGTATAATATTAATTTTATAAATCCTACAACAGTCCAATGAGGAGTTACACTCCAGACAATGCTAATTCCACTCCAGGAACAGAATAATGAATACCACAAGAACGGACTCCTAAAACTAAAATCAAGTTCTAAATCGTTTTTATATAGCTGATATCCTACAGCTATCACTGCTACAAAGAAACTCCAATAAACAACTGGATGATCTATACCTCCATTAAATAAAGCTAACAGACTCACTATTACTAATACCCCATAATAACTAATTGATCTTTGGTCTTCATCTAATATAGTTCCCATTCTATCATCTCCTATGACATAATAAGTTAAAAGCTCTCTTTAAACTTATTTCAATATCAAATATAAAACACCTTTCTTTTTTCTATAGTTTTCCAATTGCATTTTGAATTAGTTGACCCAATAAAAAAAGATAGACCCATAATAGGCCTATCCGTGAATATTATTCTTTAATTATTCCGCCACCAACTACTATATCATCATCATAAAACACTATAGATTGCCCAGGAGTAATTGCTCGTTGCGGTAGATCGAATTCAACCCTGATTTCTTCTGTCCCTGGAAAAATAGTTGCTGCACTAGCAGGAGAATTATATCTTACCTTAGCTTCAACCTGCTGAGGTTCAGTAAGTTGCTCCTGAGCTATCCAGTTCAGATCTTCTGCTATTAACTCTTTCCTAAACACATCATCATTAGAACCAACAATCACTGCATTTTTTTCCGTATCTAAACGGACAACATATCTCTTCTGGTGGGTTTCTAAACCCAATCCTTTTCGTTGACCAATCGTATAAAATGGAAGACCTTCATGCTCACCTAATTTATTCCCTTCCATATCTAAAATTGGACCCGACTCTATAATTTCAGGATAATTTTCTTTTAAAAAACGATTATAATTATCATCAGGTACAAAACAAATCTCTTGGCTATCTGGTTTATCATAGACTTTTAAATCAAAATCTTTAGCTAATTCTCTCGTTTGAGTCTTTTTATACTGGGCTAAGGGAAATAAAGTATGCTCTAATTGTTCTTGGGTTAAATTATAAAGCATATAGCTTTGATCTTTTTTAGGATCATCCGCCTTTTTTAATAAATTACGCCCCTGACTATTCTTAACAATCTTAGAATAGTGACCAGTTGCCATGTAATAGGCACCTAATTCTTTAGCTTTTCTTAAAAAAGCATCAAATTTAATCTCTTTATTGCAAACTACACAAGGATTAGGCGTTCTCCCCTGCGAATATTCTTCTTTAAAATTACTAATAACCTTGTTTCTAAACAATTCTTCAAAATTAATAACATAAAATGGGATATCCAATTTAGCAGCTACTCTCCTAGCATCTTCAACTGCCGATAATGAACAACAACTTGTATCATCATCTACAGGTTTTTCATCAGAAGGCCAAATCTGCATTGTAATACCTATCACATCATAACCTTGTTCCTTCAACAAAGCAGCAGTCAAAGAACTATCAACACCGCCACTCATAGCAACAACAACTTTATTTTTATCTAAATCTAACATCTAATCAACCCTTTTTTTGTTTTAACATGGTCATACCATGCTTCTAGCCAGAGCAAAAGCCCTGGCTCTTTAATCAATTTTTAGTATTCACCAATTTATCATTTTTACTCTTGGCACTCTTTTGGAATCTTACCTCAAACAAAAATTATTATTTTATTTCGCACTAGCTTATCTTAAGAAGCTTTACTTCACAATTTTTAATGGTTATGCTCACAGTGAAAATCTTCATCTTCTTCAGTTTCAATTCCTAAATAATCATTAATTGCTCTTTTTAACGCATCCGCTGCTAAATTAGAACAATGCATTTTAACATCAGGCAAACCACCTAATGCTTCAGCAACAGCTTTATTACTTAATTCCTGTGCTTCTTCTAATGTTTTATTCTTAACTAACTCAGTTGTAATACTACTTGTCGCTACTGCAGCTCCACAACCAAAAGTCTTAAATTTTATATCAGTAATCTTATCATCATCAACTTTGATATACATCTTCATTATATCTCCACAAGATGGGTTTCCCACTTGACCTACACCATCAGCATCCTCAATTTGTCCTACATTGCGTGGGTTTTCAAAGTGATCCAT
>JBNJDB010000187.1:0-4049 GCA_051744465.1 Bacillota bacterium | reverse complement strand
AAAAACTAGAGTAAAAACTAGAGTAAAAACTAGAGTAAAAACTAGAGTAAAAACTAGAGTAAAAACTAGAGTAAAAACTAGAGTAAAAACTAGAGTAAAAACTAGAGTGATGATAAAAAAAGAACAGAACTTATTATTTAATAATTGACAATCTGATTTAGTTTTGATATATTTAGAATTAAATTTGAATATCATAATTGTCCTGAATAAGATTAGTAAGTAACCGCTATTATTAGAGCAAGCTAGAGTTGTTGGGAGTCTAGTATAATAATGTTACTGAAGGTGCTTAGACCGATTTCAAAAGTGTCTTATGCTTTTTAGTTGGGTAATCAGGAGCAATTTTAGAAAGAGAATCCAAGATGGATTAAGCAGGGTGGAACCGCGGGTAACCTCGTCCCTGATAGTGAAATGCTATTAGGGAGGGGGTTTTTTGTTTTAATTGAAAATTTAAAATTGGCAATGTAGAATTGAAAGTCAAATGCAAATTCTTTTATTTAATTTTCAATTTTCCATTCTCAATTGTTAATTAATAAACTTTAGGAGGTTTTGTTATGGAATTCCAAGAAATGATAAATTCGTTAAATGAATTTTGGTCGGAACAAGATTGTGTTATTAGGCAACCACATGATATTGAAGTAGGGGCAGGAACTTTTAATCCATCTACATTCCTTCGCTCTCTAGGTCCTGAGCCGTGGAATGTGGCTTATGTTGAACCGTGTCGTCGTCCTGATGATGGTCGATATGGAGAAAATCCTAATCGGTTGCAGCATTATTATCAGTATCAAGTAATTATGAAACCATCTCCGGATAATATCCAAGAAATTTATTTGAAAAGTTTAGAGGCGTTAGGTATTGATCCAGCTAAACATGATATTAGATTTGTAGAGGATAATTGGGAATCACCAACTTTAGGAGCTTGGGGACTTGGTTGGGAAGTCTGGTTAGATGGAATGGAAATTACTCAGTTTACATATTTCCAACAAGTTGGCGGTATTGAATGTAAACCAGTATCTGTTGAAATAACTTATGGTTTAGAAAGAATAGCTATGTACTTACAAGAGGTAAATAGTGTGTATGATATTAACTGGGTAGATGATGTTGATTATGGCCATGTTCATCACCAAGGTGAAGTTGAACACTCTACTTATAATTACGAAGAAGCGGATATAGATATGTTAGTTACGTTATTTGATTTATATGAAGCAGAAGCAGAGCGGATAGCTAAAAAAGATTTAGTTTTACCGGCTTATGATTATGTATTAAAGTGCTCTCATGTTTTTAATTTATTAGATGCACGGGGGGCAATTTCTGTAACTGAGCGAACAAGTTACATTGGTCGAGTTAGAGATATTGCTAAATTGTGTGCTATAAGTTATGTAGATCAGCGTGAAGAATTGGGACATCCATTGTTAACAGGAGGTGCTGTTAATGAGTAAAGATTTATTATTAGAAATTGGAACTGAAGAAATACCAGCTGGATTTATGTTACCAGCTTTTCAACAGTTAGAAGAGTTGGCCCAAGATTTATTTGAACAGAATAGAATTGAAATTGGTGATTTAACAGCGACAGGAACACCGCGACGTTTAACTTTGTATATTGAGGATGTTGCTCCTGAACAACAGGATTTAGAAAAAGAAGTAAGAGGTCCAGCTAAGAATATTGCTTTTGATGATGCTGGTGAAGCAACACAAGCTGGTTCTGGTTTTGCTCGAGGCCAGGGTTTGACTCCGGAAGAATTAGAGATTAGAGATACTGATAATGGTGAGTATGTATTTGCCTGCACTACTGAACGAGGGCAAGCAACTATAGAATTATTACCGCAATTATTAAAAGAAATTATTACTGAGCTTGAATTTTCTAAATCTATGCGCTGGGGTAATCAAGATATGAGATTTGCTCGACCAATTAAATGGTTGTTAAGTTTATATGGTACAGAAACAGTAGAGTTTTCTCTAGCAGGAGTAGAATCTAATAATTGGACTCGGGGCCATAGATTTTTAAGTGCTGGTCAAACAGAAATTACTGAGCCAGCTAAATATTTTACTGAATTAGAAGCAGAAGGTGTAATTGTAGACCATAATCGTCGCCGGGAGATGATAGTAGATCAGATTAGAGAGATTGAGTCTGATAGAGGGGTAGAAGTTACTATTACAGAAGATCTATTAGAGGAAGTTAACTTTTTAGTAGAATATCCGACGGCATTATGTGGTAGTTTTGAAGAAGAATTTTTAGAATTACCTGAAGAAGCATTAATTACTTCTATGCGCGAACATCAACGCTATTTCCCTGTTCGTAATCAAGCTGGTCAATTAAAGAGTCTGTTTATAACTATTAGAAACGGAACAGAAGAACATCTTGATATTGTTAGAGCAGGAAATGAAAAAGTATTGCAAGCTAGATTAGCTGATGGGAAGTTTTTCTATGAGGAAGACCAACAAGAAGATTTAGTAGCTAAAGTAGAACAATTAAAGGATATTATTTTCCAAGAAGATTTAGGAACAATTTATGAAAAAGTTGAGAGAATGATTGGTTTAGCTAATGATTTTGCAACTAAGTTGGATTATTCTGTTGCAGAAATTGAGCAAGCTGAACGTGCTGCTAAATTAGCTAAAGCAGATTTAGTAACAGAAATGGTTAATGAATTTTCTAAATTGCAAGGTGTGATGGGCCGCGAGTATGCGTTGATTGATGGCGAAGATAAAGCAGTTGCTAGAGCTATTTTTGAACATTATTTACCGCGCTATGCTGCTGACCAATTGCCAAGTACTAAAATTGGAAAGGTAGTTAGTTTAGCAGATAAGGTTGATAATATTGTTGGTTGTTTTAGTGTTGGTTTAATTCCAAGTGGTTCACAAGATCCTTATGCTTTAAGACGGCAAGGATTAGCAGTTGTCAAAATCATTACTGATGCTGGTATAGATATTAGTCTGAATGATTTAATTGATCCTGCTTTGGAATTATTAGAAGATACAGATAAGGCAAATCGTTCTTTGGAGGAAACTAAGCAAGATATTATGGAGTTCTTTGCTTTAAGGTTAGAAAAATTATTAGAGGATAATGATATTAGATATGATGTGATTAATGCAGTATTAGCTACTGATTTTAGTGATGTGAATGATACAATCTTACGAGCTGAGGCAGTAATGAAATTTAGAGAAGAAGATGACTTTGCAGAATTAATTACTGCGTTTGAACGAGCTAGTAATCTTGCTGATAAAGGTAGTCTTCAGCAGGTTGATTCTGATTTATTAGTTGATTCTGCGGGGCAAAAGCTATATAAGAATTATCAAGAATTAAAAGAAAAGGTTGATCAACTAATAAGCGAACAGGATTATTTAACTGCTCTTAAGAAAGTAGCTACGATAAAACCAGCTATTGATAATTTCTTTGATTCAGTAATGGTTATGGCTGATGATAGAGAAATTAAAGAAAATAGATTAGCTTTATTAAAAGTAGTAACTAGTTTATTAAGTAAAATAGCAGATTTAACTGAAATTGTGATTGATTAATCTGTAATTAGTTTTAAGTATTATGGATTATAAGCAAGAGTCGTTATCCGGTTGCGGAAAGCGGCTCTTGCTTTATTTTTTTGCTTAAAAAATCATATTTAGCGTGGAAACCAAATCATTAAGTGTAACACAATAGACTATTTAAATACATATAGTGTACACTTTTAAATAAATATGTTGCATTTTGTGGATTATTAAGCTATAATAAGATTATAAAGTAACTTAAAGGCTAAAAAAAGAATAAAGTACACCACATAAAAACCAATATGCAACATATTATTAAACGAGGGGGAGTTAAGATGAAGAATAATTGTTTGCAAAAGAGAATGACTGGTAATATTGGAGAAACGAAGTTGATGATTGTAATTAAAGAAGAAGCTGATTGGGAAGTTATTAAGAAATTTATTAGAGAAGAAGATGTTAATGCTAGAAATCGGAGCGGTTTTACAGCGTTGATGTTTGCAGCTTTGTGTAATAGTGATCACCGTATTATAAGAGAACTGATTAAGGCCGGGGCCAAGGTTAATGTTAGGTCATCT
>JBNJDB010000186.1:0-4050 GCA_051744465.1 Bacillota bacterium | reverse complement strand
TTCGTATTTATATCTAATAAAAGTGAATGGAACTTGGCGAGAAGCGATTGACCCGTATGCTATAGCATCTACTCCTAATCATAAAAGAACTGTTATAATCGATAAAGAGAAGACAGAGAGGACAGATAATAAAGAACAACTAGATTCTTTAGAATCATATACTGATGCTTTAATTTATGAGTTGCATGTGCGTAACTTTTCTGTAGCTGAAAATTCCGGGATTGCTAATAAAGGAAAGTTTAAAGGTTTAACAGAAGAAGGGACTAGAACTGAGCAGGGGACTTTAACAGGTTTAGATTATTTAAAAGATTTAGGAATAACTCATGTGCAATTATTACCAGTTTATGATTTTGGTTCAGTTGATGAGTTAAACCAGTTTGATTTTTATAATTGGGGTTATGATCCAGTTCAATACAATGTTCCTGAGGGTAGTTATGCTAGCGATGTATCTGATCCCTATTCTAGAATTATTGAGTTAAAGGAACTAATTGCAAAGCTACATCAAAATGGTTTGCGAGTGATTATGGATGTAGTTTATAATCATATGTTTGATCGCTTAACTTCTGCCTTTTCTAAAATTATGCCTAATTATTATTTTAGATTTGGAAGAGATGGTCAAATTTCTAATGGATCATTTTGTGGTAATGACTTAGATTCAACTCAGAAAATGATGCGTAAATTTATTGTTGATTCAACCAAAATGTGGATTGAGGAGTATGGCTTTGATGGATTTCGATTTGATTTGATGGGTATAATTGATATTGAGACAATGAATACTATAGTAGAAGAATGTAAGCAACTTGATCCGAATGTAATGATTTATGGTGAAGGTTGGGATATGCCGACATTAATGGCTGATGAAAAGAAAGCAACTCAGGATAATAGTCAGCAGATGCCTTATGTTGGGCACTTTAATGACCGGTTTAGAGAAACCATCAAAGGTGCTACTATGATGGATGAGATTACAGAGCAAGGTTATGCTACTGGGGCTAAGATAGGAATTAAACAGGCAATTAATGTGTTAGCTGCATCAGTTTTAAATATAGGAGAAGAAAGTTTGTTTAATCAGCCAACTAAGTCTATTAATTATGTGGAATGTCATGACAATCATACTTTATGGGATAAAATGAAACTGAGCAATAAGCAGGAGCCACAAGAAATAAGACTGAAAAGACAAAAATTGATGAATGCGCTTGTTTTAGTTTCACAAGGAATATCTTTTTTGCATGCCGGCCAAGAGTTTAATCGAACTAAAAATGGTGTAGAGAATAGTTATATGTCAGATGACAAGATTAATCAAATAGATTGGGATAGAAAAGATCAATATATTGATACTGTAAACTATACTAAAGATTTTATAGAACTGAGGAAATTATTAAAACCATTACGGTTTGATTCAACTGAGGAAATTGAGGAGCATGTTTCTTTTAAAACTATTACTAATGGAAAAATATTTGACCAGGGCCAAGTAGTCGAAAGAGGTGTAGTTGTTTATCAAATAAAAGATGTTCAAGAATACTGCCCCTATCAGGAGATCCTGATCATTATTAACCCTACTTTAGAAAGCATAGCCTATGAGTTAGGAACTGACTATTTATTATTAGCAGATGAGACGGGGTTGACAGATGATGAAGAATACTATCAAGAGGTAACTATTAGTCCTTTAGAATTACTTGTTTTAGTAGCTGAATAAATTTAATTTATAATTTTACTTGCGATTTGGAATTATATTTGTTAAAATCTAAATAGATGTTAGATAGATTTAGATTACAATAATATATATAATGTAACACACGCTTTTGTGTGTTATTAATTTTCAAGTTTACTCAAGCGCTTGAGTAAACTTGTCAAGGGGCTTGTAAATAGGTATGACTATCACAATGAAAGATATTGCTGAAATTGTTGGAGTTTCTGAATCAACTGTTTCCCGAGCGATTAATAACAAAGCGGGGGTAGGAGAAAAAACAAGAGAAGAGATACTAAAAGTGGCTAAAAAAAGGAACTTTCAACCTAATCGCCTAGCACAAAATTTGGCTAAACAAGAGACTAATGTAATTGGGCTGTTATTGCCTGATATATCTAGTCTGTTCTATTCTGATGTGGCTAGAGGTGTACAAGATTATGCTACTAGTAGAGGCTATCAGGTTATAGTTTGCAATACTGATGATAATAAAGAACATGAAATCAACTATATTAATTGGCTCAAAAGTAATAAAGTTGCTGGGATGATTTTTCTCGGTGGTGGATTAGTAAATAATGAAATTGTTAAATTGGGTTTAACAGATTACCCAATTGTTCTTGCTAATCGATTAGTAGAGCAAGTTACTCTGCCATCTGTACTTATTGATGATACTAGTGGAGCATTTAAGGCAACAGAACATTTGTTAGATAAGGAATATGAGCGAATTGGTTTAGTGCTTGGCCCTGCTAATAGCTGGCAGTCGCAAAATCGATTACAAGGTTATAAACAGGCTTTGCGACAGAGAGGCATTGATTATGATTCAGATTTAGTTTTAAATAAGTCTTGGACTCGCAAAAGTGGTTATCAAGGGTTTTTAGAATTAATGGATTTAGAAAAGCCACCTCGAGCTATTTTTGCGGCTAATGATTTGATTGCTGCTGGTGTGGTTGAAGCTATTAAATTAGGGGGTTATTTTATTCCCCAAGATATAGCAGTTGTAGGTTTTGATGATACAGTTGTAACTTCTGTAATTGATCCACCATTAACTGCGATTGCAAGACCAATGCATCAGTTAGGAGTTAAATCTGCTAATAAATTATTATCACTAATTAAAGAAGAAAATTTTAGTCAAGAAATTGAAATTTTAGAGAGTGAATTAATGATTAGAGAGTCAACTTAAAAATATAAAGGAGGCTATTTTAATGGCTAAGGTAACTTTGGATGATCTTACTAAGGTGTATAGAAGTAATGAAGAGGGAGATGTTACAGCAGTAAAAAATGCTAGTGTTGAGGTGAATGACAAGGAATTTTTAGTATTGGTTGGCCCATCTGGTTGTGGTAAATCAACTACTTTAAGAATGATTGCTGGTTTAGAAGAAATAACTGATGGGGAATTATACATTGGTGATGATTTAGTAAATGATGTAGAGCCTAAAGATAGAGATATTGCGATGGTATTCCAAAATTATGCGTTATATCCACATATGAATGTATATGATAATATGGCATTTGGATTAAAATTAAGAAAGTTTGATCCTGAGATAATTGATCAGCGAGTTAATGAAGCGGCTGAGATTTTAAGTATTGAACCATTATTAGATAGAAAACCTAAAGAATTATCTGGTGGTCAGCGACAGCGTGTAGCTATGGGGCGAGCAATTGTTCGAGAGCCTAAGGTATTCTTGATGGATGAGCCACTATCTAACTTAGATGCGAAGCTACGTGTTCAGATGAGAGCTGAGTTAAGTAAGTTACATGAAAGATTACAGACTACTACTGTTTATGTTACTCATGATCAGGTTGAGGCGATGACTCTAGCAGATAGAATTGTTGTTTTAGATGAGGGAGTAATTCAGCAAATTGATGATCCGATTACTTTATATACTCAACCAAACAATATGTTTGTAGCTGGCTTTATTGGTAGCCCATCAATGAACTTCTTAAAAGCTACTATTAAAGAAAAAGGAAATGAATTAGTATTAGATGGCAGAGGTGATTTTGAATTAATTATTCCTGAAGATATGTCTAATGCTATGAAAGAGTTACAGACTTATATTGATAAAGAAGTAGTATTAGGAATTCGTCCAGAAAACATCTTAGATCCTGAGGTTAATGATGATCATGAATATAGTACTGAAAACTTAGTTGAAGCTCAAGTGGAGGTTGTTGAGCCAATGGGTTCTACAATCAACTTGTATCTTGATATTGGTGCCGAAGAAAGTATTATAGCAGTTGTAGATATCAATAGTAATGCTGAAGTTGGCGATGAAATGGAATTTGCATTTGATCTTAATAAAATGCATATCTTTGACGCTGAAACTGAAGAAGCAATTATATAAAAAATATTTTTAAAAGAGACCCCCGCGGGG
>JBNJDB010000185.1:0-4093 GCA_051744465.1 Bacillota bacterium | reverse complement strand
TTCAAAATAAAATTCAAGAAATAAAACAGTTAGACAATTAAACAATTACGCAGTTAAAAAGCAATTGAGAATTATAATTCAAAATAAAGTTCAAGAAAAAACAGTTAAACTCTAACTATACATTATTCTTTGTAATCAGGTGTTATATCGACTCGACGCAATAAATTAGCATTAGTAACAACACTAATCGAACTAGTCGCCATCGCTGCTTCAGCAATTATTGGATGTAACAACCCTAAAAATGCAATTGGAATAGCAATTGTATTATAGATAAAGGCCCAGAACAAATTCTGTTTGATCTTTCTAAAAGTAGCTCGGGATAATTTAACTGCAGTAATTACTGAAGACAAATTGCCACGGACTAAAGTTACATCAGAAGATTCAATTGCAATATCAGTTCCAGTTCCAATAGCAATTCCTACATTAGCTTGGGTCAAAGCTGGAGCATCGTTAATTCCATCTCCTACCATAGCAATAATTCCAAATTCATCTTGTAAATTTTTAATTTCATCTACTTTACCATCTGGCAAAACTTCTGCTACTACATGATCAATTCCTACTTCTTGAGCAATTGCCTCGGCAGTTCTTCGATTATCTCCTGTAATCATTACTGTTTCTAGTCCTAACTCTCTTAATTCATTAATCGCTATTTTAGAATCTTCTTTCAATGGATCTGCTACTGCTATAATACCTGCTAATTGACCATCTATTGCTACCAACATAGCAGTTTTAGCTTCTGATTCTAACTCTTTCATTCTTTCTTCTACAGGAACAACTTCAACTCCTGCTTCAGTTAATAATCTTCTACTACCGACCAAAACTTCTGCACCATCTACTTTTGCCTTTACACCTTTACCTGTTACAGAATTAAATTCAGATATATCCTCTAATTCTAAATCTTCAGCTGTTGCTCGCTTAACTATTGATTCCCCTAATGGATGCTCTGAACCAGCTTCTACACTAGCAGCAGCAATCAACAACTCATCTTTGCTAAACCCATCTTCTACTAGCAAATCGGTAACTTCAGGTTGACCTTTAGTAATCGTACCAGTTTTATCAAATACAATTGTATGCACATCTTTTAAGGTTTGAATTGCTTCTCCTTTGCGAATCAAAACTCCATTTTCAGCTCCCATACCAGTACCTACCATCAAAGCAGTAGGTGTCGCTAATCCAAGAGCACACGGACAAGCAATCACTAAGACAGCAATAGTCGCAAATATAGCTGCTGTTACTACACCTAAACCAGAATTAACCCATGGTAAAAAACCAGATGCCCAAACTGTAACTTGACTTAATTGGTCAGGAAAGACTAACCAACTTAAAAAAGTTAATAGAGCAATTCCCAATACAGTTGGCACGAATATACTAGTTATTTTATCAGCAAATTCTTGAATAGGCACCTTAGTCCCTTGAGCTTCTTCTACCATTTTTATTACTTGCGATAAGAATGTATCTTTACCTACTTTTTTAGCTTCAACCTTAATTAATCCTTTTTGATTAATTGTAGCTCCAATTACCTCATCACCTACAGATTTAGTTACTGGCATTGATTCTCCAGTTGCCATTGACTCATCTATAGCACTTTCACCTTCTACTATTTCTCCATCTGTAGGAACTTTTTCTCCCGGTTTAATAACCATTATATCTCCTACTTCAACATCTTCGACTGGTACTTCAACTTCTTCTTCATCTCTAATTATTGTTGCAGTACTAGCACCTAATTCTAATAATTTTTTAATTGCTTCTGATGCTCTCCCTTTTGCTTTAGCTTCAATATATCTACCTGTTAAATGAAAAGTCATAATCATTGCTGCAACTCCAGCATAGTTAGCAATAGCTGTGAAAAAAGTAATTGGACCAGTAATAAATGCTGCCCCGGTTCCCATGGCAATTAAAACATCCATATTAGCACTACCATGGATGATTGATTTATAAGCAGTGTAGTAAGTCTTCCGCCCCACATAAAACAAAATAGGAGCTGCTAAGACTATCATACCGAGATTATACATAGCCTCACTAGGCCAAGTAATTCCTAAAAACATCTCCGGTATCATCCAGATGATAATCGGGATCGTTAAAGCCCAACTAGCAATCATCTTCCGGCGGGCTATCTCACTTTTGGATTGCTCTTTATCTGTTTCTTGCTCACCATCATCCTCCTCTTTTGCTACTGTATAACCAATCTTCTCAATTTCAGAATCAATTTGATCTCTATCAATGATAGTAGCTAAATATTCAACGGTTGCACTTTCAGAAGCAAAATTAACTGTCGCTGTCAATACCCCTTGGGCTTCATTTAGTACCTTTTCTATATTTTGAGCACAACTTGCACAACTCATATCTTCAATTTTTATTATTTCTTTTTTTAAATCTACCCCATATCCTGTATTTTCAACTATTTCTACTAAATCTTGCACTGTCATCTGTTCTGCATCATAAGTAATGGTTGCTTTTTCTACAGGCAAATTAACTGCAGCTTCTACTACATTATCAGTATCATTTAAAGCATTTTCAACCCTTTGCGAGCAAGCTGCACAGGTCATTCCGGTTACTTTAAAACTTACTTTTTCTTCAGTCATATTTAATCCCTCCTAAAATTTATTATTTCAATTTCTACGAAATTTATTTCCTCCCACTACCCCCTATGGGTATTATTCTTAGTTTAATAATACTATAGATTTACTTTGTTGTCAAGCCTAAAACATAGTTAATATAAAAAAGGGCAGACCATAGTGGCCTTCCCTTTTTTAATAATCAAGATATTAAATTTAAAACATCTTCATCACTAAATCAACCAGGTTTGATTTTAACTACTTATCTAACAAGTTAAATATTGCTCTGCTGCAGTTAATAAATTAATGATTGATAAATTTTGAGGACAAATTTCTTCACACTGACCACATTCTACACAAGCACTAGCCTGTTGTGAATCACCAAAATCATCATATTGCCCCTGTTTTTCCTCTTGGTTGTCAAAAATTGTACCTTCATTATATAAAGCAAAAATATCGGGAATTTTAACTCCAACAGGACAAGGTATACAATAACCACAACCAGTACAATTGACTGGTTCTAATTCTTGATATTTAGTAGCTACTTCTTCCACTATTTTTTCTTCTCCAACAGTTAGTTGACCTATACCAGAATTATCAGCACTACTAACATTCTCTTCTACTTGCTGCAAAGTACTCATACCACTTAATACTACTGTTACTTCCGGCTGATTCCACAACCACTGCAAAGCCCAATCGGCATTGCTACGCTTTATCTTAGATTGGTCAAAAACTGATTCAATTTCTTCTGGTAACTCTCCAGCAAGACTACCACCCCGCAATGGTTCCATTACAATAACTGGAACATCATTATCATCTGCATAGCGCAGTCCTCGTTTACCTGCTTGAAACTCAGTATCAATATAATTATATTGAATCTGACAAAAATCCCAATCATAGCTATCAATCAATTTCTCAAACAAATCATAATCATCATGAAAAGAAAAACCAATCCGCTCTATTTTTCCTTCTCTCTTAACCTTATCAATCCATTCAAATAAATAATCAAGCCCAATATCTTTATAATTCTGCCAATGGTCTTGATTAAGAGCATGTAATAAATAAAAATCTATCGTCTCAACTTCTAATCTCTCTAATTGTTTTTCTAAGTAATTATCCAAATCATCTCTAGTTTCAATCTCCCAAGAAGGCATTTTAGTTGCCACTTTAACTTGTTCACGATAACCATCTTCTAATGTTTTAGCAACTAAACTTTCACTTGCCCCACCATGATAAGGCCACGCAGTATCAATATAATTGACTCCATTATCAATCGCATACCGCATCATTTCTATTGCCTGATCTTCTTTAATCTCTCCTGCCTCTTCGGGTAACCGCATCGCACCAAATCCTAAAGCTGAAACTTGCCAATCAGCATCACCAAAATCTCTATATTCCATATGTTCTCCGCCCCCTCAAATTTAATAAAACTCCAGTGGGTGAACACTGGAGTTGATAATCTAAACTTTAAACTCTTCAATTAAACCTTGCAACTTTTGTGCCATAGCAGCTAATTCTTGCGATGAATTACTAATTTC
>JBNJDB010000184.1:0-4114 GCA_051744465.1 Bacillota bacterium | reverse complement strand
AGTTGTTAGAATTAGTTGGTGTGTTAGAAGTAGTAGATTTTGATGAAAACAAGGTTAGTTTAGAAACTAATTCAGGTAATTTAATAATTATTGGTAGTGATTTACGGATGAAACATTTAGATTTAGACAATCAGCAATTAATTGTAAAGGGGCATATAATTGAACTTAAATATGATAAGGAATTGCAAGCAAAAAATTTCTTAAAAAAATTATTTAAGTAAATCAGTTGGGAGGGAGTATTAATCTCTTTTTCATATTTGCAATTTTTTACTTTTTTGAATATGATATTAGTAGGGATGATAATTAGTATTATATTTGATTTTTATCGAATATTAAAAAGAAAATTTGGTTTTTCAGTCTATTTAACTAATTTATTGGATTTTTTATTTTTTTTAGTAATGCCAATTAGTATTTTAGGACGATTGATTCAGATAAATGGTGGTCAACTTAGATGGTATATTTTCTTTGGAGTTTTTAGTGGTGCTGTAATTTATTATATAACTATTAGCGAATTTATAATTAATTTAGTAGCAACTCAAATTGATTTATTAAAAGAAATATATTTTAAGTTAAAGAAGATTATAAGAATAGTAATTAATCGTATTAGATTAATCATTATTAAATTGAAGAAGTCCATTATAAATCTATTTTGGGATTGAAAGTGAGGTAGTATTCATGGCTAAAAAGTCTAAATTTGAAATTAAGAAAACTGTCAAAAGAATAATTACTATTTTAGTGTTAGGTGCTATACTATTATTTATATTTAATATATTTTTTAATTTATATCAGGGACATCTTGAAATTAAAAAGCTAGAGGCTAAGCGGGAGCAATTAAAGAATAATATTGCTAAGTTAGATAAGGAGACTAAACAATTAGAAGAAAAAGCAGAGTATATTAATTCTAATGAAAGTATCGAAACAATTGCTCGACAAAATTTAGGTTTGGTAAAAGAAGATGAGCTTTTATATGTTATAGTTGAAGACTAGGAGGGGCAAAATGGATTTTTCAAAGCAATTAGCGCAAGAATTAAATTTAAAGATTGGACAAGTAAAACGGACTATTAAGCTATTAGAAGAGGATAATACAATCCCCTTTATAGCTAGATACCGGAAGGAGATTACAGGCAATTTAGATGAAGTAGAATTAAGAGATTTAGCAGAAAGGCTTGACTATTTAAAGGATTTAGAAGAGCGTAAAGAAACAGTTATTAATACTATTGCCGGGCAAGATAAATTAACTTCTGAATTGGAAGAAAAAATCAAGGGAGCTACTAAGTTACAAGATGTAGAGGACTTATATCGGCCTTATAAGCAAAAAAGAAGAACTAGGGCGACTAAAGCTAAAGAAAAAGGATTAGAAGCAGTAGCAGATTTTCTTTTAGAACAAGAACAGGATATAGATTCCTTAGAAGAGTTTGCTGCTGATTTTATAAATTCAGAAGAAGAATTAGAAACAATTACAGATGTATTAGCGGGGGCTCGTGATATAATTGCTGCTCGAGTAGCACATAATCCCGATAGTCGGCAGTTAGCCCGGAAAATAACATTTGAAAACGGAAAGTTGCTTAGTAAAGCTAAAGTTGAAACTAGTACCGACTATGAAGTCTATTATGATTTTGATGCAGCTATAGAAGAGGTGAAGCCTCATCAAACTCTAGCTATTAATCGCGGGGAAGAAGAAGATATATTGCAAGTTAAAGTAATTACTAAAGATAAATTAATCATTTCCAAACTAGCTAATAAGTTTATTGCATCTGATTTTAACTTTAAAAAACAGTTGCAAACAGCAATTGAAGATGGTTATAATAGACTGTTATTTCCTGCTATTGAGCGAGAAGTTAGGACTAAGTTAACTGATATGGCAGAAGAGCATGCTATTGATGTCTTTGCAGAAAATCTTAATAATTTATTATTACAAGCACCATTGCCTGCTACAAGAGTTGTGGCCATTGACCCTGGGTTTAGAACTGGAGCTAAGGTAGTTGCTCTTGATAGAGTAGGTGATCTATTAGATACAGCTGTTATTTATCCTCATACTTCTCAGAGTGGGTGGCAAGAGTCAAAAGATAAATTAAAACAACTGACTAATAAATATGATATTAAGGTTATCTGTGTCGGAAATGGAACAGCTTGCCGAGAAACAGAAGAATTATTAGCAGAATTAATATCTGATTTAGATAGGAAATTAGAGTATGTGATCGTTGATGAGGCAGGTGCTTCAATTTATTCAGCATCTGAGATAGCCCGAGAAGAGTTTCCTAAGATGGATGTAGCTATGAGGGGGGCAGTCTCAATTGGTCGGCGATTACAGGACCCTCTAGCAGAATTAGTTAAGATTGGCCCGAAACATTTAGGAGTTGGGATGTATCAACATGATGTTGATTCTTCTAGTCTGACTGAATCGCTAGAGACAGTTGTAGAATCAGTAGTCAATTATGTAGGGGTTGATCTGAATACCGCTTCTAAGCCATTATTAGAATATGTAGCTGGATTAAGTTCTTCTGTAGCAGAGAAAATTGTGGCTCATCGGCAGGAAAATGGCAAATTTTCTAATCGAGAAGAATTAAAGGATGTCTATGGAATTGGACCAAAAACATTTACCCAAGCAGCAGGTTTTTTGCGGATAAGAGATTCAGTTAATCCATTAGATCAAACGCCAATTCATCCCGAATCTTATCAATTGACAGAAAATTTGTTATCTGAACTTGATTGTGATATTGATCTACTCAATGATGAAAATAAAATGAAAGATTTGAAAATCAAACTTAAAAAAATAGATATAACAGAATTAGCTAACAAGTTTGATGCAGGGAGAGCAACTTTACAAGATATTAAACAAGCCTTACTGAGACCAGGTCGGGATCCGCGTTCTGATTTGCCTAAACCTATTTTTAGAGATGATATATTGGAAATGGATGATTTGCAAGCAGGCCAGATTGTCTATGGCACAGTAAAAAATGTAGTAGATTTTGGCGCTTTTGTAGATATAGGGGTTAAAGAAGATGGTTTAGTGCATATTTCAGAATTAAGTTCAGAATATGTAGAAGATCCCTTGGATTTTGTAGCAATTGGTGATATAATTAAGTTGAAAATACTAAAAATAGATAAACAACGTAAAAGAATTGCGTTGTCTAAAGATTTTTAGTTTAGTTGACACATAATAGTAGATATAGTATAATGTAAGCAATTAATGAAATTATAAAATTCATGAGGAGGAATTTTTTAAGTATGTCAATTGATGTTGGTACAATTGTAGAAGGTGTAGTTACTGGGATTACTAATTTTGGAGCTTTTGTTGAATTAGATGGGGGTGAAACAGGACTAGTTCATATTTCTGAAGTAGCTGATACTTACGTTAAAGAAGTTAGTAATTATTTGTCAGAAAAAGAACGAGTTAAAGTAAAAGTTATTTCTATTGATGATGATGGTAAAATTGGCTTGTCTATTAAGCAGTTATCGGAAGATAATAAAAAAGCTAAATTTACTAAAGCTCCAAGAAAGTCATTTGATGATATGATGTCTGATTTCATGAAAGAAAGTCAAGAACGACAACAAGATTTACAGCAAAATTTAGAGAATAAAACAGGTCGTTAATAAATATATATGGCTAGCTTATAAAACACCCCCAGTTTGGGGGTGTTTTAATTTACGAGGAGGATAAATTTATGAATTTAAAAGAAGATAAGCAGATATTGAAAAAGCAGCTAGGACGGGCCCCAAGAAATATAGTAGAAATTCCAGTTAGGTGTTCTGCTAGTTTCCCTCAAATACTTGTAACAGCGCCTATTTTGTCAGATAATGATAATATTTTCCCGACTACTTTTTGGTTGTCTTGTCCAGAATTGAATTATCGAATAGCTAAATTAGAAGACCAAGGTTTGATTACTGAAATTACAGAAAAGATTGCTGCCAATCCTAAATTGAAATCTCGTTTAAAGCAAGCGCATGAAGATTATGCAAATTATAGGGTTGATTTAATTGAAGCAGAACAGTTAAAACAGCTTGAAGAAAAAAGTTCTGGTCAGTATCGAGTAATTAAAGAATCAGGTGTAGGTGGTATTATGGAGTTTTCTGGGATTAAATGTTTGCATACTCATTATGCTCATTATTTAAT
>JBNJDB010000183.1:0-4124 GCA_051744465.1 Bacillota bacterium | reverse complement strand
GCTTCGACTCGGTCAAAATCTGCTATGACTAAACGTTCAAAACCACTACGGACTAAATTACAAGCACAATTTGAACCCAAGCCACCTGCTCCAGCAATTCCTATCTTATACTGCTGCAATTTCTGCCACCGATTACTACCAAGTTTAGCCCGAATTGCTCGTTGAAAATCATTCATCGGGCCAAACCTACTAAGGAATGCCAGTCTTTTAAGATTGGTTGATAACCAGCCTCTATTAATAAGTCCTTAATTTCTGCTACTGTTCGATTATCAGCAGTATCAAACTGACCAACACCTTTATTAGTAGCATAGCCACCTACTACAGTAGAAGATTCAGCCGACATCTTGGTAATCCCTAAGGGAATTAAATTGTTTCGCAATTCTACTGCTTCTCTAGTCGATAAAGTTAGACCTAATTGCGGTAAAAATAACCGTAAAGCAACTATTAATTGGACTAAATTGCTATCACTGACTATAGAATCTGGCTTGAAATCTCCTAGATGTCCTTTCAACCGAGGCATTGATAAACTAATCTTTGTCTCTAAAAATTGGTCCTGTAAGTATTGAGCATGCAGACCTGCTAAAAAAGCTTCTTTACGCCACTCATTCAAACCAAATAATGGGCCAATGTTAACGGAACGCATCCCAGCTTGACAACCTCGTTCGGGAGCTTCTAATCGATATTTATAATCAGTTTTAGGACCACTTAAATGGACCTGATCATAGACTTCTTGATTATATGTTTCTTGATAAATTGTCAATCCATCAACTCCACTAGCAATTAACTGCTCATATTCTGCCTGCTCTAAGGGATAGATTTCAATTGCTATAGAAGCAAAATACTCAGTTAATATTTCTACTGCCTGAGCAATATACGAAACAGGCGTTTCTCGTCGTGATTCTCCCGTTAAAATTAATAAATGTTCAATCCCTTTATCTTTAATTATCTCTGCTTCCTGTCTAATTTCTTCTGTAGTTAATTTTTGTCGCGTCAAATCATTGGTAGTATTAAAACTACAGTAGACACAGCTATTGACACAATAATTAGCCAAATACAATGGCGCATATAACTTCATGGTCTTACCAAAATACTGCACTGTCTTCTGGTGGGCTTGCTGGGCCAACTCCTCTAAATAATTTGTGGCAGTAGGCGAGAGCAAGGCCAAAAAATCTTGATAATCTAGTTCTTCTTTAGTTAAAATAGTTTCAATATCTCCATTACTAACTTCTTGAAAATATTGCTCTGTATCTAAATCTTTAAACTGCTGGTAATAATCATAGAAACTCATTTTAATAGGCACCTCATTCCCCTAGAAATCCTGTTAATGGTGATGATGCTTGAGCAGATTCACTTTTAGCTCCCGTTCCTGCTAAATAAGCATTACGACCTGCTTGAACTGCTTGGGCAAAAGCTTGGCCCATTTGGACTGGATTATTAGCTGTAGCAATAGCCGTATTAACTAATACTGCCTCTGCTCCCAATTCTAAAGCCTCAGCAGCTTGCGAAGGTTTACCAATTCCAGCATCAACAATAATTGGTACCTCAATTTGTTCAATTAAAACTTTAATTAATGCTTTTGTCTCTAAGCCCTGATTAGAACCAATTGGAGCCCCTAGTGGCATTACTGCAGCTGCTCCTGCTGCTTCTAATTTTTTAGCAGCCATTAAATCAGGACTCATATAAGGTAGAACAGTAAATCCCTCTTCCACTAATATTTCTGTAGCCTCTATTGTAGCTTGATTATCCGGCAATAAATATTTCTTATCTTTAATTACTTCAATCTTAACCCAATTGCCACAACCAGCCTCGCGAGCAATCTTAGCAATTCTGACTGCCTCTTCAGCAGTTCGGGCTCCCGAAGTATTCGGTAACAAAGTACAATCATCAGGAATATAATTAATCACATTTTCTTGTGGATCAGACAGATTAACTCTACGCAAAGCCATAGTAACTAACTCTGATTTAGCAGCTTCTATTGTCTCGGGAATAACTTCTTTACTAGCAAACTTACCCGTTCCTGTTAATAGTCTACTCTTAAATTCTTGACCACCCAATTTAAATTTATCAGTCATAGCAATCACCCTCCACCTACAAAGCTAATGAGTTCTAATTGATCATCAGCTTCTAGAATTATATTTTCTAAATTATCTCCTTTGATAATACTTCCATTATACTCAATTACTACTTGCTCTTGTTCTAAATCTTGGTCTTCCAAAAAATCTAACAACCCTGTCTTAGGAGCTAATTCAAACTCTTCTCCATTAACTAAAACTTGCACTGAAACTCCCTCCTTCTATACAAAAAAATTAAAAAGCTTGCCCTAAGGCAAGCTAGAATAATCTACATCACTTCCCTACGTTGGAATTAAGCAACAGGTTCAAAGAGTTAGAGATTGCTCTCCTCTCAGCCGACTATGGCACCTCTAGTTTTATTTAATTATAATTTTCTTTTAGTATACAGTTTGATTATACATCAATCCAAGCATAAATTCAACCAAAAAAGACCTTGCCTGAAATCAGACAAGGTCATGAATACTTATTTATTAGGCTTACTAGGTGTAGATATAGTTGATAATGCATCTCCCGCTTCCATATTAGTCTGGTTAGCAACTGCTAAATCACCAAGCGAAACAATACCTATTAAGTTATTATCTTCTACTATCGGCAAGCGTCTTATTTGCTTTTCGCCCATCAATTGAGCTGCTTGTTCTGCATTCATATCAGGGCTTCCCATCACCAATTCTTCGGACATGATTTGCTTTACAGGTGTGTTAAGATCTTTATTTTCAGCAACATTCCGAATTGTAATATCACGATCGGTAATCATACCAACTGGTTTTTCACCTTGGCAGACAGGGACAACACCAACATTTAAATCACGCATCACTCGCGCAGCATCAGTTACAGAAGAATCAGAATCAACTGTAGTTACTTGGTCAGTCATTAAATTACTAATTTGCATTACAGAATCTCCTCCTCTACAGTTAAAATGCGCAATTATTAAAATTTTAATCAGAAAAGCAACTGTTAGTTCCTACCAATTTTAATTCCCTAAAACTAAATAGCAGCCCAGCAAAATCAAACTACCGCCTACAATAGTCATCCCAGAAGGAATTTCACCCAAAAAGATAGCAGCTAAAAAAATAGCACTAATTGGATCAATATAACTTAAAATACCAACATCTTGCACTTTAGTCCAACTAAGCCCTTTTACATACAAGACTAATGCCCCAGCAGTATGTATAATTCCTAATATAATTAACAATAACCACGACCGCCCAGTTGGTTGAGGATACTGATAAACCAAAGGTAACAGAATCAAAATACCTATTCCAGTCTGTCCTAAGGTCAATACCCGCGCTGAAATAGCACCCCAAAACTTATTTAAGACCATAAAAGCAGCATAAAAGAAAGCCGCTAACAGACCATAAAAAATCCC
Organism: Bacillota bacterium; assembly: GCA_051744465.1. Classification (GTDB taxonomy): domain Bacteria; phylum Bacillota; class Halanaerobiia; order Halobacteroidales; family Halobacteroidaceae; genus Halanaerobacter. Next base: position 686 of record JBNJDB010000183.1, on the reverse strand, counting down.
CTCTAAACCAACAAAAGACAAATTACTAACATCAGAAATAATAATTATACCAGTGAAGCTTAACAAGAGAGCAACTATATTTTTTTTAGTCAAATTTTCATCTAAAAATAAAACTGATAAAATCGTAGCTATTATCGGAGCAGTATAATAAGCTAAGGTTGCATTAGCAATAGTTGTCAGCTTAATTGCTTTAAAAAACAAAATCCAATTAATCGTTAAAGCAAACCCCGTCGCCACTAATAATAATTTGTTTTTAAATAACTGTTCTACTTTCAATTCCCTAGTATTCAGAACTAAAAGTAGCAAAAATACAAAAGCAAATAAAACCCGATAGAATACTATTAATTGTGCCGGCAGAGGAATAAATCTAACTATTAAACCAATACTCCCCCACGTAATCATCGCTAATATAATATATAAGTAACCTAATTTATTCTGATCCAACTTTTCACCCCCGGGAAAATATAATTGACAATTTTCAATTGAAAATGGAGAATTTAAAAACAATAAACAAAGACGCAAAATCTAGCTCAATAGATTTACTATTTAATTACTAGTTTTCAATTACACTTCATACTTAGATTTTTTTGACTTATTTGTTTACTGGTTGCTAACTGTTAACTATATTTACTATCGTACCTTCGTGTAGTCCTAAGTACATTATTCATTGCTAATTAACTGCGCAA
>JBNJDB010000182.1:0-4182 GCA_051744465.1 Bacillota bacterium | reverse complement strand
TAAACTACAACAAGGAAGAGTATAAATATACCCTTCCTTGTCGGAAAAAAATTATCTTTTAGAGAATTGTGGAGATTTACGTGCTTTTTTGTGTCCATACTTCTTACGTTCTTTCATTCTTGAATCTCTTGTTAGGAAACCAGCTTTCTTAAGAACATCACGATGTCCTTGGTCAACTTCTAACAATGCTCGGGATATACCATGACGGATAGCTCCAGCTTGTCCTGAAGTTCCTCCACCATCAACATTAATAATTACATCAAACCCACCAATAGTTTCAGTGATCTCTAATGGTTGCTTAACAACCATTTCTAAACTATCTCGACCAAAATAATCAGTTAAAGTTTTATTATTAACTTCGATTTTACCGTCACCAGGTAACAATCTAACCCGCGCAGTAGAAGTTTTTCTTCTGCCAGTTCCTAGATATTCAACCTCTGCTGCCATTAAAACATCCTCCCTTCATTTATAATTCCAATTCTTTAGGTTCTTGAGCTTCATGAGGATGCTCAGAACCACTATATACTTTTAATTTCTTAAACATCTTACGTCCTAGCCTATTTTTAGGTAACATTCCTTTAACAGCTAACTCAATAGCTTTTTCAGGCTGTTCTTCTAATAATTCACCATATGGTTTAGATTTCAAACCACCTGGATATTCAGAATGCTTATAATGCATTTTATTTTCTAGTTTATTTCCACTCAAATGAACTTTATCAGCATTAATGACTATTACAAAATCTCCAGTATCAACATGTGGAGTATAAACAGGCTTATGTTTACCTCGCAAAATTTTAGCAATTTCGGAAGCAACTCTACCTAAAGTTTTTCCTGCAAGATCAACAACATGCCATTTCCGATCAACATTTTCTTTCTTTGCCATATAAGTACTCATGGTCTTACTCATGGGACTTACCTCCTTACAAATATTGTATAATTATTTCGAACCGGGGCTGGTTCACAAAAAACAAACTTACAATTAATTTTATTATACCTCCCCAGTCCTGTCAAGCAATTTCGAAACTTAATTAAAATTATTAATGTTACTTTACGACAATTAAAACAAAACCCCTACCCCTGCTAAATAGAAGATACTAATAACCAACGCCCAATAATCCCGCTGGGCAAAAGAAAGAACATTCATTCTAGTTCTATTTTCTCCTCCCCGATAACACCTTGATTCCATAGCCAGAGCTAATTCGTCAGCGCGACGAAAAGCACTAACAAACAAAGGTACCAACAAAGGTATCAGACTCTTAGCCTTTTTAATTAGATTACCACTCTCAAAATCAGCCCCTCTAGCTTGTTGGGCTTTCATTATTTTTTTAGTTTCCTCTAATAAAGTAGGAATGAATCTTAAAGCAATTGTCATCATCATTGCTAATTCATGGGCTGGAACACCAATCTTTTTAAATGGATTAAGCAACCTTTCAATTCCATCAGTCAGTTGTAGAGGAGATGTTGTTAGAGTTAACAGCGATGTATACGAGACTAAAAAAATTAGTCGCAGAGCCATAAATGAACCTAAGTTCAATCCCTCTTCTTCAATCCGTAAAAATTTCCATTCCCATAATATTTTACCGCCCCGAGTCATAAATAAATGAATAAAAAAGGTAAATAAAATAATGAATAATAATGGTTTAATACTTTTTATCATATAACCAGGCTTGATTTTAGATAACAAGATAGTTACTAAAATCAAAATTGCTAAAGCAAAATAACCTTTAAAAGTTCCCAATAAAAATATAGTCATAATAAAAAACATAATAACTAATATTTTAGTCCGGGGATCCAAATTATGAATAATAGAATCTTTTTCAATATATTGCCCTATTATAATATCATCTAACATAATTTAACCTCTCATTACTTTCAGTATTTCTTCTTTAGCCTGGTCTACTCTAAAAACATCAGTATTTACGGCTAATCCTTTGGCTTTGAGCCGATGCAAAACCTCAGTGATTTCAGGGACTCCTAATCCTATTTCAGTTAAATATTCATAATTAGAAAAAACTTCAACTGGGCTACCAGTTAATGAAAGTTTTCCATTATCTAATACAAAAACTCTATCAGACAATTGAGCAATTTCCTCCATCCGATGAGAAATCAAAATTATAGTTAAAGAAAACTTTTCCTGCAAATCTACAATTGCAGCAATTAATTCTTTTCTCATTTGCGGGTCTAAACCAGCTGTTGGTTCATCTAAAATTAAAATTTCAGGTTTCATAGCCAAAACTCCAGCAATAGCTACTCTCCTCTGTTGGCCCCCTGATAATCTAAAAGGAGACCTCTCTTTAAATTGATTATAATCTAGATTCACCACTTCTAAAGCATCTTTAACCCTCTTTTTAATCTCGTTTTGCTCCAGACCTAAATTCTTAGGACCGAAAGCAACATCTTTAAAGACTGTTTCCTCAAATAACTGATGTTCAGGATATTGAAAGACAAGACCTACTTTATTGTGAATTTCTTTTAAATTATCAGCTTCAGTTAAATCTAACCCACTAACTTTAACTTGGCCACCTGTAGGTCTTACTAAGCCATTTAAAGCTTGCACCAAAGTTGATTTACCAGAACCAGTATGACCAACCAGACCGATAAATTCACCATCTTTTATACTAAAATCAATTTCTTTAATCGCATATGAATCAGGAGCTAAATCAGGATTATATTGGTGTTCTAAATCACTAACTTCAATCAACATAATTGCTCCACCAACCTATCTATATCAAATATTTCTTTAGAAATATCTAATCCAGCTTCCCGCAATTCAACAGCTAATTCTATTGTTTGAGGCACATCTAAATGATACTCTCTTAATTCATTTAGATCATTAAATATTTCGGCTGGAGTTCCTGTTAAAACAATTTCACCTTGTTCCATTACTATTATTTTATCTGCCTTAATAGCTTCATTCATAAAATGAGTTATATACATAACTGTCATATTTGAATTAGAATTTAATTGTTGGACAGTCGATAAAACTTTTTTTCTACCTACAGGATCTAACATCGCTGTTGGTTCATCTAATACAAGACAATCTGGTTTCATAGCTAAAATACCAGCAATAGCTACTCGCTGTTTTTGACCACCTGATAAATTATGAGGAGCATAACGTTTGAATTCTTCCATCTCTACAGTAGATAAGGCCTCATTAACTCTTTTAGTTATTTCTGATGCTTCTAAACCAAGATTTTCTGGGCCAAAAGCTACATCTTCTTCTACTATATTAGCTACTAATTGATTATCAGGATTCTGAAACACCATGCCCACTTTTCGTCTAATATCCCAAATCTCATCTTGATTATTAGTTAACTGACCAGCAACTTCAACAAAACCTCTGTCAGGAGTCAATAATCCATTTAACATTTTAGCTAAAGTTGACTTGCCAGAACCATTATGACCTACAATCGCTACAAAATCTCCTGCTTCAATATTTAAATTAATATCTTTTAGGATCCAATCTTGTTCTTGATCATATTTATGACATAAATCTTCAATTCTAATTAGCGGCATATTTTCACCAACCTAATACAAAAAAACAGCCACTTATACTAGACGATTCCCGTCTAGTATTATTTTCTAAAATGGCTGTTTAAAAATAGATGATTTTATTATTTGAAATTATTCAACTAATTCTAAAATTGCCATTGCTGCTCCATCGCCTCTTCGTTGTCCTGTTTTAAGAATTCTAGTATATCCACCTGGACGATCAGCATATTTAGGTGCAATTTCATCAAATAAAATATCAACTGTCTCAGAATCCTGTAATTTACTCATAACCTGACGACGAGCATGATCTGTTCCTTTTTTAGCTTTAGTAATTATCTTTTCTGCATAACTTCTCACTTCTTTAGCTTTTGGTTCAGTTGTTTCAATTCTTTCGTTCTTAAACAACTGATTAGATAAATTAACAAATAAAGCTTTTCGAGGTGAGCTTTCTCTACCTAACTTTCTACGGGCCATGACTATCCCCCCTTTTCAACTTCAATATCTAGTTTACAATTCCGGTTGCTTTAAAGTTAAATCTAATTCTGCTAATTTTGCTTTTATTTCTTGTAATGATTTCTTCCCTAAATTCCTAATCTGCATTAATTCTTCTTCAGTTGTATTAACAAGCTCCTCTACTGTATCAAGCCCAGCTCGTTTTAAACAATTAGAAGATCTAACAGATAAGTCTAA
>JBNJDB010000181.1:0-4185 GCA_051744465.1 Bacillota bacterium | reverse complement strand
TATATTATAACTCTATTATGAACATATGTCAATAATAGATTGCGATTTATCTCAAAAATAACCCCAGGGCCAAAAACCCTGGGGAATAGTAATCCCTGAATCACTTATCAAGTTTTACTGCTCACAACTTAGATAAAGAACAACGATAAGATAAAGACTGTCGCAATTGCTGTAATCCCTTGCACCAGGGTGCCCATAGAATGCGTTTTATAAGCAGTAGTCGTATCTAATCCTGAAAACTGACTGACAACCCAAAAATAACTATCATTAGCATGAGAAATTGTCATAGCTCCAGCACCAATAGACATTACTACTAAGGCTTGCCCCATAGTCCCACCTAATCCTAAGTCTCCCAAAATAGGATTTACCAACGAAGCAGTAGTTACTAGTGCTACTGTTGAAGAACCTTGCGCCGTCTTCAAAGCAGCTGCGATAATGAATGGTAAGAAAATACCTAAATGATATTCAGATAATGTATTACCTAGATAGTCACCAATAGGAGTAGATTTTAGCACTTCACCAAAAGCACCACCAGCACCAGTAATCATAACAATAGAAGCAGCATTCTTCAATCCTTCACCAACCCAACCGTTAATATACTCTTTATCCCAACTAGGAATTAACCTAAAGCCTAAGAAAACACCCAAAAGTAAAGCTACTGTTGGATCACCAAAGAAATCAAAGAAAGTCTTAATTTTACCAGTTCCAAAAGGATGAGCTGGAAAATCAGCAATAGATTTTAAAGTAATCAAAATAATAGGGACTACAATAGGTGCGAAAGCATTAAATGGCTTCGGTAATTCATCTTTTTCATCATCACCTTCTATCTCAATATCTGGTTCAATATAGAACTTGGAGGAATATTTAGTTGCCCACAAATAACCAGCCAAAATAGTTGGAATTGCTACTATTACCCCGAACATAATTACAATTCCCAAATCCGCTCCAATAGTTCCTGCTGCTGCAATTGGCCCTGGAGTAGGAGGAATTAAAGTGTGCGTTGCATATAAACCAGCAGATAAAGCAACAGCCATTGTAGACATTGAAATTTTAGCTTTTTTAGCTAATGACTTATTTAATGAAGACAAAATGACAAAACCACTATCACAATAAACCGGTATCGACACAATTGCACCAGTAATTGACATAGCCAAAGCTGTCTTAGTTTCCCCTACCCATTTCAGCACTGTATTAGCCATGGTTAAAGTACCACGCGACTTTTCTAATAAAGTCCCAATAATCGTTCCAGCAATAATTACAATTCCGATATAGCTAAGAATCCCACCAAAACCATCGGTCACTGTCTTTACGACTTTCATAGGAGCCATACCTGACATCAGACCTACACCAAATGAAGTTAATAATAATACTAGAAAAGCATGCATTCTTAATTTAGAAGTCATTAATACAATAAATGCAATTGCTACAGCCAGAATAACCAATAATAGTGGTCCCTGCACCATAGAATATCCCTCCCTAATAGAATTATGTTTTATTTAAATGATAAACCTTTAGCAATTTTTATCATTCTTCCTAGATTTTCCGCCCACTTTTCCAACAATCTATCTGCATCTGCTTGAGCTTTCTCTAACTGCATTGGTTTATCTAGCATAGAAAAAAAAGCATCAATCCCTCCATCATAAACTTCTTCTGCACCTGCTCCTAAACTGCCTGCCACTGCTATTACAGGAACATCATATTTTTTAGCAGTTTTAGCTACTCCAATCGGAGTCTTACCAAATACAGTCTGTTGATCAATCATCCCTTCCCCAGTAATCACTAAATCTGCTCCTACCACTTTTTTAGCTAAATCAATAGCATCAATTACTATTTCAACCCCCGATTTTAATTCTGCCTCTAAAAAAGCTACTAATCCTGCTCCTAACCCTCCTGCGGCTCCTGCCCCAGGAATTTCGGCTACATCTTTATCTAACTCTTGCTCAATTATTACTGCAAATTTTCTTAAACCTTGGTCTAATTTTTCAACTGTTACTTGGTCAGCTCCCTTCTGCGAAGCATAGACATAAGCTGCTCCATCTTTACCGTAAAGTGGATTATCAACATCACAAGCCACTTCAATATTACATTCTTGAATGCGATTATCTAAATTACTTAAATCAATTTTTTCTATTTTTTTTAACTCACCACCGCCAAAACCTACATTAGTACCTGAGCTATCCAAAAACTCAGCACCTAGAGCTTGCGCCATCCCAATTCCGCAGTCATTAGTAGCACTACCACCAATCCCGATAATTAAATCTCTACAGCCTTGATCTAAAGCAGTAGCAATTAACTGACCTGTACCATAAGTAGTAGTTTTAGTAGGATCACGCTTTCCTTCCGGTACTAGTGGTAGTCCAGAAGCAGCTGCCATCTCAATTACTGCTGTAGAACCATCTCCTAAAATACCAAATTGAGCTGTAATCGAATCCCCCAACGGACCTAGTACTTCTTCTTCAACTATTCTTCCTCCTGTAGCATTAACTAATGACTTAACTGTACCTTCACCACCATCTGCCATCGGCAATTCAGTAATTTCTATATCTAAATTGGCTTTATTTAAACCTTGGGCTAAACTTTCCACAACCTCGACTGCACTTAAACTTCCTTTAAAAGAATCAGGTGCTAAAACTATTTGCATTACTCCATCACCTCACCTTCTCTTAAGATTATTAATTTTCTGAATATTAACTTAATTATATTGTACTGATTATAATTAATTGCTTCAATTCGCAAATTATACAAAGTTTTTTTCTTAAATATTAATTTTTTTGTTGATTTGCACAAAACTTTAACCTTATACTCAAAAAAAATAAAAAACTCAGCTTGATAGGCTGAGTAATTGTTACTATTAAAAATATTGTTGACATAATAACCCAAATTTAAGTTGAATTGCATCATTGAACTTTTTCGGATCTAAACCAGTAACTTCTTTTATTTTATCTAGTCTATATAAAATAGAATTACGATGCAAAAATAATTCTCGGGCTGTTTCACTAATATTCAAATTATTACTAAAATAAACTTGTAAAGTTTGCTGATATTTTTCCGGCAGCGGAAATTGACTAGCTAATTTTGCCCGACGCTCTTTAGATAAATCATGAATTAAATTTTCTAAAATCAAGTCTTTAATATAGTAAACATCTGATGTTTCATTGTATTTTTCTCCTAATTCTAAAGCATCAACAGCACTAGAAAAAGAATTTTTTATCCCTTTTAAACCGTTTTGTTTATTCCCAATTCCTAATTCTGCAATAAACCCCAAACTCTGCTCCAATCTAGCTAATAAATCCTCGCCTAAAGAAATTAAATCATCATCAGTATACTCTTCAATCTCACACTCTAAAATTATAAATTTTTCCCCTTTCCAATAACATACTTTAGTATCTTCAGAACTAACAAAAAAATTTTGGACTTCTAACTTTATCTGCTTTTTATAATAATGCAATTTAGTATTATTCTCTTCTTGAGCATACTGCAACAGCTTTTCCCAAAGATTATAGATCTTTAAAATAAAAATTCGATACGGTTGTTCTAAATTAAATCCTATTTCCTGAGCCCTCTGGAACATAGTTTCTAAATCAATCGTTACTTCATTATTTAACAATTCCTTGATGAAATGTTCTTCAGCTTGTTCCTGCAGTTGTTCTTGTTCTAAATATCCAGCCTGTTGGACCATTAATTCTACTGTCATTTTTACTAACCCAGCATAAGATTCCACCTCATCAGGGTCACCAGTAATACCTACTACTCCAATTACTTCTCCATTAAATTGAATTGGCATATTAATGCCAAATTTAGTCCCAGTTAATTCAGATTCTTCTTGCTGATAAACTCTTTTAGTAACACCAGATTCAATTACTCGCTGAGCACATTCATGCACATTGTTAATCCGGTCTTGATTCCCGCTACCAATAATTACTCCATTTTGATCCATAATATTAATATTATAATCGACAATTTCCATTGTCCGCTCTACAATAGTTTGACTTAGTTCAGGAGTTAAAACCTGAATTGGAAAATTCTCCATAATCAGCCTCCCTCTCAATTCTATTACTTTCACTAAAATAATTCTTGCTGCAAATCATTTTTCCCTTTCCTCCTAAAACACAAAACTGGAGAGCCTAACGCTCTCCAGTTTTATTAGCTATTTACTCTTCAATTTTGCTGAGGGCATTTTCTGCT
>JBNJDB010000180.1:0-4204 GCA_051744465.1 Bacillota bacterium | reverse complement strand
CAGAACCAGAAGTTCCAGCTGCCCCAGAATTAAATAGTGCTAGTGCAGGAGTTAATAAAGTAGATCTAGGTTGGAGTAGTGTAGAAAATGCAAATGGATATAAACTAAAATATGGAACAAATCCAGAGGATTATACTGAAGAAATAGATTTAGGAACTGAAACTAGTTATACAGTAACTGAATTAAAGAGTGATAAGAAGTATTATTTTGTAGTAACATCTTATAATGACAGTGGAGAAAGTGAAAATTCTAATGTCTTAGATATAACAACAATGTCAGAAGTTGTACCGGAAGGTTTAGCAGTACAGATTGAAGAAGTAACAGCTCAACCAGGTGAAACAGTTACAGTGCCAGTTAAACTTATAAATGTAGAAGAACCTATTAATGCTTGTGATTTTCAGTTAGAATTTGATAATAGTGAATTGGAAATAGTAGAATTAAGTGCAGGGGATATTACAAAAGAAGGCTTCAACGGTAATTTTAACAATGAACGATCATTTATGGCATTTTTATTTATGATTGAGGACCAAAAAGAAGAAAAAAAGAATCAAGAGATGATAAGAGAAGATGGGGTATTTGCTAACTTAAAAGTAAAAGTGAAGTCTGATGCTTCAGAAGGGTTAAAAGAGATTAATTTTAAAAAAGGAGGAGTTTTTGCTGATTTTGATCAAAATCAAATGCCAGTTGAAAAAATTGCCGGTGGTATAGTTATAGAATAATCATTATTTGATTAATGGAGTAGAAAGAATTGATAGGATCTTATTTTGGGTCCTATCAATTCTTTTCTATAATTAACTATAGGGAAGGAGAAAAAAGCAATATGATTAAGAAGAATTTGTGTACTACATTATTAGTTCTAATAATGATGTTAGTATTTGTATCTACTGGAGTAACCGCTGAAAGTTATAAGGATATGTTTAATGAACTTTATCAAGATGTTAAAGATCCAGCTAATGGATATTTTAGTAAAGAAGGGATCCCTTATCACTCCGTAGAAACTCTAATTATTGAAGCACCTGACTATGGTCATGTTAGTACTAGTGAGGCTTTTAGTTATTATATTTGGTTAGAAGCAATGTATGGTAATTTAAATGAAGATTATTCTGGAGTAGAAGAAGCTTGGAAATCAATGGAAGAGCATGCTATTCCAGATGACTCTGAACAACCAGGTTTTGGAAGTATTAATAATCTTTCGGCTTCTTATGCACCGGAGGGGGATACACCAAAAGAATATCCAGTTAAATTTGATCATCATAATAAAGGATATGATCCCTTACACGAAGAGTTAGTAAATGCTTATGGTGGAGAACCGATGTATTTAATGCATTGGTTAACGGATGCTGATAATTGGTATGAATATGGTGAGGGAACAGAACCAGTATTTATCAATACCTTTCAAAGAGGAAAACAGGAATCAACTTGGGAGACTATTCCTCATCCATCTATAGAAAATTTCAAATATGGGGGAGAAAACGGATTTCTTGATTTATTTGGTGATGACCCAAATGGTTATTCAAAACAATGGCGCTATACTAATGCTCCTGATGCAGAAGCACGTGCGATTCAAGCAGTTTATAATGCATATCAATGGGCCAAGGAAGATGAGTTAGAAGGACAGATTGCTGACTTAGTACCAAAAGCTGCTAAAATGGGTGATTTCTTAAGGTCAAATATGTTTGATAAATACTATAAGCCCCTAGGTGCCCAAGATCCTAATGCACCTTCATCTGGATATGATAGTGCACATTATCTGTTATCCTGGTACACTTCTTGGGGGGGAGATCTTAATGGAGAATGGGCCTATAAAACAGGCTGTAGTCAGTCCCATTTCTTTTATCAAAATCCAATGACAGCTTGGATATTAGCTGATGAATCAGAATTTAGAAATGCTATGAAAGCTCCTAATGCTACTAGAGATTGGGAAGAAAGTTTAGAAAGACAGCTTGAATTCTATACTTGGTTACAATCATCAGAGGGGGCAATTGCTGGGGGAGCAACTAACTCTTGGAATGGTAGATATGAAAAGTATCCAGCAGAAAGATCTACTTTTTATGATATGGCTTATGTAGAACATCCTGTATATGAAGATCCAGGTAGTAATAAGTGGTTTGGAACTCAAGCATGGGGAATGCAGCGTGTATCAGAATTATATTGGCAGACTGGAAATCAAATGGCTAAGGATTTATTGGATAAGTGGGTTGGCTGGGTAAAGACTGAAATCACATTAAATGAAGACGGAACATTTTTGATTCCAGCAGATATCGAATGGCGTGGACAACCTGATACTTGGACTGGAAGTCGTTCTGATAATAGTGATTTACATGCAACAGTTACAAAGTATGGTACTGATATTGGTACTGCTGGTTCTTTGGCAAACATTTTAATCTATTATGCTGATGCGACTAATGATAATGAATCATTAGAACTTGCAAAAGGGTTGTTAGATCGTATTTGGAAGCAATATCGTGATGATTTAGGTGTAGGTACAGTAGAAAAACGAGCAGATTATAGCCGGTTTTTTGAGCAAGAAGTATATGTGCCTGAAGGATGGACTGGAAAAATGGGAACTGGTGATGTAATTGAGCCAGGTATTAAGTTTATTGATATTCGCAGTAAATATAAAGAAGATCCTATGTATGATTTAGTAAAAGAAGCTTATGATAATGGAGAAGCTCCTGAACTTAGCTATCACCGCTTTTGGCACCAAGCAGATTATGCTGTGGCATTAGGATTAATGGCAGAATTATTCCCTAATGAGACACCTGAAATTGGTGATGAGATAAAAGGAGATGTTAATGGAGATGGAAACGTAAATGCCCTAGATTATGTAGCATTAAGAAGAGTTTTACTAGGAAGAAATTCTGCTACAAATGCTGATGTTAATAGAGATGGAAGTATAAATGCCTTAGATTATGTAGCATTAAGAAGAATTTTGCTGGGCTAATAATTTTAGAACTCTCTTCTTTTAAGAAATAATGTTAAACCTTTAAAAGAAGAGAGTTTTATTTTTTTAAATTTTTAAAGGTGCATTTGGGATAGCTAATTCAATTAAAAGAAAGGGTGTGGAATTTGTGAAAATTTTGGGGAAGAAAATATATATTGTTATGTTAATATCTTTGTTAATGTTAGTCTTTCAGTTGGTTTTAAATTTTTCTGTTGTTGAGGCTGCAGATTCAATAGCTGTAGAATTTAGTATTAATACAGAAAAAAATAGAACTAAGATAAGTCCCTATATATATGGCAGTAATCAGGATGCCAATGAAACAATTGTAAAAGCACGACGTTTAGGAGGTAATAGAACAACAGGCTATAATTGGGAAAATAATTTTTCTAATGCTGGTGATGATTGGAATCATAGTAGTGATACTTACATGCTTTCCTATTATGATATTCCAGAAGAGAAATGGGAAGAGCCTGGTGTGGTAGCCACAAGATTTCACGATATATCATTATCTAAAGAAGTACCGTATTCATTAATGACCTTACAGGCATCTGGTTATGTTGCAGCTGATGATGCCGGGAATGTGTTTGCAGGTGAAGTGGCTCCCTCTTCACGGTGGAAGGAAGTTAAGTTTAGAAAAGGAGAATCATTTTCTCTTAATCCAGATTTGAATGATGATAAGGTATATATGGATGAATTTGTTAACTTTCTTGTTAGCAAATATGGTACTGCTGATGATAGAAATGGAATTAAGGGCTATTCTATTGACAATGAACCAGGTTTATGGGCTTCAACTCATCCCCGAATTCATCCGGAAAAGGTAACATGTGATGAACTTGTTAATAAAAGTAGAGAACTTGCTACAGCAGTAAAGGATGTAGATCCAACTGCTGAAATATTTGGCCCAGCTTTATATGGTTTTAATGCTTATCTTAGTTTGCAAGATGCATCAGATTGGCAACAAGTAAAGGATGATTATCGTTGGTTTATAGATTATTATCTTAGTAAAATGAAAGATGCAAGTGAGGCAGAAGGAAGAAGGTTATTAGATGTATTAGATTTACATTGGTATCCCGAAGCAAAAGGAGGCGGAGAAAGAATAATAATGGGCAATTTTGATCCATCAAACACAGCAAATATTAGAGCTAGGGTTCAGGCGCCTAGAACATTATGGGATTCTACATATAGCGAAGATAGTTGGATTGCAAATTGGCATGGTGAATATCTTCCTTTGCTGCCTAATATCAAAAAATCTATTGAGAA